>NZ_JBFIKK010000059.1:0-19299 GCF_041600255.1 Nocardioides sp. | reverse complement strand
GGCGGCGGCGCCGTACTCACACTCGCGGTCGGCTCGGCGACGTTCGGCTCCGGATCGGAGGAACACCCTCCCCCCACCAGCACCAGAGCAGCCAGTCCGAACGCGATCCGAGAGCGCAACACACAGAGTCCTTCCCGAGACGATCGAGGCACCCGAGTGCCTCGCGGGCAACGTACCCCCGGCGTCCCGGCACCGAAACCGACGCTTTCCGACCTGTGGACAACCGGTCTGGCCCGCGTGACCCTGTCGCCGAAGCCGCGTTAGTCACATCACGTCCCCTTCGACCGAGGATCCTGATGAAGTCACGCATCGCCCTGGCTGCCGGAGCCGCCGCCCTCGCGGCCGCCACCTTGACCGCCGTTCCCGCGACCACCGCCCAGGCCGCCGAGGCCGTGACGGTGACCGACGCCTGCCTGACCAGCGTCCCGGATCCGGGCTCCACGGCCCCGGTCGACATCTGCTACACCCTGTTCCAGCCGGTCGGCGCCGACGCCAAGCACCGCGTGCCGCTGATCTTCCACAGCCACGGCTGGGGCGGCTCGCGCACCAGGTCCGCGGCGTCGTTCCAGAAGTTCACCGACGCCGGGTACGGCGTCCTCTCCTTCGACCAGCGCGGCTTCGGCGCCAGCGGTGGCCAGGCGTACGTGATGAACCCCGACGTGGAGGGCCATGACGTGCGCGCCCTGGTCGACCTGGTCAGCAAGCTCAGCTGGGTCACCCAGGACCGCCCCGGCGACCCGCGCCTGGGCGCGATCGGCGGCAGCTACGGCGGCGGCTACCAGTTCCTCGGCGCCTTCGAGTCGCTGCGCCTCAAGGGCCGGCCGATCTTCGACGCGCTCGCCCCCGAGATCACCTGGTACGACCTCAAGGAGAGCCTCGCTCCCGAGAACGTGGTCCGCACCGAGTGGGCAGCCGCCCTCACCGCGGCAGCCGTGCCCGGCGACTCGCTGCCCCGATCGGTCTACAAGGGCCTGGTCGAGGGCGCCGCCACCGGCAACTGGCCGGACGGCTCGATCCCCGGCACCGAGAACCTGACCGCCTTCTTCGAGAAGAACGGCCCGAAGTGGCACGTCGGCAAGGGCCGCAAGCTGAAGATCCCGACCCTGTTGGGTCAGGGCACCACCGACTCGCTCTTCCCGCTCGAGCAGGGCCTGCAGAACTTCCAGCGGTCGATCACCCGCAAGGCCCGCACGAAGAGCATCTTCATCGGCTACAACGGCGGCCACGTCCTGCCGGCCGTCTACCCCCGCGGCGTCAGCGTGACCTCGGACCCGTGCAGCAAGGAGCTGGCCGGCGGCAGCTTCCAGGACCTCTCCCTGCGCTTCTTCGACGAGCAGCTGCGCAAGAAGAAGACCGGCCTGAAGGGGTACGGCGCCTACCACCTGGCCACCCCGGACAGCACCTGCACGAGCGTGAAGTCCGTGGCCGCGAACACCACCGTCGACCTCGGCACGATCGCCTCGACCGAGCTCGCCGGCCCGGCGCTGCCCTTCGCGGTCGCCCAGGGGCCGATCCGGATCGCCGGGACGCCGTACCTGACCGGCTCGCTGAGCGCCGCCGGGGTGAACAACCGGGCATTCGCCGGACTCGCGATCGGCTCCAACCCCCTGGACGCCCGTCTGATCCAGAACAACGTGCTCCCGATCAACGCACCGTTGCCGGTCAACGGCGAGGCCCGGCGGGTCGCCCTGCCGTCGGTGGCGATCGACGTGCCGGCCGGTCAGACGCTCTACCTGCTGATGAGCCCGTTCAGCGAGAACTTCGTCGGGATGGGCAGTCGCACGCCCGGTGCGATCGTCCTGCAGAACACGGTGATCCACCTGCCGGTCGTCGCGAACTGACCGACACCGCACCCCTACGTCGGGCGCTCTCGCTGAGGCGGGGGCGCCCGGCGTACCTCAGGCGTCGGGCACGGCCTCCGCGTCGACGCTGACCAGGGCCACCGTGGTGACCGGAGCGAAGCACTCCAGCATCGGCTTGAGGATCTTCTCCGCCGTCAGCACCACGCCGAACTCGGTCGAGGTCACCCGCACCCCGGGAGGTACGTCGCACCCGATCCAGACCACGGCACCCACCAGCACCTCTCCGTCGGCGACCTGCATCCGGTTCGTCGCACGCTGCAGCTTGCCGGGCATCTCCCCGCGGAACTGGGCCGAGAACGCCGCCAGGTCGTCGGCATCGGCCAGCACCGTGGCGAGGTTGTCGACGCTGCCGCCCGCGGCCGTCGCCGAGACCAGCTCGACCTCGGAGTAGGCGACGGTGTCGGCGGGTTCGCTGCGGCTGCTGGGCGAACCGCTGTCGCTGGTCGGGTTGCCGGACGGGGAGGCCGACTCCGACCCGCAGCCGGCCAGCGTGCCCACGGTCAGACCCAGGGCCAGGCCCACGGTCAGACCCCGGGCCAGCAGGGCGGTCACCGGACTCACGCGTCGTCGCATGGAAATGGGACGAGGTGGCCCCCCGAGAGGTTCCGGCACACGGCTCACGACGGGAACGGGTGGTCCTTGCCGAGCACCGTCAGTCCGTCCTCGACCACGAACCCGCGGTCCAGGTCGTCCTGCGCGTTGACCCCGATCCGGGCCCCGGGCGGCACGACGACGTTCTTGTCCAGGATCGCGTTGCGCACCACCGCGCCGGCACCCACCCGGACCCCGTTCATCAGCACCGAGTCGGCCACCTCGGCCCCGGGGCCGACGAACGTGGCCGGCGAGAGCACCGACCGCTTCACCGAGCCCCCGCTGACCACGGTTCCCGGAGAGAGCAGCGCCTCCTCGGTGAGCGCGGGCTGCCCCTGGTCGCCCTGGGTGACCTTCGAGGGCGGCTGCGGACCGTAGGAGGTGTAGATCGGCCAGTCGAAGTTGTAGAGGTTGAAGACCGGCAGCGGCGAGACCAGGTCCATGTGCGCGGCGTAGTAGGAGCCGATCGTGCCCACGTCGCGCCAGTAGCCGCGGTCGCGCTCGGTGACGCCCGGCACGGCATTGTTCTTGAAGTCGTAGACGCCGGCCTGCGAACGGCGCACGAACGCCGGGACGATGTCGCCGCCCATGTCGTGCTTGGAGCCGTGCAGGGTGGAGTCGCGGGTGACCGCCTCGACCAGGGCGTCGGCGTCGAAGACGTAGTTGCCCATCGAGGCCAGGATCTCCCCCGGGCTGTCCGGCAACCCCTCCGCATCGGTGGGCTTCTCCAGGAAGTCCCGGATCCGGGACGGGTCGTCGGGCTGGACGTCGATCACCCCGAACTGGTCGGACAGCTCGATCGGCTGCCGGATCGCCGCCACCGTGCAGGCCGCGCCCGTCTCGACGTGCTGGTCGACCATCTGGGAGAAGTCCATCCGGTAGATGTTGTCCGCGCCCACCACCACGACGATGTCGGGCTTCTCGTCGCGGACCAGGTTGAGCGACTGGAAGATGGCGTCCGCACTGCCCAGGTACCAGTGCTTGCCGACCCGCTGCTGGGCCGGCACCGGCGTGACGTGGTTGCCGAGCATCGTCGACATCCGCCAGGTCTGGGTGACGTGCCGGTCGAGGCTGTGCGACTTGTACTGGGTCAGCACGACGATCTTGAGGTAGCCCGAGTTCACGACGTTCGACAACGCGAAGTCGATCAACCGGTAGATGCCTCCGAAGGGGACCGCGGGTTTGGCTCGATCAGCGGTGAGCGGCATCAGCCGCTTCCCCTCCCCACCGGCGAGCACGATGGCCAGGACACGTTTGCGGTGCGACGCCGTCATGTCCGCCACGCTATAGGGCGATCGTGCTCGGCGCAGTGCTCGGAGCGGTCGACTTCGAGAGGGGGTAGTTTCCTGAGGGTGCGCATCGATGTCCTGAGCAAGGAGTACCCGCCCGAGATCTACGGCGGAGCGGGGGTGCACGTCGCCGAGCTCGTCCGGGCCCTGCGAGAACGCAGCGATCTCACCACCCGGGTGCACGCCTTCGGGGCGCCGCGCGACGAGCCGGACACGTCGTCGTACGCCGACCATGCCGAGCTGGCCGACGCGAACGCCACCCTGCGCACGCTCGGGGTGGACCTGTCGATCGTGGACGGGTGCGCGGGCACGGACCTGGTCCACTCGCACACCTGGTACGCCAACTTCGCCGGCCACCTCGCCGGCCTGCTGTACGGCGTCCCGCACGTGCTCACCGCGCACTCGCTGGAGCCGATGCGCCCCTGGAAGGCCGAGCAGCTCGGTGGCGGGTACGCCGTCTCCTCCTGGGTCGAGCGCACGGCGTACCTGGGCGCCGACGCGGTGATCGCGGTCTCGGCTGCGATGCGCGACGACGTGCTGGCGTCGTACCCCGACATCGACCCGGCCAAGGTCCACGTGGTCCACAACGGCATCGACACCGAGCTGTGGGCGCCACGCCACGACCCCGACCGGGTGCGCTCCCACGGCGTCGACCCGGACCGGCCCTCGGTGGTCTTCGTCGGCCGGATCACCCGGCAGAAGGGGCTGCCGCTCTTCCTGCGCGCGGTGGCGCAGCTCCCGCCCGAGGTGCAGATCGTGCTCTGCGCCGGCGCTCCGGACACCCCCGAGATCGAGGCCGAGGTGGTCGCGCTCGTCGACGAGCTGTCGAGGACCCGTGACGGGGTCATCTGGATCCGCGAGATGCTGCCGCGCGTCGACGTCGTCTCCCTGCTCAGCGCCGCCACCGCTTTCGTCTGCCCCTCCATCTACGAGCCGCTGGGCATCGTGAACCTCGAGGCGATGGCCTGCGAGACCGCGGTGGTGGCGACCGCCACCGGCGGCATCCCGGAGGTCGTCGTCGACGGCGTGACGGGTCGGCTGGTGCCGATCGAGCAGGCGACCGACGGCACCGGCACCCCGCTCGACCCCGAGCGCTACGTGGCCGACTTCGCGGCCGCTCTGATCGAGGTGGTCAGCGATCCGGAGCGGGCGGCCGAGATGGGCCGGGCGGGTCGACAGCGGGCGATCGAGTCCTTCAGCTGGTCGGCGATCGCCGAGCAGACCGTGGAGATCTACCGGACGGCGAGCACTCGGTGACCGAGCAGACGACACCTGCGACGAAGCTGATGTTCCTGCTCTGGGGTGCCGACCTCGGCGTACGCCTGCACGACCCGGTGCTGCTCGACCGGCTCGCCTCGGTCGGTGTGCAGCGCGTGCAGCTGAACCTGGACGACGCGCCGGTCGCCGACGCCCTGCGGCTGCAGACCTTCGCCGACCCCGTCGGCGCCGTGCTCAGCGCCTGGACCTCCCAGGACGCGCGCGCGGTCCAGCAGGTGCTCGAGGACGCACTGGCGGGCACCGACTCCCGGGTCGCGGGCTACCGCGTGGAGGAGCGTCGCCCGCTCGACCCGCCGGAGTCGTACGACGGGTCGCGCGCCGACACGCTCGCCAACGTCGCGGTGCTGCGCCGACCCGACGAGCTCTCCCGCGAGGAGTGGTTGCACCGGTGGCTGGAGCAGCACACTCCGGTCGCGATCGAGACGCAGGCGACGTTCGGCTACCTGCAGAACATCGTCATCGAGCCGCTCACGTCCGGCGCTCCGCGGGTGGACGCACTGGTGGAGGAGCTGTTCCCCAGCGCGGCGATCGACGACATGCACGCGTTCTACGGCAGCGGTGGCGACGACGAGGAGCTCGGGCGCCGGATCACCCGGCTGATGGAAAGCGTCGCGCGGATCGGCGCGGACCGCGACCTCGACCTGATGCCGTCGAGTCGCTACCTGTTCGACCTGGTCTGAGCCTCGGCGACCACCGTTCGGGACGTGCCGGCCAGGTTGCCGCCGGTGGCAGGCACGGTCACGACGTACCGGGCCGGCAGCCGCGCCGCGGCCGGCGCCTCGATGCGGAAGCTGCCGTCGTCCGCGACGACCGCAGAGCCGACGGCGGTACGGCTGGGGCCGGCCACCTGCCAGAGGGTCACCTGCACCCCCGGCTTGGCCGGCGCCACGGACCCGGTCACCACGAGGCCGGGCTCGGGCTCCGGCTCGGGCTCCGGCTCGGGCGCCCGCGTCGGCTCCGGCTCCGCGTCGGCGCGGGCCAGCTCGACCCGCACCACGGGCGTCACCTCGACGACCCAGGTCGGCGAGACGGCGCCGTTGACCGACCAGGTGCCGGCGAAGCTCCAGCGGTAGTGGGTCCGCGTCGTCGGGGTCACCCGGACCACCGGGTCCCCGGCGTCGACGGTTCGGGCGGCGTTCGGGACGGGTTGGAAGGTCTCCCGTCCGAAGGAGCGCTGTTCCAGCCGGAGCAGTCCGTGGTCGAGGGAACCGCCGGTGTTGTCGCGCAGCACCCCGGCGAGGTCGACGCCCTGACCGAACTCGATCACGTGGGTCGAGCCGGCGATGGTCGCCGTACTCGTCCAGCCCTCCAGGTCGTACGTCGTCACCTGCCCGGGGCTGCCCACGCGCAGCGCGTCGAGGGAGAAGCGAGCACCGTCGCACCCGAACCCGACGGCGAAGAACCCGGGACCGTCGCCTCCCCGGCCGGCCGCGAACTCGGCCGGCGTGCCGGTCTCGGGCGCCTCGACCTCCGGGGAGGGCTCCATCGGCCCCGGCTCCTGCGGTGCGGGCGGGGTCGGCGCGTCCGGAAGGGGCGCCCGCCGACCGGTGGCGAGGTCGTAGCGGGTCCAGGTGTAGCTCCGGTCGACCACGTCCACCGGGCGCCAACCACCGGGGGCCGCGCTCAGGGCGGACCGGCCGACCCAGAAGAAGTCGGTGCCGGTGTCGCGCGGCGCCTGGTAGCCGACGTAGGCCACCCCGGTCGTGCCGCCGGGCGAGGCCAGGGACAGACCGGCCACCGTCGTGGCCAGTACCGAGCCGACCGCGAACTGGGCGCCCACGGCGTTGCCGCCGGCGAGGTCGAGGGAGTAGACGTGCTCCCCGCGGGGTGCCGCGTCGGTGCGGGTGACGTAGGTGGCGATCGGCTCGGCGACCCGGTCGAAGAGCCCCGAGCAGCCGGTCACGGCGAGATCCGCGAGCCCGGTCGCGGGGAACTCCGAGCCGCGAACGACCACGGACTCGTCAGCGTGGGCGGGGACGACAGGGCTGACCAGGACAGCCGTCACGAGGGAGGTCAGTACCCAACCTGCTCGGCGCACGTGCGCCTCCCGTGTGCGTGGTGTGCATCCCGCGAATGTTCGCGAGCCTACGCCCGGCGTCGGGAGCATGTGCACCTTTCGTGAGGCTCGATGCACGACGGTTCGGCCGAGGGGCCTACATTGGGGGTACGACCCGTGGACTCGAGGCCGCACGACCGCGTGTGGCTCGTCCCGGCCGGGAATGGAACGGCGTGGCTGACGTCCGACAGAACTACTGGCGAAACACGGATGACGAGGCCGACGCCGTGACCGGTCCCGACGAGTCGACCGAGACTTCGGCAGAGGTGTCGGCAGAGGGTTCGCCAGAGGGTTCGCCAGAGGACTCCCCCGAGGTCGCCGACCAGGTCGCCGACGAGGGTGACGTCGAGGTCACCATGGAGGAGGCCGAGCTGGCGTGGGTTCCCGCCGCTCAGACGATCCTCGCCCGGGTGGCCGGCACCTACCACGGCCTGATCGACCACTCCGAGCTCGCGAACGAGATCCAGGAGCTCTCCGGGATCCACACCCGCCGCCAGGTCCGCAGCTGGATCGGCTCGGTCCTGACCGAGGTCGCCCGCGGCAACCACGCCCGCCAGGAGCCCCCGTTGACCGCCCTGGTGGTGCACAAGAGCGACGGCACGACCGGGGTCGGGTTCGACGAGGTCATGCGTCTGCGCGCCGGGGAGGTCCTCGAGGACCCGACCGCCCGCGAGAAGCACGCGGCCAAGGCCCGGATGGAGTGCTACGACTGGGCCGGCGCGCACGTGCCCACCGGTGGCGGTCGTCCTCTGGTCTCCCCGCGCTTCGAGCAGGTCCAGGCCCGGTTGCGCAAGGAACGTCGCGCCGCCGAGCAGCCCTCGATCTGCCCGTCCTGCTTCATGGCGATCCCGCCCACCGGCGTCTGCGACAACTGCGGATGACATGGAGCACGACGAACCCGCGCTGAACGAGCGCAACGTGCTGGGCGGCCCGCTGGAGCCCTGCGGGACCGACCCGATGACCGGCTTCCGCCGCGACGGCACCTGCGCCTGCGGCGAGGACGACCTGGGACTGCACGCGATCTGTGCGGTGATGACCCCGGAGTTCCTTGCCCACCAGCGCAGCGTGGGCAACGACCTGTCCACCCCGCGACCGGAGTGGGCCTTCCCCGGCCTGCACCCCGGCGATCGCTGGTGCGTGGTCGCGGCCCGGTGGCTGCAGGCGCACCAGGCCGGTGCCGCCGCGCCCGTCGTCCTGGCCTCGACCAGCGAACGCGCCCTCGAGATCGTGCCGCTGGAGCTCCTGGCCGACCACTCGGTCGACGTACCGCCGGATCTCAGCTGGCTGGAGTGAGCTCAGCGCCTGTCGTCGCCCGATGACG
The DNA here is from genome assembly GCF_041600255.1 of Nocardioides sp. Classification (GTDB taxonomy): domain Bacteria; phylum Actinomycetota; class Actinomycetes; order Propionibacteriales; family Nocardioidaceae; genus Nocardioides. The sequence continues at coordinate 10,902 of NZ_JBFIKK010000059.1, read as the reverse complement.
GCTGCGCCAGTCCGTGGACCAGCCCCGGCAGCGGGTGGTGGCTCGGGTCGAGCACCAGGTTCTCCTCGACCAGCGGCACCGGCGAGACCCGGAGGTCGGCGAACGGCTGCCAGGCGGCGTCGTCACCGCGGGAGCAGGAGAGCTCGAACGTCTCGGACCCGGTCGCTCGGGCGCCCAGGACGACGATCTCCCCGTCCGGCGCGAGGTACGGCGCCACGCTGACCAGCATCGCGTCCGGGGTGGGCCGGCGGGTCGGATGGGTGAGCAGCAGGTCGGTGGGCTCCTCGCCCAGGATCCGGATGCCGAGGCTGACCACGGTGGGGGCACCTCCGGTCAGGGCGATGCCGTAGGCCAGCCGGACCCAGACGTCGTCGCTGCCGGCCTCGTCCCACCACGCGACCCCCGTGGCGTCGGCAAGGCCGTGCCGGAACACCCGACCGGGCAGCACCTCTCCGGGTGGCAGCCAGGGCACCGGTTGCAGCCCGACGGACTGCGACACGGTCAGCAGGAGATCTCCGGCGCTGGAGCCGGCGGTGCGGGCGCTGTCGAGGAGCGACATGGATCCCAGATGCCCCCGGCCTGCGGGGTTCAAACCCCTGCTCGATCGACGGCGGGACCGGGAGGTGGCGCGGCCGCGGGTAGGTTCTGCGCCATGAGCCTCCTGCGTCGACTCTTCGGCCGTCCGACGGCCACCCCGCATGCCGCGGCCCTGGCGCGTGCGCAACAGGGCGTGGCCATCTACTGGCGCCCCGGATGCCCCTACTGCTCGGCGCTGACCGCAGCGGTACGTCGCCACCAGGACCACGCGGCCTGGGTGAACATCCATCGCGATCCGGAGGCCGCGGCGTACGTCCGCAGCGTGAACCAGGGCGACGAGACCGTGCCGACGGTCGTGATCGACGGGGTGGCTCACACGAATCCCCCACCGGGGATGGTCCGGCAGGCGCTGGCGAGGATCGCGGCCGCCGAGGACGCGAACGTGCCACCGAGCTAGACGAAGAGGCCGATCAGCCAGGTGCCCAGCGCGACCGGGATCTGCGGCTGCGTCCAGTAGACGGCGATCGCGGTGACGAGCAGGCTCTCGGGGAGCAGCGCCGGCGTACGCCGAGCCCGACGCGGTCGGACCAGAGTGATGTCGACGGGGTGCGGGCGTGCCGTCTCCTCGGCCCGGCGCGCCGCCGATGCCGAGCTCTGCGGGTCAGGTCGCTCCGCAGCCCGGGCGGGTTGGGGGTTCGACCCCCGGGTCGGCGGGGCCGCGGTCCGGGTGCGCGACGACGCCGGCCGCTGGGCAGGACGAGCGGGCGAGGCGACGCGCGTGTGGGTGGTGTGCAGGGCGGCCACGACCGCCGCCCGGCCCCGGGCGTCCAGCACGGCGGGTCGGGTCATCAGCAGCTGGGCGAGGTGGAAGGGCGAGGACGCCAGCACGGTACGGCAGCGCCCGACGATCTCGGAGGTGCCGCTGAAGCACAGGATCGGCGTGACGAACTGGGCGTCGAGGACGCCCGCGGTCAGACCGGCCGCCGTACGGGCCGCGCTCTCCGCACCCGCGACGGCGCTCTCGCAGCGGCGCCCGTTGTGCCGCAGCTCGCCACGTTCGACGGTGACCGTGCCACTCCAGCTCTCGGAGTCGATGACGAAGACACCGGCAGGACCGACCACGACGTGGTCCACGTGGGTGTAGCGACGCCCGGGCCAGTCCACGTCGTGCAGGACGGTCCACTCGTGGTCCGGCAACTGGGCCAGTGCCTTCTCGGTGGTCATCGAGGCGGCCACCGAGCGCTCGTAGACGTGCCGGGGTGGCGGGGCGGCAGCCGTGGGCTGACGCTGGTATCGGGCGCTCGCGCGCGCAGTGCCACCAGACATGAACCCTCCCAAGTTCAGCCTCCACAGTACGGCACCTGCCCGGGGGGGCCGGCAAGTCGATCGTGAGACCTTCGCATGCTACGTCCGGTCCTCGACAGATCGCGCCCTGTTCTGGTGACGATCAGGTCTCGGCGGGTTACCGAAAGTAAAATCGTGGGCACCGTGGTCGCGTGCCCCGACCTCGCCCCGCGTCCGTGCCCGCCCCCGACCGGATGTCGTTCGGCCGGATGTCGTTCGGGCGATTCGCCCGACGGAACCTGCACTCGCTCCTGCTGCTGGGGAGCGGCCTCCTCCTCCTGGTGGCCGCTCAGACACTCGTACTGCACGGCTACTGGCTGGGCCTGGCGCACGGGCTCCTGGTTGGCGGCTTCGCCGGCCTGGTGGGCCTCGGCTTCGTGGTCGGCTCGGGCATCACCTTCCGGGTGAGCCCTTCCTGGGGAGAGGACGACACCCGCCAGGTGCTCCGTGCGGCCAAGCAGCGAGGTCACATCTTCGGCTGGGTCGACGACCTCCCGGTGGTCGGGGGCGGCGTGGACCACCTCGTGGTCACCCCGCAGGGCATCTATGCGCTCGACTCCACGTGGCGCAGCCCGGGGATCGCTCCGGTCACCATCCAGCGGGACCTGGCGGCCGCCTCGAGCGCGGCCCGGCGCGCCGAGGTGGCGCTGCGGGAGGTACGCCGTCCGGCGCGGGTCACCCCGGTCGTCGTGGTGTGGGGGGCTGACGAGAGCCTGGGCGACGCGATCGGGGTGCACGGCGGGGTCCGCTTCGTCTCGGGACGCAACCTCAAGGCCTGGCTGGTCAGCCACCGGCACGGCGAGGCGTCGGTCGATCGGGTCAGCGCGGAGGCGACGCTCGCCCAGCTCAAGAGGTTCGCCCGTCAGTCTCGCCGGGACGGCGGCTGAGCGCGGGCCGCCCCGACGCCACAGGCAGCCCCGCAGCACGGGTCCTTCCCCAGCCCCGTCGACCGCCGCCGGCCGCTGTCGGAGCCGCTTCCTAGCGTCGCCGCCACCACCACCGATCTCGGGAGGCGCCCATGCGTCGCATCATCAGTACCGTCCTGGCAGCCCTGCTGCTGTCCGCTCTCGTCGGGGTCGCACCCGCCTGGTCGACCTCCGACCCGCAGCCACCGCTGCTCTCCGGCCGGGTGAGCCACGGTCTCGTGGCCGCGCCCGGCGTGGCCGTCCGCGTCTCGGTGTTCCCGGCGATCCCCGAGCAGGGGTGGCGGCCCGGCCGTCGGGTCCCGCTCCTGCAGCTGGATCCGACCCTGACGCGCCCCGACGGCACCTTCGTCGTGCCGCGGCCCTCCAGCGCCCGGCTGCGCGGCTTCGTCGACCGGTGGGGCCTGGTCGACCTGACCGTCACGATCGACGACGGCGAGGTCGTCGCCCAGCATCGCGCATCGACTCCGCTGTCCGGCGATCCCGGCCCCGCCACGGTGACGGTCGACCTGGCCGACGGCCGGCTGCACGAGACGTTGGGCGCCCCGGGCCGGCACCGGCTCACCCTCGAGGACTCCACCACCCCGCCCCGCGCGTCCACCACGGCCCGTCACCCCTGCGACGTCACGGCCGGCAAGAAGCACCTCGGCCGCCGGGAGCGCTTCATGTTCGTCAACAACTGGGTGGGCGCCAAGGCAACGGTCCTGCAGCTCTCCGGGACCAGTCACACGCTGGGCACGGCGACGAAGCTGCCCGGCAAGTCCTGGAGCGCCACCGACTCGCACACCCGGACCATCGCCACGAGCAACCAGGCCACCCAGAGCAACGTGGTCGACCGGTGGGTGCGCAACCGGGTCAACTACCAGGACTTCCACTACCGCGGTCTGTGCGAGTACCCCGGAGAGCACACCGACCGGGTGCCCTACTCCGTGCACACGCTGATCGCGGACCTGCGGATCCGGCCGACCCTGCCGCACCTCGAGGACCCGGCCGGGTGCACGCCGCGCAAGAAGAACTACCGCTACACCAAGGACAGGACCCGGAACATGACCGTCGAGCGCGGTGTCGACCTCGGCACGGTCAAGGTGTCCGCCCTTTCCGGCTGGACCAACCAGACGGCCTGGACCGTCACCGTCACGAAACGATCCAAGGAGTGCTGGTCGAATGAAGAAGGTCCCGAGCAGTCGCGCTACGTGCAGTACTTCCCGATCCGCCGTACCGAGCCGTGTGGCCGCACTGCTCGCTGCAGTGGTCCTGCTGACGAGCGGGTGCAGTGATCGGCTCGGGGGGGACGAGACGACGCTGCACGTCTTCTTCCGGGGCGGCCACAGCCAGGCCGGCTTCACCCACATGAAGCTCGGGGCCTACGCCACCTTCGACGGTCCGTACGTGTGCGCCGACGGGACCGGGGAGGGCGAGCAGGTGGTGCGGCTGGTCGACGTCGAGCTCGATCCACCGGACTCGGGCATCGAGGTGACCGACACCGGAGTCACGCCCCGACGGCTCTCGAACGTCGTGGCAGAGACGGCCAAGCGTCGACTGCGGTCCCTGCCGCAGGAGGTGGACCTGGCTCACGCGGGGCTGATCACCGAGTGGTGTCCCGACGGGGACGGGCACGGGCAGGTCGTCTACGTGGAGCTGCACAAGGACCGGCCGGGCACGCTCACCGTCGACCGCAGCCGCTACGTCTACGAGGTCGACGGCGAGCTGCGGCGTACACCGTGGATCGAACGGGGGTACCAGCTCACCGAGTGAGGTGGAGACCCGCGGCTACTGCACGCCCTGCGAGCGCCAGTAGTCGTTGAGCGCGCCGTTGGTCTTGACGAACCACACGAGCGGGCCGACCAGGATGAGCATGCCGGGGAAGTACCACAGCCCGGTGGTGAGGCTGACCTTCTGCTCCTGGCCGGCCCGCTCGCGCAGCCCACCGACCTCGTTGGAGGTGAGGTACGGCATCACGATGCCGACGAAGAGCGCCAGCACCAGCGCCAGGCCGCCGCCGATGCCCTGTCCGCTGTGCTTCTTCATCTCGTCGTGGGTCTTGTAGAACCAGAACAGGGAGTAGATCCCGAAGGTCACGATCGCCAGCACGATGCAGAGGCCGGTCCCCCGGATCTGACCAGTCGAACCGTTCGCGGCTGGGGCGGCCTGGGGAGCCTGAGGAGGTGGGGCGGGCGTCTCTGTCATGGGAGTCATCCTCACGTCGACATGTGCGGGCTCCCCGACTCTGGCACCGCGCGCGACCGGCCCGTCGCCGATCCCGGAAACTCGGGGTTTCCGGACTAGCGCGGGCCGGTCGGCGGGTCAGGGCTGCGAGAGCCCGACGTACGGCAGTACCACGGGGCTGCCCGACCTCCAGTCCAGGACCTCGGCCTGGCTGGACCCCTCCGGAACGAACAGGTCGATCACGGTCGCGTCCGAGGTGTCGGTGTCCTTGGCCGCGTTGTCGCCCGTCCACTCGCCGGCGCCGCCACCGAAGCGGTACTCGTGGATCCAGGACATGTCCGTCCCGGCCGTCGAGGCCCAGTAGTCGGCGTCGTACACGGGACGGATCCCACCGACCCCCTCGTCCTCGGCCGCGTGGCTCATCATCGTCAGCACGTATTCGGCGGAGGCGAGGTCGATCCCGTCGAACACCTCGGCGGGCACCGAGACCACGTACTGCCGGGTGTCCGGGATGGCGGTGAGCTCGGCCGGGCCGACGACAGCGCCGCTGGCGTCACGCACGCCCATCCCGGCGAACCCGTCCGCGGTGACCACCAGGTCGTACGGCGCCTCGAGGTCGGCGTGGGTGCCGGGTCGCGCTGCCACCCGGCCGGTCCCGCCGCCGTCGCGGAGGTAGATGTCGAAGCGCTGCACCGACATCTGGTTGCCACCCCACGGGTTGGTGGTCGCACCGTCCAGGGTGACCGCGAGGTTGATGGTGTCGCCCTGGTCGCCGACCTCCAGCTCGCGCACGTCGAAGGCGCCCTCGCTGAAGGCTCCGTTGGTCGGATAGACGTAGCTACCCGGTCCGTTGTCGTCACCGGCGGGGTCGGCGATCGTTCCGACCGTCTCCCCGAGGTTGGTGGAGGTGACGGTGCGGCGGACGATCGAGGTGTGCTGGTCCTCGTCGACGGCGACCACCGTGATCGTGTTCGGGCCGAGGACGACCGGCACGGACTCCTCGAAGGAGCCGTCGTCGGCGAGCGCGAGCTCGGTGGTCTCCCCGCCCACGTTCACGAAGGCGCGAGCCCCCTCGGTGGTGCCGCTGACCTGCACGCTGGCCGCCGAGGTCTGCGAACCGTCGGCGGGGCTGGTGAGCGAGAGCTCAGGCCCTGCGGGCAGGTCGCCGCCGGCGTACCGGTCGTGGACCGGCGCGGGTCGCTCGACCGGTGCGCCGGCATCGACCGAGAGGGCCAGGCGCAGGTACTGCGCCATCGACCAGGCCAGCGGGGTGGCCGATCCGGTGCCTTCGCCGAAGCGGAAGCCGTGCGCGTCCGGGCCGTCCCAGACCTGCTCGGGAATCATGAAGCCGGCGTTCGCGGCCCCCGCCATCGTCGAGAGGTACGAGGCGGCCCGGGTCTTGCGCCCGGCGGCCAGCTCGTACTCGCCACGCTCGCCGGAGAGCAGCGGCCAGAGCCGACCCACCCCGGTGCCGTCGTACGGCGCGCCGTTGGCCTTCTCGCCGTACCCGTCGTGGTTGTAGCGGTACCACATGGCCCCGTGCGGGGTGTCGACCTTGATGGTGTCGTCGAGCTCGACCAACGAGTCGAGGACGTGCGGGTCGTCGGCCGGCAGGACCCCGAGCCGGACCAGGTCGAGGAAGCCGCCGTCGACGATCTCGCGCTCGTCCCAGGTGCCGCCGCCGTTGTTGATCTCCAGCTGGTGGCCGTCGTCGGGGTCGCCGTTGTCGTCGATACGGGTGAAGTAGCGACCGTTGCCCAGCGGACCGGTGGTGGTGAAGGTCCACTCCACCAGGTGGCGCCGGATGTCGTCGGCGACCGCGAGGTAGAGGGTCTCCGAGCTGTCGTCGCCGTTGGCGGCGGCGATGTCCGCCGCAGTGACCAGGCCGGCGATCTCGGCGGCCAGCGTGCTGGGCGAGTAGCCGCCCTCCTCCTCCCAACGCTCCTGCGGGGTGCTGGGGCCGCGGCTGACGATCACGTCGGCGGCACGCTTCACGTGCTCCCAGGTGTCGGCGTCGTCGCGGCCGAGCTGGCCGGCGAGCACGATCGGGAAGGCGACCTCGTCGAGCTGCAGGCTGCCCCAGTACGGCGTGCCGTCGAGCAGGCTGTTCTGCGGGAACGAGCCGTCCGGCTTCTGCTGCACGTCGAAGAGGTAGTCCACCGAGCGGCCGGCGGCGGCCCGGTCGCCGGCGGCGAGCTGGGCGGTGGCGACCTGGTAGAGGTCGCGCGACCAGACCAGGTGGTAGCCGCCGACGCCGGCCTCGTCGGCGTTGATCGCCTGGCCCCACGGGACGGTCAGCGAGGCGATGTTGGCGCCCCGGTAGGTCTTGTCCTCGTGGGCGCGCAGGGTCATCGCGGCCACGAGGTACTGGGTGAGCAGGTCCTGGTCGCGGCGCACGCTGCGCGGCGCGCGGTCGAGGCTGCGCAGGTAGCGCGACCAGCCGGCGTCGTAGGCCCGGCTGAGCGGGCGGAAGCCGGCCCGCAGCGAGTCGCGGGCGGTGCCACGCGCCGTACGGGCGTCCTCGGCGAAGCCGAGCGCGAGCGTCGCCCGGGTCAGGCCCTTGCGCTGGGGGCCGAGCTTGCCGATCTGGACGACGTTGCCGTCGGCGGCCGAGTCGTAGCGCCAGTTGAGGCGGTGGTCCTCGGCGAGGTCGGTCAGTCCGTCGCTGACGCCGGCGAACCCGCTGCTGGTGGCGCGGAAGGCCGGTCGGGCCATCAGGGCGCTGGCGACCGGGGTGTCGCCGGCGGTGTCGGTGGCGAGGAGGGCGCGGCCCTTGCTGCGGCCGGAGTCGTGCTTGCCGGTGTTGGCCAGGGCCGGGTCGTAGAGGGCGTAGCTGGTGTACCGGCCACCGTCGAGGCTGCGGACCCGGACGTCGACGACGACGGTGTGCCGCTTCGGGTCGACGGTGTAGGTCTTGACCACGCGGTAGCGGCGATCGCGGTCGGTGTTGACCTGGCGGTAGCTCAGCGAGGTCGGGTCGAGCAGCTGGATGCGCTGCCGGGTCGCCTCGCTCTCCAGGTCGGTGAAGGTCTCCCCGTCGGTGACGACGAGCTGGAGGTCGCGGACGTTGGCCACGTCGACGCGCGGGTAGTAGACCTCGGTCATCGCGCCCTCGGCGAGGGTGTACCAGACCTTGGATCGGGTGCCGGCCGAGGTGCCGATGCCCTGCTTGGCGCCCGTGGTCCAGCTGGACTGGTCGCCCGGCGCGCCGGGGGCCTGGCCGGTCCGGGTCCGCTCGTCGGGGCTGGTGGACTGGGTGGGGGCGGCGTGGCTGGCGGGGGCACCGGACAGCAGGAGCGGTACGGCGGCCGACGCGACCAGGGCGCGGCGCAGTGGGGTGGTCACAGGAGGTCCTCCCGAGAGATGTGACGTGAGCCACGGACGCTAGGCCCGGGTGGGGCGCGCGTCAATTCCCCTCGGGGTTCGGGCGGCGGGGGTGGAGCGGTGCCGCTCAGGAGGCGGCGAGCCCCTGCTCGGTGAGCTGCCAGATGCCGGGCTGCTGGGCGGGCTGCATCAGCCCGTCGTCGATCATCGCCTTGCGCTCGAGGCGGGCGGCGTACCGCCAGCGGAGCTCGCCCTGGTTGACCGTCTCGTGGTCGGCCTCGCGGAGCACGCCCTCCATCCGGACGACGAGCTCGGTCATCAGGTCCTCGACCTCGCTGCTGCCGCCGTGCTCGCGGAGGATCGCCAGCAGGTGCGGGCGGAACTCGGCCTGCGGGGTGCGCCGGGTCCAGGTCTTCTTCGCCGGGGCCTTCGTGACGGCCGGCTTGGGGCGCGGCTTCGCGGGAGTGGCCGACGCGGGCGTGGCGACCCGCTTAGGCTGGCCGTGCACGCACATGCTCAGCGGGAGTTCACACAAGTCGCAGTAGTCAGCGGGAGGAGTCATCGGGGTCAAGCCTGCCCGGGTGCGGCTCGCAACTCAAACCGGGTGGGGTTTCACTGGTTAACCAGTGAATTGCTCACTTCACCCAGAGAACTCCCTGGGTGAAGTGAGGGTTTCCTGGGTTCAGTTCGGAGCGTTCGGGGCGATCAGTCGGATCGGTAGGAGCTCAGCCACGCGTTGTCGATGCGCCGCTTGAGTCTGAGCGCCGAGCGGCCCTGCCACCAGAAGCGCCCCCAGGTCGCCAGCGCCTGACCCCCGCCCAGATCGAGGATCGACAGCGCCCGGGTCTGTGGCTCGTACGTCGGCAGCGGGGTGCCGTCGGCGCGGGCCAGCAGGCTCGCCAACAGCACCGGCCCCTGGCGCACACCATGGACCCCGATCCTCGGCAGCGGACGCGACAGGAAGTGCGCACAGTCCCCCACCGCATGAATCTCGTCGTGCTCGACGTGCTGGAGGGTGTCCCGGACGGGGACGCCGTCGGCATCACCCAGCCCGAGCTCCGACACGATCGGAGGGGCCGCGAGCCCGGTGGCGAGGATGGCGGCGTCGTGGGCGACCTCGGAGCCGTCGGTGCTCCGCGCACTGCGAGGACCGAGAGCGTCGACGCACCAGCCGGTCCGCACGTCGACACCGCGTTCGGCCAGCAGGCGTTCGAGGCGGCGCCGGGCGCCGACGGGCAGGTCGGCGCCCACCCGGTCGGAGGCCTCGAGCAGCCGCACCGACTCCACCCCGTCGCGTACGGCGAGGTGGGTCGCGAGCTCGATGCCGGTGGCGCCACCGCCGACCACTGTCACCCGGGGTCCGGAGCCTCCGGGGTTCGCGGCGCTCGCTCTGCGGAGGCGTTCGTCGAGTGCATTGAGGCTGCTCAACGGCTTCACCCTGAGCACGCTGGGGTCGACGGTCATCGCGTGCTCCGCGACGACACTGCCGATGTTGAACGAGAGCACGTCGTAGGCCAGCTCGGAGCCGGCAGCGGTGGTGGCCACCCGCCGGGCACGGTCCAGTCCGACGAGGGTGCCGTCGTGGTGAGCGATCCCGGCGCGCCTCGCCAGGGCGGCCACGTCGATCCGCCCGGCCTCGGTGGGGACCGTGCCCGCGGCGGTGGCGGACGCAAGGCCGCTGTAGTGGAAGTACCGGGGCGCGAGCAGCCGCACCCGGTAGCCGACGGCGAGCAGTTCGGCGGCACGCCGTACCAGGTGCAGGTGGGTGTGGCCGGCGCCGACGAGGAGGAGATTCGTCACGGGCGCCCACCGCCGGGCCCCGAGAACGCTGTCCACATGTCCTGAAGCCTGACACGGCAGGCCACACCGCGGGCCGGATCAGCGGTCGCGGTGCTCCTCACCCACGGGTTCGACCATCCCGAACGGCACGGTCAACACCGTCCTCCCGACCTGGAGGTGGTGGCGAGTGCGTCCGACCTTGACCAGGCGCCCGACGACACCGTGGTAGCGCCCCTGGGCCAGCACGCGCAGGCGATCACCGACTCGGGCGGTGTGTCGGGACGGAGCCGACTGCGCCGACTGAGCCGCGAGCAGCCGCTGGAGGTGCTCGTCGTACCCCTTCGACATCGGCACCGCGAACCCGCAGTACGTCCAGGTCAGCAGGTGCGCCACCTCGAAGCGGCGCGAGCACTGCGCACAGGCGGCGGGTCGCGTCGGTCGGCGGTGGCGGGTGACCTGGTGGCCGGCGCTGCAGCGCCCGACCCAGTCACCCTCGATCTTCGGCAGGTCGGGGGCGGTGCAACGCAGCCCGGTGCAGCCGATCCGGCGGGCCTTCGCCTGCCAGACCTGGTCGTGGCCGTGCCCGGGCCCGACCAGGGCGTGCGCGATCTCGTGCAGGATCGTGTCGCGGACCTCGGACTCAGGGTGCAGTTCGGTCAACGGCCCGGAGAGCCCGATCTGCTTCAGACCGGGCCGACAGATGCCGGCACGACGCTTGGCGCGGTCGAAGACGAGCGTCCAGTCGGTCAGCCCGTGCTCGTCGAGCAGGGTGCGGCCCAGTCGGGCTGCGTCGGTGAGGTGCACGTCGTTCTCCTGGGTCGTCTCCGTC
>NZ_JBFIKK010000058.1:0-19306 GCF_041600255.1 Nocardioides sp. | reverse complement strand
CCCCGCGCCCACATGCCCCGCGGCCAGTCGGCCCCCGCCACCGAGGCCTCGCGGTTCGCGCCCGTGCTCCAGCGCTCGCCGTCGGCCGGTGCGACCTCGATGGGCTCGCGATTCACCGTCGCGCCCCCGCGGGTCAGCATCCGGCCGGCGCCCGGCCCGACGCCCGGTCCAGGGACCGCGCCCGGCTCGCCGCCGGTCCCGGCCTCGGGCCGGCGAGACACGCCGGGAGCTGCTGCACCCGCGACCGCTGCCGGTGGCTCCCAACCCGGCGCGGGGTCGCTCGTGGAGCGCACCGCGCACCTCTTCGACACCACGGTGGACTCCGTCGTACGTCGTTCCCACAACCCCGGAGGGAGTGCCCCGATGAACCAGATCCAGCGCTGGGAGACCGGGGGCTCACCCGCGTCCGCCCCGCGCCACGGCGACCCCGACACGATCCGGCGTCACAGATCGCCGCTGGCGAACGACGACGTCGAGGACGTCGACAGCGTCGATGATCGCGACCTGGCCGCCTCCCTGTCGCCGGCGGCGATGGACGCCTTCGTCGAGGCTGTGGTCGACCGGATCGAACGGCGGGTCGTCGACGAGCTCGAGCGCCGTGGTGGCCGCCCCAACTGGAGGAGTTTCTGATGGCCGAGCTGGAGAAGGCGTTCCTCAAGATCGAGGGCAAGGGCGACATCCCCTGCCTCTACAACCCGGAGACCCTGAGCCTGGGGCGGCGCAACGAGTGGACGTCGAACCCGATGCCCGGCAAGGGCGTACCCACCCTGAGGTACGGCGGTGCACGCTCGGGCTGGATGCGGCTCGACCTGATGTTCGACACCACGAACGACGGCACCCCGGTCACCGCGTACACCGGGAAGCTCCTCTCGCTGATGGAGATCGACCCGTCGCTGCCGGGGACGGACGAGACGACCAACAACGCCCGGCCGCCGACCGTCGCCTTCCACTGGGGCGACCTGCACTCCTTCACGGCCGTGGTCCAGGACCTCAGCCTGACCTTCACCTACTTCTCCTCGACCGGGGTGCCGTTGCGCGCGCAGGTGCACCTCGAGCTGCGTCAGTACGAGCGCTCGCACGCCTACGGCCCCCAGAACCCCACGTCGGGCACCCCCAAGCCCAATCGGGTGCACCGGGTGCAGCCGGGGGAGACGCTCGACCGGATCAGCGCCCGCTACTACGGCGACTCCACCCGCTGGCGGCTGCTCGCCTCTGCCAATGCCCTCGAGGACCCCCTGGCCGTGCGCCCGGGTGCCCTGCTCACGATCCCGCGGTTGGAGGGCTGATGCCGCAGCCACCGACGACCCCGCCGGAGTCGCCCACGATCAAGGTCAACGGCGCACCGTTGGCGCAGCGCTGGCTCGACCTGCTGACCGCGGCGCGGGTGGACCGATCCGTGTGCCTGGTGGGCAGAGCGACTTTGCGCTTCCTGGACACCGGCTTCGAACTCTCCGCCTCCGACGTCTTCGCGCTCGGCAGCGAGGTCGTCATCGGCGCCGGCCCGGACTCACCACCGCTCTTCCGGGGCACCGTGACTGCCGTCAGCCTCGAGCAGGAGCACTACGCCAGCGAGCTCGTGGTCAGCGTCGACGACGCGGCCGTCAAGCTGGTCCACCACTACGCGACCACCGCCCACAAGAACATGACGTACTCCGACGTGATCTCCAAGCTCGCCGCCGAGGCCGGACTGTCGGTGCAGGGCACCGACGAGCTGGGGGGGCCTGCTCACGACTACCTGCTGCAGACCGGCTCCGGTCTGGACTACCTCAACTCCATCACCCAGCGGTGCGGAGTGGTCTGGTGGGTGGACGATCGCGGCTGGCTCATGCTCGAGAAGGGGAGCAGGCGACCTGCACCGGTCGTGAAGCTGGACCTGGGCACGACGCTGCTGAGCTTCGCCGTGCGGGCCACGTCGTCCGGCCCCGGCAAGGTGGAGGTCTCCGGTTGGGACGGGCTGGAGCAGGAGCGGCTGAGGCACTCCGGCGTCGTCCCGAAGGGCCGCGACGAGTCGGAGTTCGTGCACCAGGCCAACGGGCGGAGCAAGTCGCTGGGCACGGGCACGGCGCTGGTCGCGGCGCCCACCCCCCTCGACGTCCAGGAGGCGAAGACTCTGGCCGAGGCCCTGCGGGGCGAGGTGTCCAAGGCAGCCGTCACGGCGCGAGGCACCTGCCAGGGCACCGGCCTGATCACGCCCATGTCGGTGGTCGAGGTGGCGGAGGTCGGCCCTGCCTCCGGGAAGTACCTGGTGACCCGGGTCGAGCACGTCTACACGCCCAACGGCTTCCGCACCCACTTCACCTCGGGGCCGCTCCGGCCCGCCGGCATGGTCGACCTGCTGGGGGGCTCGGCCGCACCGGACGCTCTGCAGGGTGTCTACCCGGCGGTGGTGACCGACGTGAGCGACCCCGAGAACCTCGGCCGGCTCAAGGTCCAGTTCACGACGCTGGCGGGCGAGGTCGAGTCCGGCTGGGCCCGGATCGTCACCCTGGGCGCCGGCAAGGAGCGCGGAGTGGTCTTCCAGCCGGAGGTCGAGGACGAGGTGCTCGTGGCCTTCGAGCAGGGCGACTCTCGGCGACCGTTGGTGCTGGGGGGCCTGTTCAGCAAGGCGAACGCACTGCCTGCCGGCAAGTTCGCGGAGGAGGGCAAGCGACAGATCGCGTCCCGTCGGATCGCGTCCCGCAACGGGTACTTCCTGGAGTTCTCCGACGGTGACTCCCCGGGCGAGCAGCACGTGCAGCTCGCCCTCGACGACGGCACCCGGCTCCGGATCGGCATGGACCGGATCGACCTCGAGATCTCGAACAAGCCGATCCTGGTCTCGAACGGCGGCGCCAAGTTCGAGCTCACCCAGAGTGGTGACGTCGTGCTCGAGGGCAACAACGTGACGATCAAGGCGAAACAGAACCTCACCCTCGAGGGCGCCGTGAACGCCAAGCTCAAGGCGGGGGTCGCCGCGGACATCGAGGGCGCACAGGTCAGTGTCAAGGGCCAGGCGACGACGGCCGTCGAGGCCACCGGCACCCTCACCCTCAAGGGCGGAATGGTGATGATCAACTGATGTCCGAGATGTCCACCAACCGCGGGGACCCGGCCGCGGCAGACGCCACCTTCGTCGGGCGCGGCTTCGGCTGGCCGCTCGGGGTCGACCACACCGGCTCGATGCGCCTCTCCGAGGGGGTCGCCGACCTGGATCGTTCGCTCGAGATCGTGCTGATGACGGCGCCGGGGGAACGGTTGATGCGCCCCCAGTTCGGCTGCCGGATCTGGGAGCTGATGTTCGAGCCGGTCACCGCCAACCTGCTCGGTCAGATCGCCGAGGCGGTGCGTGACGCGCTGGCCCAGTGGGAGCCCCGGATCGAGGTCATCGACGTACGCCCGGTCCCCGACGCCACGAACGCCTCCCTCATCCACGTGGAGATCGACTACCGCGTGCGGGCCACCAACGACCGGCGCAACCTGGTCCACCCTTTCTACGTGATCCCCCACGACTCGGAACCGGGAGCCTGAGATGCCACTGCCCACCCCTGCCCTCGACGATCGCACCTTCCAGGACATCGTCGACGAGGCCAAGCGTCTGATCCCGCAGTACTGCCCGGAGTGGACCAATCACAACGTCTCCGACCCCGGGGTCGCGCTGATCGAGCTCTTCGCCTGGATGAGCGAGATGGTGCTCTACCGGGTCAATCAGGTCCCGGAGCGGTTGTACGTGCACTTCCTCAACATGGTCGGGATCCAGCCCTTCCCGCCCGCGGTGGCCCGTACCGACCTCACCTTCTGGCTCTCCGCCGTGCTGGAGTCCGAGGTGGTGGTGCCGGCGAACACCGAGGTGATGACCACGGTCGGGGCCAGCGCGCAGTCCGAGGCGGTGGTCTTCAGCACGCTCGACGACCTCGTGATCGGCCCGCCGACCCTCGAGGCCGCGATGACGACCACCCAGGCGGGGACCCACGCCGTGGACGTGTGGGACGACCTGCGCTTCGACCCCCAGGGGGCGCGCTGTTTCGCCTCGACCGAGCTGACACCGGGCGACTCGTTCTGCCTGGGCTTCCGGCAGAGCCTCGCCGGCATGGTGCTGCAGCTGTCGATCGAGGCCCAGGCGGAGGGGATCGGCGTCGACCCGACCCGGCCGCCGCTGGTCTGGGAGGTCTGGAACGGTGAGGGCTGGATCCCGGCCGGGGTGCACTCCGACTCCACCGGCGGCCTCAACCGTGCCGGTGACATCGTGCTGCTGATCCCGGTCGAGCACAGCCCGGTCGCCGTGGGCAACCAGTCGGCGTACTGGTTGCGGGCGCGGCTGCTCGCCCCCGCCGAGGGGCAACCCAGCTACAAGGCCTCGCCCCGGGTCAGGTCGATCGAGGTGGCCGCCCTCGGCGGCACCGTCCGCGCCGAGCACGCGGTCCGGCTCCACGGCGAGACGCTGGGCCGCAGTGACGGCTCGCCCGGGCAGAGCTTCGCGGTGTCCCGGTTCCCCGTGCTGCCGCGCCGCGACGGGGAGGAGGTGCGCGTCGTCGAGGGGGACCAGGTGACCACCTGGCGTGAGGTCGAGGACTTCTCGGGCTCCTCCGAGACCGATCGCACCTATGTCTGGGACAGCGGCACCGGAGTGGTCCACTTCGGGCCTCGGGTGCGCTACCCCGACGGCTCGATCCGCCAGCACGGTGCGATCCCCCGCGACGGGGCGCGGATCGAGGTCTCCGGCTACCGCCACGGTGGCGGACGCCGGGGCAACGTCGGCGCCCGCACGCTGACCCTGCTGCGCACCACGGTCCCGTTCGTGAACGGCGTCATCAACCTCGCCCCGGCCCGTGGGGGAGTCGACGCCGAGTCCGTGGCGGAGGCCAAGGTGCGCGGACCGCTGACCCTGCGGACCGGTCAGCGGGCGGTCACCGCCGGCGACTACGAACGGCTCACGCTCGAGTCGTCGATCGAGGTGGCCCGGGCGCGCTGCCAGCCGGCCGGGCGCGGCAACGGTGCGGTCAAGCTGCTGGTCGTGCCGCACGTGCGCGGGGACGTGGCCGGCCACCGGATCGACGACTACGCGATCTCCAACGACCTGCTGACCACGATCTCCACCGAGCTCGACGAGCACCGCGTGGTGGGGACGGCGGTGGAGGTCGGGACGCCGTACTACCAGGGCGTCTCGGTCGTCGCCCTGGTGCACAGCTCGCCGGGGCGCCCCCCGGGGCTGGTGCGTCAACGCGCCACCGACGCCCTCAACCGCTACATCAACCCCCTGGTCGGCGGCCCGGATGGGATCGGCTGGCCGTTCGACGGCGACCTCAACGTCGCCGTCATCACCCAGCTGCTCGAGGCGGTCGAAGGGATCGAGCGGGTCGAGGAGGCGCTGCTCTACGAGTACGACCTCCGCACAGCGCGGCGGCTCGGCTCGGCCAAGGACGTGATCCGGCTCGACCGGCAGTCGCTCTTCCTCTCCGCCGTGCACCAGGTGGTGGTCCGATGAACGCCCTGGCCCGCGGCGCCGACCAGCTGCCCGACGTACGACGCGCCAAGCGCGCGGACGACTGGATGATCAACCAGCTGCCGCTGAGCATGCTGTCGCACGACTTCTTCGTGCGCTACGTGCGGATCTTCCAGACGCTCGGCTCGACCCTGCTCGAGGACGCTGACAACATCGAGCACGTCGTCGACCTCAGCATCGCGCCACCCGAGCTGGTGCGCTGGCTGGGCTCCTGGATCGGGGTGGACAGCCTCGACGAGTCGATGCCCGACGCGCTCCGGCGGCGGATCGTCGGCAGTGCGGCCAGCACGCTGACCTGGCGCGGGACCACCCGCGGGCTGCGCAGCTACCTGGAGCTGATCAGCGGCAGCGAGGTGGAGGTCGAGGAGGGCGGCGGGATCTGGCGGGACTCCGAGGCGCCCGAGGACACCGCCTGGGTGGTGATGCGGGTGGCGTCGACCGGGCTGCTGGAGCTGGCAGCGTTCGTCGACACCGTCCGCGACGAGGTGCCCGCGCACGTTCGCGCCGAGCTGTACGTCGCGGACGAGTGTGTGTGGAGATCGGGGGAGGAGCAGGGATGAGCGACACGATGTCCGGCAAGCACCTGAAGGCCGACGGTACGGCCGGGCCCGCCGAGCCCGCCGAGCCCGGCGTGGGGGCCCAGGTGTCCGGTGAGGCCCAGGAGTCGGCCCGGCTCGAGCAGCCCGGTCCGGACGACGACACCTCGGGCGCACCCACCCCCACCACGGCGACCCCGGTGAACGAGGCGGCGTCCCAGCCCGAGCGGGTGGTCTGCCCGGAGTGCGGGGCCGTCGCGATGGTCAGCCTGAACCGCCGCCAGTCGGCCGACTTCTGCGCCCGCTGCGACTACCCGTTGTTCTGGACGCCGACCGAGATCGTCCGGGGAGAGGGCGACCTCGACGACATGGCGCTGCGCCGGCTGCCCGGCACCGTGGGGCGGGTCTCGGTCGCCTCGGCCGCCTGTCCGCACTGTGCCGAGGCCAACCAGATCTCGGCCGAGGTCTGTGTCCGGTGCGGGGGGCCGATGACGGTCGAGCCGACCGTGGCCGCACCGGTGGTGGCCCCGCCCCCGGCTCCCGAGGAGCCCGCCGTGCTGGCGCCGATGCCGGCGTGGATGTGGGCCACGATCGGTCTGGTGCTCGCGCTGCTGGTCTGGTTGATCCTCTACCTGATCGGGCGGTGACCGGGCTCCGCGCCGGTCCGGCCCGGGCTCAGATCCTGCGGGAGCTGAGGATCCGGTCGACCTCGATCCGGAT
This sequence comes from Nocardioides sp., assembly GCF_041600255.1. Lineage (GTDB taxonomy): Bacteria > Actinomycetota > Actinomycetes > Propionibacteriales > Nocardioidaceae > Nocardioides. The sequence goes on along the minus strand of NZ_JBFIKK010000058.1, from coordinate 12,571 downwards.
CGCCACCCGCGACGGGTTCTCCCGGGGCTGGCGGTAGCGGGCGGCGTACTGCTCGACCGCCCGGGCCACGCTCGCCGGGTCGTCGAGCACGGTGGCGGTGCCCTCGAGGGTGGACCAGCGGGCGCCGTCGACCTGGCAGGCCGCGACCCTTCCGCCCACCCCGGTGGCCGTGCGGTGCTCGGTCAGGTTGCGCGCCTTGCGCGAGGTCGGCGAGGTGATCACCCAGGCGCACTGCTGCTCCAGGTCGAGGGCCACCCCCACCGGCACCACGTGCGGGCGTCCGTCGCTGCGCAGCGTGGTCAGCGTGCACAGGTGGCGTTCGCGCCAGAAGGCGGCCAGGTCGGAGGGGAGGTCCTGCCAGTCGGCCTGCCATGAGCTCATGCGTCATCGTGGCACGGGCGGCCAACGCGTTGGTCGTTCCGACTACCGTCGAGGCATGGCCCCGATCCCGCTGCCTCGCTCCGTCGCCCTGGGGGTGGACCGTCTGCTCGACCGGACGGTGGCGCCCGGCTACACCCGGATCGGCCCGGCCATCCGGCGTCGGCTGCCCACCTGGCCGGACGACCCGGAGCCGGATGCCCTGGCCGGCTCGGTGGTCGCGGTCACCGGCGCCACCTCCGGGCTCGGGCTGGCCACCGCCCTCGGGGTGGCCCGGCTCGGCGCCCAGGTCCGGCTGGTCGTGCGCGACGTGGCGAAGGGCGAGGAGGTACGGCGCGACCTGGTCGCCCAGGTGCCGGGCGCCGAGATCCACGTGGATCGTTGCGACGTGGCCGACCTCGACGACGTACGACGCTTCGTGGCCGAGCTGCCCGTCGAGCACCTCGACGTCCTGGTGCACAACGCCGGCTCGATGCCGTCCACGCGCACCGAGTCGGCGCAGGGCCACGAGCTGACCATGTCGCTGCACGTGCTGGGCCCGGTGCTGATGACCGAGCTGCTCCGAGCCCGGCTGACGGATGCCCGGGTGGTGATGGTGACCTCGGGCGGCATGTACAGCCAGCGACTGCGCGACGACGACCCCGAGTACCTGAAGGGCAGCTATGCGCCGACCACGGCGTACGCCCGGAGCAAGCGCGCCCAGATCGAGCTGCTGCCGGTGCTCCAGGGGCGCTGGGCAGGGCAGGGCATCACCGTCCACGCCACCCACCCCGGCTGGGCCGACACCCCCGGCGTGGTGGACTCGCTGCCGACCTTCCACCGGCTCACCGGCCCCCTGCTGCGCGACGCCGAGGGCGGCGCCGAGACCACGGTGTGGCTCAGTGCCACCCAGCCCACGCCGACCGGCGGACAGCTCTGGCACGACCGACGACCACGGCCCACCCACCTGCTCGGAAGGACTCGGACCGGGGACCGGGAGCGCGAGCGGCTGTGGGCCTGGGTCAGCGACCAGCTCGGCCTCGACTGAGCCCGGCGCAGGGCGGGAATTCCCTCGTTCGACCCGAATTGCGAGGCCGGCGAGCCTAGTCTGGACAGCCCCCCTGACCTGACCCCGGAGGTCTCGTGCTCTCGCTCCCCGCTGCCCGCGCGCTCGTCGCACCGCTGCTGCTCTCCCTGGCCGCAGCACTCACCGTCGTGCCGTTCTCGACCGCGACCGCGACCGCGACCGCAGCCGCAGCCGCAGCCGCCGGCGACGCGGACCCGGCACCGGAGCCGATCGAGCTGCGCGTCGGCACCTTCAACATCCGCTCAGGTGTGAGCCTGTCCGGCTTCCTCTCGGCGGCGGACGCCTTCAAGCCGCAGGTCGACGTGGCCGGTCTGCAGGAGATCGGTGCCAACGCGAAGAACAAGCGCCTGATCGCGGACCGCGACTGGGGCTACTACCGGCCGCCGGCGCTCCAGCAGAACCCGGTCATCTGGCGCCGCGACCTCTTCGACTTCGACTCCGCCCGGGGCTTTCTGTTGGCCAAGGCGATGAACATCGGCAACGAGCACGGTGGGGGCAAGGACGCCAAGCGCGCCTCCTGGGCGACGATCGTGCGCCTGGTCCACCGCGACAGCGGCCAGCGCATCTCCGTGATCAACCTGCACCTCGTGCACGGTGCCGTGAAGGCCGGTCGGCCGTGGCCCGGTCGCCCGAAGCTCTACAAGCTCTACCGCACGCAGGTCAACGGCGCGGTGCGCGCGGTGCGCAGCGAACGGCGCCGAGCCGACCGCAGCGACCGGATCTTCCTGCTCGGTGACTTCAACGTCGGCTACGAGGCGGACGCGAAGCGCCGGCTCAAGGCGCTGCCGCTGCGCAAGTTCCGTCGCGCCGGGCTGACCTCGATGTGGCAGGGGAGCCCCGACCTCGACCTGCCCTACGGCACCCACAACGACGCCCTGATCGACCAGGTGTTCGCCGAGGGGCGGCCGCAGAGCACCCGGATCGCCAACGAGATCACGGAGTCCGACCACTTCCCCGCCCTGGCCAGCTACCTGCTGCCGGTCAAGGACGGGTGGGCGCCGACGACGGGCACGGTCGGCTTCAAGGAGCTGACCGCCAGCACCGAGGAGAAGTGGGACAACGGCAAGCCGAGGATGGTCTTCGAGCTGACCGGCGACCTGTCGCACGGGTACGTGCGCCTGCGCATCGCGGGCGGTACGGCGACCGAGGGCAACGACTACGAGCTGGACGACCACGAGCTGCACGACAACGACTTCTCCCGCAACCGGGTGGTGATCACCGTCCAGCCGAACGACGGGGCCGAGCCGGACGAGACGATCGAGCTCGAGCTGGTCGACCCGGTCAACACCGTGATCGACCCGGACCGCGCACGCGCGGTCGGCACCATCCTCGCCAACCGGCGCTGAGGGCGACCGGCCGGCTCAGATCCAGCGTTCGAACCAGATCCTGGCCAGCCACTCCGCGTGGGTCAGCAGGCCGTTGGTCCAGATCGGCCAGAACCACGCGAAGTTGAACAGCGTCAGCACGAAGAACGACCCGGCCACCACCACTCCGGTGGTCCGTCGGCGCGACGGTTGGCGTGAGGGCCCGATCAGCACGCCCATCGTCAGGGTCACGGCCAGCACCAGGAACGGCAGCGTGAGGATCGCGTAGAACGAGAAGATCGGCCGGTCGTCGTACAGCAGCCAGGGCAGCCAGGTGACGCCGGCGCCGGTCGCCGCCATCCCGAAACGCCAGTCGCGGGCGCCCACCCAGCGGACCAGCGCGAAGCCCAGCGCGAGGACGCCGCCCCACCACAGCACCGGGGTGCCCAGCAGCAGCACCTGGCGCAGGCAGTCGCTGCCCGGCGGTGCGTCACACCCGCGGGTGCCCGGCTCGATGTCGACATCGGCGGCCACCCCGACCGGGCGGTTCAGCAGCAGCCAACCGGACGGCTTCGAGGCGTAGGTGTGCTCGCTGTCGTTGAGGAAGTGGGCGTGGAACCGGTAGACGTCGCGGTGGTAGGCGGCCAGGGATCGCAGGGACTGGGTGACCTCGGCCAGCCCCTCGGCGTCCGGCTCGTCGCGGGTCGACCAGTTCTCGCCTCCCTCGTAGTGGGTGTACTGGGTGGCGGAGAGGTGGTGCTCGTACTCCGCGGCGTGGACCAGCCAGCCGGTCCAGGAGGCGACGTAGACCATGAACGCCACCACGACCAGGTGCACGAAGGCCGTCAGCCCGTCGATCGGTGCGGACCTCAGCATGGACCAGCGGACCCCGAGCGAACGCCGGGCCCCGGCGCTCCAGATCCAGGCGAGCAGACCGAAGAGGGCCAGCGGGTAGAGCGCGACCCACTTCGTGCCGACCGCGAGACCGAAGCAGACCCCGCCGAGGAGCAGCCACGGTCGCAGCAGCACACCCCGGACCGGCCCCCAGGTCGCGCTGCCGCGTCCGGCGGCGACCTGTCGAGCCAGTCGCGCGCGGAACCAGTCGCGGTCGGCCACCACACAGGCGACGCCGCAGAGCATGAAGAACGCCACGAAGATGTCGAGCAGGGCGAGCCGGGAGAGGACCAGGTGCAGGCCGTCGAGGCTCAGCAGCAGGCCGGCGACGCAGCCGAGCATCGTGGACCCGGTCAGGCGGCGGGCCAGGCGGCACATCACGACCACCATCAGCGAGCCGACGACGGCGGCCGAGATCCGCCAGCCGAAGGGGTCCATGCCGAAGGCCATCTCGCCGAGTGCGATCAGCCACTTGCCCACCTCGGGGTGGACGATCATCGACGGACCGTCCTTCCAGAGGTCGGTCGTGACGCCGTCGAGGATGCGGTCGTTGGCGGTCGTGTAGTACTCGCGGACGTAGCCGAAGTTCGCCAGCGACCAGGCGTCCTTGGCGTAGTAGGTCTCGTCGAAGGCGAAGAGCTTCGGCGTGCCGAGGTTCCACAGCCGCAGCAGGAAGGCGAAGAGCCCCACGCCGATGGCAGCGGACCACGAGACCACCGGGTCCTCGAGCCCGTGGCGCCCGACGACGTGCTCCTGCGCGGAGGTCGGGGCGGCGGTCACGCTCGCAGACTCTACGTGCCCCACCGAGCCGGGATCGCCGATAAGCCAGCGCCGGGACCGGGGCGAATTTAGAATGGTCGGGTCAAGGTCTCCGCGGCGCCACCGCCCGGAGTGCTGCCCCCCGGCTCGACCAGACGCTTCCGGAGATGTCGTGATCACACGTGCTCGCCGCATGGCTCTCGGACTTCTCGCCCTGCCCCTTGCGCTCCCCCTGCTGGGGACGTCCGCGCTGCCGACGGCGGCCGCCTCGGAGGAGGACGAGGCCACCTGGGCGGTCCCGGTGCGGGTCGCCACCTACAACTTCCAGGGCAAGCGTCCGCTGAAGAAGTTCAAGCCGGCGGTGGACAAGCTGATGGAGCGCGTCGAGGTCGCGGGTCTCCAGGAGACCCGGCAGGCGGATCGGATCAAGCACCTCGACAGGGCGCCCCAGTGGGGCGTCTACCGCCCCGGCGACACCAACCCCAACCCGGTGATCTGGGACAAGCGCGTCTTCCAGTTCGTCCAGGGTCGCGGGTTCCTGCTGGCCCACGGTCGCAACATCGGCAACGAGCGCGAGGCCGGTCGCGGCGTCTACCACGACACCTACGCCACCGTCGTCCGCCTGCGGCACCTCTCCACCGGGGCGAACTTCTCGGTGATCAACGTCCACCTCGTGGCCGGTGCGGTCCGCAAGGGCCGGCCGTGGCCGGGACGTCCCAAGCTCTTCCGGATGTACCGCCAGCAGTTGGCCAGCGTGGTCAAGGTGGAGCGGATCGAGAGCGAGTGGGGCAAGGTCTTCGTCCTCGGCGACCTGAACGTCGGCTACCGGATCGACCGAGCCACCCAACGCAGGGGCCTGCCCTACCAGCGGCTCACCCGCCGGGGGCTGACCTCGATGTGGCGCGACCACGACCTCAGCACGGGCGGGACCCGGAACCGGTCCTACATCGACCAGATCTGGTCCGACCGGGCGGCGACCTCGGCCGAGGTGGCCCGCGACATCCGCGGCTCCGACCACCTGCCCGCGATCGCCACGTACACCTACGACCTGATCCCGCTCACCCTGGCCGCTCCCTGAGGGGACTGCGCGCAGTGGTCGCGGGACTGTCATGATCGGGCGGTGACTTCTTCGTCCGGCGTGCTGGTCCTGGCCGCGACCCCCATCGGTCGGGTCGCCGACGCCCCCCCGCGCCTGGCCGAGGAGCTCGCCACCGCCGACGTGGTCGCGGCCGAGGACACCCGTCGCCTCAAGCGTCTCACCGGCGACCTGGGCGTCACGGTCTCCGGCCGGATCGTCTCCTACTTCGAGGGCAACGAGAGCGCCCGCACGCCCCTGCTCGTCGAGGCCCTGCTGGCCGGCGAGCGGGTCCTGCTCGTCACCGACGCCGGGATGCCGAGCGTCTCGGACCCCGGCTACCGCCTGGTCGTCGCCGCCGTCGCGGCGGACGTCCACGTCACGGCCGTGCCCGGTCCCTCCGCGGTGCTCACCGCCCTGGCCGTCTCGGGGCTGCCGGTGGACCGGTTCTGCTTCGAGGGGTTCCTGCCGCGCAAACCGGGCGAGCGGTCGCGTCGACTCGTCTCGCTGGCGAAGGAGGAGCGGACGATGGTCTTCTTCGAGGCGCCGCACCGCACCGAGGCGGCCCTGGCGAGCATGCGCGACGTGTTCGGCCCGGACCGGCCCGGTGCCGTCTGCCGCGAGCTCACCAAGACCCACGAAGAGGTACGCCGCGGGCCGCTCGCCGACCTCGTCGACTGGGCCGCGGAGGGCGTGCGCGGTGAGGTGACGATCGTCGTGGCCGGAGCCCCGGCCGGGCCGGACCTGGCCGACGACCCGGCCAGCCTGCTGGCCGCCGTGGCCGAACGGGAGGCCGCCGGGGTGCCGCGCAAGGAGGCCATCGTGGAGGTGGCCAAGCGCGCCGGGATCCCCAAGCGCGAGGTCTACAACCTGGTGCACGGCTCATGAGCGCCCCCGACCGGACCGCCCGGGCCGAGGAGTCGTCGCGCGAGCGGATCACGTCGTACAGGCGCGGGCCGTGGAGCTTCGACGTGCTCGACGAGGGCCCGCTCGACGGCACCCCGGTACTGCTGCTGCACGGGTTCCCCGAGCGGGCCAGCGCCTGGCGCGACGTCGCTCCGGTCCTGCACGCCGCGGGGCTGCGGACCTTCGCGCCCGACCAGCGGGGGTACTCGCCCGGCGCCCGGCCGACCCGCCGCCGCGACTACGCGATGGAGGAGCTGACCGCGGACGCCGTCGCCCTGATCGAGGAGATCGGCGGCCCGGTGCACGTGGTCGGCCACGACTGGGGCGCGATGATCGGCTGGCTGCTCGGTGCGCACCACGCCGACAAGGTGCGCACCCTGACCGCCGCCTCCGTGCCGCACCCGCAGGCGTTCGTGCGCGCTCTGGTGACCTCGCGACAGGCGCTGACGTCCTGGTACATGGCGATGTTCCAGCTCCGCGGACTCCCCGAGCGCGGTGCCCGGGAGGCCGGCGGCGCCTTCGACAAGGCGATGCTCGGCGGCGGGATGACGGCCGACGAGGTGACCCGCTTCCGCACCGAGATCGTCGCGTACGGCGCCCTGCCCGGCGCCCTGGGCTGGTACCGCGGCATGCCGTTCGCCGGCCGTGCCTTCCTCGCCCGGCACACCACGGTGCCCACCACCTACCTGTGGGGCGACGCCGACTCCGGGGTCGGCCGGGCAGCCGCCCACGCCTGCATCCGGTACGTCGACGGCCCCTACACCTTCGATGTCATCCGGGGTGGCTCCCACTGGGTGCCCACCCAGCATGCCGATCGCTGCAGCGCGGCGATCCTGTCCAGGATCGAGGCCTCCGACTCGTGACCGACCGCCCCACCCGCGCCCGATCCGCCACCGACGAGACCAGCGGCTCCCGCCGCGATCGTCAGCTCCCGCCGGCACCCGAGCCGCTGCCACACCCCGTGGTCGACAACCACTGCCACCTCGACATCGCCGACGGCGACGACTGGTTCAGCACCGAGGAGGCGCTACGGGCGGCGCGCGAGGTCGGCGTCGCCCGGATCGTGCAGATCGGCTGCGACCTGCCGGGTGCCCGCTGGGCGGTCGAGGCCGCCGCGACGTACGACGCGCTCGTGGCCGGCGTCGCCCTGCACCCCAACGAGGCGCCCCGCCAGGCCGCGGCGGGCACGCTCGACGAGGCGATGGCCGAGATCGAGCGGCTCGCCGGGGCGCACGACAAGGTGCGGGCGGTGGGGGAGACCGGGCTCGACCACTTCCGTACCGGCGAGGAGGGGCGGTCCGCGCAGGTGGAGTCCTTCCGCCGCCACATCGACCTGGCCAAACGGCTAGACAAGACCCTGGTGATCCACGACCGCGACGCCCACGAGGAGGTGCTCGCCGTCCTCGACGAGGAGGGCGCCCCGGATCGGTGGGTGATGCACTGCTTCTCCGGGGACGCCGACTTCGCCCGCCGCTGCCTGGACCGTGGCGCGCACCTGAGCTTCGCCGGAACGGTCACCTTCAAGAACGCCCAGCACCTGCGCGACGCACTCCTGGTGACGCCGCGCGACCGGGTGCTCGTGGAGACCGATGCGCCGTTCCTGACCCCGACGCCGTACCGCGGCCGCCCGAACGCGTCGTACCTGGTCCCGGTGACGATGCGGTTCATGGCGCAGGTGCGCGGCGACGACCTGGCCGAGCTGTGCGCGGCGGTGGACGCCAACACCGAGACCGCCTTCGGAGGCGCCTGGTGACCCTCCCCGAGCCTGCCTGAGCCCGGCCTGTGCCCCGACTGTGCCCCGCCTGAGCCCCGAGACGCTGGTCACGTTCCCCGCCTGAGGGGGTCTCCGAGGAGTTGGACCCCTCGTCGATGATCGTTATCGTCTTGTGACTGATGGCCGGGATCGGGATCGATCTGACCAGTGCAGGCGGCAGTGCCCCATCGCGTGGCTGCCCCGCGAACCATCTGTGTGTGCGCCGTTCACCCCCCAGGTGAGCCGGGTGCGCCACACCGCGCTGGCACCCGAGAACCGGAGATGACGACGTTCGGAGAATCGTGCCCAGCAATGGACACTCCACCCTCGCCCGCCTGACCACCCGCTTCACCTTCAGCCGCCCCGCACTGGTCGCCCTCGCGACCGTGGTGGCCCTCGCCGTCGCCGGTACGACGTACGGCTACGCCTCGCTCAACAAGTCGGTGACCCTGTCCCTGGACGGGGAGGCCCAGCAGGTCAACGCCCTGGGCAGCACCGTCGGCGACGTGCTCTCCTCGGAGGGCATCGACGTCGGCGAGCACGACATCGTCGCTCCCTCCGTCGACGAGCCGGTCTCCGACGGGGACCGGATCTCGGTGCGGTTCGGCCGTCCGCTGGAGCTCAGCGTCGACGGCTCGACCGCCACGTACTGGGTCACCGCCACCTCCGTGCAGGATGCTCTCGGCGAGATCGGGCGCACCTTCTCGGGCGCCGAGCTCTCCACCAGCCGTGGCGGCACCATCGACCGGGCGGGACTGGCCCTCGAGGTCGTCACGCCCAAGAAGCTGACCGTGGTGATCGGCGACCGCAAGCCGGTCAAGCGCACGCTCACCGCGCTGACCGTGGAGGACGCCCTTGATGAGCTCGGGGTCAAGGTCGGCAAGCGGGACCGGATGAAGCCGGGCCGCAACCACGAGCTCAGCGACGGCGACAAGATCGTCTTCACCGACATCCGCGTGGTCACCAAGCGGGTCAAGGGGGAGGCTGTCGCGTTCGACGTCGTCGAGCGGCCGGACAGCTCGCGCTACGTCGGCGACGACGCCGTGGTCCAGGTCGGGCAGAACGGGTCGCGCAACGTGACCTACCGCCTGACCTACCGCAACGGCGAGCTGGTCGTCCGCAAGGTGCTGCGTCAGCAGCAGCTCTCCGCCCCGGTCGCGCAGATCGTGGAGGTCGGCACCAAGCAGGCCGCCCCGAACTACGCCAGCGGCAGCTCGGTGTGGGACCGCCTGGCTCAGTGCGAGTCCGGCGGCAACTGGGCGATCAACACCGGCAACGGCTACTACGGCGGGCTGCAGTTCAACCTCAGCACCTGGCGTTCGTACGGCGGAGCCGGCATGCCGCACCAGAACAGCCGCGAGGAGCAGATCCGGGTCGCCACCCGGCTCCGCGACGCGCGGGGCGGGTACGGCGCCTGGCCGGGCTGCGCGAGCAAGCTCGGATTGCCGCGCTGATCCCACCCGCCACTACGCTGGCATCCATGTCTGACACCTCCGCCGGCCCGAGGCTCCTCGGGCCGGCGGACGTGCGTCGGCTCGCGGACGAGCTCGACCTGCGTCCCAGCAAGCAGCGCGGCCAGAACTTCGTCATCGACGCCAACACCGTGCGCCGGATCGTGCGCGAGGCGCACGTGAGCGCCGACGACGTGGTGATCGAGGTCGGTCCCGGGCTGGGCTCGCTCACCCTGGCGCTGCTCGAGGTCGCCCGGCGCGTGGTCGCCGTCGAGGTGGACGAGCGGCTCGCGACCCGGCTGCCCGCCACGATCGCCGAGCACGCGCCCGCGCACGCCGACCGGTTCGAGGTCGTGCTGGGCGATGCGATGCGGATCGACGCGATCCCCGGACCGCCTCCGACCGCGCTCGTGGCCAACCTGCCCTACAACGTCTCGGTGCCCGTGCTGCTGCACATGCTGACCCTGCTGCCGTCGCTGGAGCGGGGCCTGGTGATGGTGCAGGCCGAGGTCGCCGACCGGCTCGCGGCCCCCCCGGGCTCCAAGGTGTACGGCGTTCCCTCGGTCAAGGCCGCCTGGTTCGCCGACCTGCGTCGCGCCGGAGCGATCGGCCGCAACGTCTTCTGGCCCGCGCCGAACGTCGACTCCGGGCTGGTCGCCTGGACCCGGTGCGACCCGCCGGCCACCACCGCCACCCGTCAGCAGGTCTTCGCCGTCGTCGACGCCGCGTTCGCCCACCGCCGTAAGGCGCTGCGGGGGGCGCTGCGCGAGCTGGCCGGCTCCGCCGAGGCGGCCACCGCGGCGCTGGAGCACGCCGGGGTCGACCCGATGGCCCGGGGCGAGTCCCTGGACGTGCACGCCTTCGCCCGGATCGCCGAGGGGCTGCCCCGATGAGCCTCGCCAAGCGACTGCCGAGCTGGTCGAGCACGGTGCGCGCGCCCGCCAAGATCAACCTGCACCTGGGGGTCGGGGCCCCTCGTCCGGACGGTTTCCACCCGCTGCTCACCGTCTACCAGGCCGTCGGCCTCTACGACGACCTGACCGCGGCCGATGCCGACGAGTGGGCGCTGAGCGTGGCGGCCGCGGACTACATCGACCCCGCGCACGTACCCGTCGACGGCGAGAACATCGTCGACCGGGCCGCCGACCTGCTCGCCTCCCACCACGGGCTGGCGCGGCTCGCGGACGTCCGGATCACCAAGGCGATCCCCGTCGCGGGCGGGCTGGCGGGTGGCTCGGCCGACGCAGCCGCCTCGCTGGTCGCCCTCGACCGGCTCTGGCGCGCCGGCACCACCGACGAGGACCTGCTGGCGATCGCGGCGGTGCTGGGCAGCGACGTACCGTTCGCGCTGGTCGGCGGGACGGCCCTCGGCACCGGCCGCGGCGAGATCGTCACCCCGGTCGTCGACGACGGCACCTGGTGGTGGGTGATCGTGCCGTCCAGCACCGGCCTGTCCACGCCGGCGGTCTACCGGCACTTCGACGAGCTCTTCCCCGACGCGTCCCCGACGCCGCCGGCGGCCGACGACCTGCTCGCCGCCCTCGCCTCACGTGACCCGTCACTTCTGGCTGCTGCCCTGCACAACGACCTCCAGCCGGCGGCCTTCGACCTGCGCCCCGACCTCGAGCGGCTGATCGCCCGCGGCGAGGCCGCGGGTGCGCTGCGCGGCATGGTGACCGGCTCCGGACCCACCTGCGTCTTCCTGTGCAGCAGCGCCGACCACGCCCGCGAGGTCGCGGCCGAGCTCGGCCGGACCCAGGAGTCGTCCCCGGACCCATCCGGCGTCCCATCCCAGGACTCATCCCAGGGCGGGGCCGGGCAGCAGCCCGTCGTCCTCGTCGCCAACGGCCCCGTCGCGGGCGCACATGTCGTGGAGTATGCGTAGTGGCCAACCTTCTCAACCTCGAGCGTGTCTCCAAGGCGTACGGCATCCGTCCGCTGCTCATCGACGTCTCCCTCGGGATCGGCGCGGGGGAGCGGATCGGCATCGTCGGTCGCAACGGGGACGGCAAGACCACCCTGCTGAAGGTGATGACCGGTCAGGAGGCGCCCGACTCCGGTCGGGTCTCGATGACCCGCGGCGTCCACGTCGGCTACCTGCACCAGGGCGACGAGCTGGTCGACACCCACAGCGTGCGCGAGGCCGTCCTCGGCGGTCGCGACGACCACGAGTGGGCGGCCGACTTCAAGATGCGCGAGGTCGTCGAGGAGCTGCTCGCCGGCGTCGAGCTGGACCGGCCGGTGCTCGGACTCTCCGGTGGCGAGCGGCGTCGCTGCTCCCTGGCCGCCCTGCTGCTCGGCGACCACGACCTGATCGTGCTCGACGAGCCCACCAACCACCTCGACGTCGAGGCGGTCGCCTGGCTGGCGCAGCACCTGAAGCAGCGGTCCTCGGCGATGGTCGTGGTCACCCACGACCGGTGGTTCCTGGACGAGGTCTGCCAGTGGACGTGGGAGGTGCACGACGGGGTCGTGGACGCCTACGAGGGTGGCTACGCGTCATACGTCCTGGCCAAGGCGGAGCGTTCGCGTCAGGCCTCGGCGTCGGAGGCCCGGCGGCAGAACCTCGCCAAGAAGGAGCTGGCCTGGCTGCGCCGCGGCGCGCCGGCCCGGACCGCGAAGCCGAAGTTCCGGATCGAGGCGGCCAACGCGCTGATCGAGGACGTACCGCCGCCGCGCGACCGGATGGAGCTGCAGAAGTTCGCCACCCAGCGGCTCGGCAAGGACGTCATCGACGTGGAGCACGTCGACCTGAAGCGGGGGGAGCGCACTCTGCTCACCGACGCCACCTGGCGCCTCGGCCCCGGCGACCGGGTCGGGCTGGTCGGGGTGAACGGCGCCGGCAAGACCTCGGTGCTCTCGCTGCTGGCCGGTGACCTGGCGCCGTCGGCGGGGAAGGTCAAGCACGGTCGGACGATCGCGATGCGGCACCTCACCCAGCAGCTCGACGAGCTGGACCCGATGGCGCGGGTGCTGCCGATGGTG
>NZ_JBFIKK010000057.1:0-19461 GCF_041600255.1 Nocardioides sp. | reverse complement strand
GTGACCTTCGCCAGCCGGGCCCGGATCGCCTCGACGACCTCGTCGGCGATCGCCGCCGGCACGATGGTGCGGCGGATCGCGGTGCACTTCTGGCCGGCTTTGACCGTCATCTCGGTCACGACGCCCTTGACGAACAGGTCGAACTCCGGGTCCGCGGAGGTCACGTCCGGCCCGAGGATCGAGCAGTTGAGCGAGTCGGCCTCGACGCCGAGCCGGACGCCGCCGTGCAGCACCTGCGGGTGGTTGCGAAGTAGTCCGGCGGTGTGGGCGGAGCCGGTGAAGGCGACCGAGTCCTGGATGCCGAGCTCGTCGAGGAGGGTGCCGGCGCTGCCGGCGAGGAGCTGGAGCGTGCCCTCGGGCAGGATCTGGGACTCGATGATCCGGCGGACCACCAGCTCGGTGAGGTACGCCGTCTGGCTGGCCGGCTTGACGATCGTCGGCAGGCCGGCGAGGAAGGCCGGCGCGAGCTTCTCGAGCATCCCCCAGACCGGGAAGTTGAAGGCATTGATCTGCACCGCGACACCAGGCCTGGAGGTGTAGACGTGCTGGCCGACGAACGTGCCCCCGCGGCCGAGCTGCTCCAGCCCGCCGTCGAGGACGATCGTGTCGTTGGGCAGCTCGCGCAGGCCCTTGCTCGCGTAGGAGAAGACCGTGCCGAAGCCGCCGTCGATGTCGACGGCCGAGTCGCGCGCGGTCGCGCCGGTGCGCAGCGAGAGCGCGTAGAACTCGTCCTTGTCCGCCGCGAGGTGCTTGGCCATCTCCTTGAGCAGCAGGGCGCGCTGGTGGAAGGTCAGCTCGCGCAGCGCCGGGCCGCCGACGGTGCGGGCGTGGGCGACCATCGCGCCGAGGTCGAGGCCGGTCGCGGAGATCCGGGCCACCTCCTCGCCGGTGCCGGCGTCGAGCAGCGGGGCGCCCTCGTCGGTGGCCCGGAACCACTCTCCGACGGCGTAGCTCTCCAGCAGTGCACTCACGTGAGGTCCTTCCCTCGCCCGAAACGTCCCTGACCGATATGACACCCGTTGTGCCGGGTTGTCGATGCGTGTAACACTAGGGGACGACCGATCGGTCAGTAAATCGTGCGCGCGGACTTTCCTGGAGGACTGATGACGGCCCGGCCCACCGAACGGTCCACAGAGCGGCCCACCGAACGGTCCGCCGGCCAGCCCGGCGAGGCGGAGTTGCTCGCCGGCTTCGAGGCGACGATCGAGCACAACGACCGGATCGAGCCGCGTGACTGGATGCCCGAGGGCTACCGCAGGACGCTGATCCGCCAGATCGCGCAGCACGCGCACTCCGAGATCATCGGGATGCAGCCGGAGGGCGCCTGGATCACCCGCGCTCCCTCCCTGCGCCGCAAGGCGATCCTGCTCGCCAAGGTGCAGGACGAAGCCGGCCACGGTCTCTACCTCTACTCCGCCTGCGAGACGCTCGGCACCTCGCGCGGCGAGCTCACCGAGAACCTGATCTCCGGCAAGCAGAAGTACTCCTCGATCTTCAACTACCCGACGCTGACGTACGCCGACGTGGGCACCATCGGCTGGCTGGTCGACGGCGCCGCGATCTGCAACCAGGTGCCGCTGTGCCGTACGTCGTTCGGGCCCTACGGCCGCGCGATGGTCCGGATCTGCAAGGAGGAGTCCTTCCACCAGCGCCAGGGCTACGAGCTGTTGATGACGATGATGCGCGGCACCGACGAGCAGCGCGCGATGGTGCAGGAGTCGGTGAACCGGTTCTGGTGGCCGGCGCTGATGATGTTCGGCCCGCCCGACGACGAGTCACCGAACTCCGCCCAGTCGATGGCCTGGGGGATCAAGCGCAACGGCAACGACGAACTCCGCCAGCGGTTCGTGGACATGTCGGTGCCGCAGGCGAAGGCGCTCGGGGTGACCTTCCCCGACCCCGACCTGAAGTGGAACCCCGAGCGCGGCGCCCATGACTTCGGCACGCCCGACTGGGACGAGTTCATGCAGGTGATCCAGGGCAACGGGCCCTGCAACGCCCAGCGCATCGCCCATCGGCGCCGCGCCCACGAGGAGGGCGCCTGGGTGCGCGAGGCCGCCCTGGCGTTCGCCGCCCGTCAGACCGAGCTGCAGCAGACCGACGATCTGGCCGGCGACCCGGCCGACGATCTGGCCGACGAGGAGAGCACCCGATGAGCGAGCAGCACGGCGTCCGCGGCGAGTGGCCGCTCTACGAGGTCTTCGTCCGCGGCAAGCGCGGCCTCAACCACGTCCACGTCGGCTCGCTGCACGCGGCCGACGACGAGATGGCGCTCCGGCACGCGCGCGACGTGTACACCCGGCGCAACGAGGGCGTCAGCATCTGGGTGGTGCGCGCCGACGCGATCGCCGCGAGCAGCCCGGACGAGAAGGACCCGATGTTCGCGCCCAGCGGCGACAAGGTCTACCGGCACCCCACGTTCTACGCCATCCCCGCCGACGTCCCGCACATGTGATCGGGGAACCCATGACTGACGCGCACGCCGGCCACCAGGCCCCCCCGTACCACCCGGCCCCGGACCCGAACGCGGCCGAGGGCAGCATCTTCGACGGCCTGCTCGGGCACGACGCCCCGGGCGACAGCTCGCAGTGGGCCTTCGGCACCGACTTCGAGGACCCGCTCGCCGGGGTCGACACGACCATCCCCGACGGGGTCGACCGGCACGAGCTGGCGACGTACTGCCTGATGCTCGCCGACGACGCGCTGATCGCCTCGCACCGGCTCAGCGAGTGGTGCAGCAACGCCCCCGACCTCGAGGACGACATCGCGCTGGCCAACATCGCGCTCGACCTGCTGGGCCAGGCCCGGCTGCTGCTGGCGCGGGCGGCCGCGGCGGACCCGAGCGTCGTACCCGCCCTGCCGGAGGGTTCGCCGGTCCCGCCGGAGGATGCGCTCGCGTTCTTCCGGGAGGCGGGCGACTTCCGCAACGTCCGGCTGGTCGAGGTCGCGAACGGCGACTTCGCGCACACGGTGGCCCGGCTGCTGGTCTTCTCGACCGCCCGGCTGGCCGTGCTGGAGCGGCTGGCGAGCAGTCGCGACCACGTGCTCTCCGCGGTGGCGGTCAAGGGGGTCAAGGAGCTGACCTACACCCGTGACTACGCCGGGCGCTGGTTCCTCACCCTCGCCCAGGGCACCGAGGAGTCCCGTCGCCGCCTGCTCGACGCGCTCGACGAGCTCTGGCCGCTGCAGGCCGAACTGGTCGCCACCCACCCGGTCGAGGCCGCGATGGCGGCCGCCGAGGTCGGCGTGGACCCGGCCTCCGTCGCCGACGAGGTCGCGGTGGTGCTGGAACAGGTCTTCGCGATGAGTCGGGTGGAGCGGCCCGACCGGGCGCCGCTGGCGGGCGTGCGCGGTCGCACCGGTCGGCACGGACTGCACACCGAGGAGCTGAGCCGCCTGCTCGCCGAGATGCAGGTCGTCGCCCGGGCGCACCCGATGGGCCAGTGGTGAGCCCAGTGGTGAACCCAGTGGTGAACGTGGGCACCACGACGCGCGCCGAGCGGGCGTACGCCGTGGCCCGCACGGTGACCGACCCCGAGATGCCGATGCTGACCCTGGCCGACCTGGGCGTGCTGCGCAGTGTCGAGGTGGACGCCGACGGCGCCGTCGTCGTCGCCATCACGCCCACCTACTCCGGCTGTCCCGCGATGGCGACCATGCGCGACGACCTGGTGCACCGCCTGCACGACGCCGGCTTCGACGACGTCCGGATCAAGGTCGAGTTGAGCCCCGCCTGGTCCAGCGACTGGATCTCCGAGGCGGGGCGTCGGGCGCTGGTCGAGCACGGCCTCTCGGCCCCCGGCCCGGTGCGGCGTACGACGGGCCCGGTCGCGCTCACCCTCACCCCGACCCGACGCGCCATCGCCTGCCCGCGGTGCTCCTCCCCGGAGGTCGAGCTGACCTCGGAGTTCGGACCGACCGCCTGCAAGGCGCTCTACCGGTGCACCGCCTGCCTGGAGCCCTTCGAGCACGTGAAGGAGATCTGACGTGACCCTCACGTCCCAGCCGACCACCCGGGTGGCGGCTCGCTCCGTCCCGGTCTTCCATCCGCTCACCGTCGCCGCCGTCGAGCGGCTCTGCGACGACGCGGTCGCGGTCACCTTCGACGTGCCCGACGAGCTGCGCGAGGCGTTCGCCTTCTCGGCGGGGCAGTCGCTGACGCTGCGCCGCACGATCGACGGGCAGGAGCACCGACGCAGCTACTCCATCTGCGCCCCGGTCGGCGAGCGTCCCCGGATCGGGGTCCGCGAGATCCCGGTCGGACTCTTCTCCTCCTGGCTGGTCAACGAGGTCGCCCCGGGCACCGTCATCGAGGTGCAGACGCCCACCGGCAGCTTCCGTGCCGACCCCGAGGTCGGGGGGCGTCACCTCTGCGTCGCGGCCGGCTCCGGGATCACCCCGATGCTCTCGATCGCCGCCACGCTGCTGCGCAACCCCGAGGCCGAGGTCACCCTGCTCTACGGCAACCGGACCAGCGCGTCGGTGATGTTCGCCGAGGAGCTGGCGGACCTGAAGAACCGCTACGGCCCGCGCTTCCAGCTGGTCCACGTGCTCTCCCGGGAGCCCCGCGACGTCGAGCTCTTCTCCGGCCGCCTCGATGCCGATCGGCTGCGCCGGCTGGTGGACGTCCTGGTGCCGGTGGCCGACCTGGACCACGTCTGGCTCTGCGGCCCCTTCGCGATGATCAACGACGCCCGGTCCGTCCTCGACGAGCTCGGCGTCCCCGCCGACCGGGTGCACTTCGAGCTCTTCTACGTCGACGAGCCGCCGCCCGAGCTGCGCCGGGTCGACCCGGTCGCGACCGGCGACACCAGCGACGTGACCGTGGTCCTCGACGGGCTCAGCGCCACCGCCCCGATGTCGCGCGACCTGTCGATCCTGGACGCCGCCCAGGCCACCCGCAGCGACCTGCCGTTCGCCTGCAAGGGCGGCGTGTGCGGCACCTGTCGGGCGCTGGTCCGCGACGGCGAGGTGGAGATGCGGCGCAACTACGCACTGGAGCAAGCCGAGGTCGAGGCGGGCTTCGTGCTGACCTGCCAGTCGTTCCCGGTCAGTGACACCGTCACGGTCGACTTCGACGCCTGACCCATGTCGGGTCTGAGGCCGCGGGCAGCCGGATCGCGGGTCAGGCGCGGCTCATCCGGATCGCGAGGGCCGCGATGTCGTCGTCGCTGTCGGGGTCGGCGATCTCCTTGACCAGCGCCTCGAGCCGGTCGGCGAGGACCGGTCCGTTCAGCAGGTTGGCCTGCCCCGCCAGCCGCTCCATGCCCCGGCCGAGGTGCTCGTTGCGCCGTTCGATCAGACCGTCGGTGAAGAGCAGCAGGGTCTCCCCGGGACCGAACGGCCGGGTGACCACGGTGCGCTCCCCGCCACCGACGCCGAGGATCAGGGTGTCCACGCCGGCGACCTCGTCGGCAGCCAGGGTGGGGGAGATCAGCAGCGGGCAGGGGTGGCCGGCGTTGATCAACTCGATCGTGCCCTCGGCGGGGTCGGCCACGCCGTACACGACCGTGACCAGCTGCTCGAGGTGCAGGTGGTCGAAGACCCGGTCCAGGCCGCGCATCAGCGTCGCGGGCTGGGGGTCGATCGCCGCCAGGGTGCGCACGGCGGAGCGCATCTGCGCCATCACCGAGGCCGCCTCGACGCCGCGCCCCATCACGTCGCCGACGAAGAACGCGAGTCGGCCGTCGTTGAGGGGGATCACGTCGTAGAAGTCGCCGCCCGCGCCGGTGCGGCCGGCCGGGTGGTACTGGACCGCCAGCTCCCAGCCCGGCACCGGGGGAAGGTGCTCGGGCAGGACGGCGCGCTGCAGTCGCAGCGCCACGTCGCGCAGCTGGCTGTGCAGCTGGGCGTTGTCGATCGCCACCGCGGCACGCCGGGCCAGGTCCTCGCCGAACTTCACGTCCTCCTCGGTGAACCGCCGCCCGTGCTCGCCGGCCACCCAGGTGATCACGCCGATGCTGCGACCGGAGACCTTCAACGGCACCACCATCGCGCTGCGGAAGTGCAGGCTGCGCAGCACCGCGAGGTGCTCCTCGTCCTGCGCGGACGCGGCGAGCAGCTCGTCGGAGATCTCGGGGATCAGGTCGGACTCGCCGCTGCGGAAGACCTGGTAGCCACCGCGGGGGGCGTCGGGGGAGATCGGGTACTTCGTCTGGAGGTCCATGACGAGCTCCTGGTTCGCGGGGTTGGCGTGGGCCACGGAGGTGGTGCGCAGCTCACCGTCCGCCTCGAGGGCGATCGCGCACCAGTCGGCGAACCACGGCACGGCGAGCTCGGCGACGTTGCGGAGCGTGGCCTCGTAGTCCAGGTCCGTGGCCAGCTCCACGCTCGCCTCGGAGAGGAACCGGAGCTTGGCCTCCCGGTCGGCCGCCTCGCCGACCGCCTGGATCCGATCGATGGCCTGGGCGCAGGTGTCGGCCAAGATGCTGAGGAACTGCAGCTCCGCGGCGTCCACGACCCGGCGACCCGGGAACGACAGCGTGACCACGCCGAGCGCCCGCGAGGCGACCAGCAGCGGCAGGGCGACGATCGAGCGCTCGCCCTCGGCCGCCGTCTCGAGGTCCGGATAGCGGTTCTGGATCTCCGCGGAGCCCGAGATCAGCAGGGTCCGGCCGGTGCGGACGGCCTCGGCCGCCGGGGTCTCGCTGTTCAGGGAGTACGTCGCCCAGCGTGACGCCACGCCCTCCCTGCCGCCCCGGATCCCCATCAGGGCGAGGGTCTCGTCGTCGACCAGCAGGGAGAGGGAGCCGACCGTGGCGCTGGCGGCCCGGGTCATGTGCTCGGTGACGATCCGGGTCACGGCCTCGATCGACTCGGCGAAGAGCAGGTCCGTCGTCACCGCTGCCAGGCGGCTCAGTCGGGCGGCGAGCTGGCGGGCCTGGTCGTCGCTGGTGGTGGGCGGCTCGGCGAGGAGGACGGCGCCGGCGACCTTCCCGTCCCGGTGCACCGGGCTCCACGAGGTGCTGACCACCTGGCTCTCCCCACTCGCCAGGAGCATGGCGAGATCGCCGGCCCAGACACCGCCGGAGAGGACCAGGCCGAGGACCTCGTCGGCGGCGCCGACGTCGGAGTCGTCGAAGACCAGCACCGGACCGGTAGAGACCTCGGCCCTGGCCAGGACCGGACCGAACAGGGTGGTCGCCGCGCCGTTCAGGTAGGTCAGTGAGCCGTCGAGGTCGAAGGCGACGACGGCGACGTGCAGGCTGTCGAGCAGGCGCGGATCTGGATGCCAGGCCAGCCCGCCGAGATCATGGGAACCGGCCACGGGGTGATCATTCCACGACACCGGAGGGGTAAACGGTGTTTCCCAGCCTGCCGCCGACCGGGGTTCTGGCAGGCTGCCTGATGTGAGATCCCTCGGCCATGCGGCCTTGCGACGCCTGGCCCTGGAGACGCTGGGCTGGGGTCTGGTGCTGGTCGGGATCGCCGCGCTCGTCCTGCCCGGCCCCGGGCTGCTCGCGATCTTCGCCGGACTGGCGCTGCTCTCCCGGCAGTACGAGTGGGCGAAGCGGCACCTGGAACCGGTCAAGGAGCGGGCCTGGCAGGCCGCCACCGACAGCGTCGCCACCTGGCCACGGATCATCGCCTCCTGCACCGGCGCTGCGCTCCTGGTCGCCATCGGGGTGGTCTGGTGCGTGCGCCCGGACGCTCCCGGCTGGTGGCCGTGGCGCGAGTCGTGGTGGCTGATCGGCGGCTGGTCGACCGGGCTCACCCAGATCGGCTCCGGCCTGATCGCCTTCGCCACGATTGTCTACAGCTACCGGCGCTTCCGCTGATCCGCGCCGAGGGGCGCCGCCGGTCTGCGGACGGTTGTCGGTGCCGGCCTCTAGGGTGCAGCG
The DNA here is from genome assembly GCF_041600255.1 of Nocardioides sp. GTDB lineage: Bacteria > Actinomycetota > Actinomycetes > Propionibacteriales > Nocardioidaceae > Nocardioides. Next base: position 11,620 of record NZ_JBFIKK010000057.1, on the reverse strand, counting down.
CGTGACGCTCCATCTCCATCGTGCCGCGCGCACCGACCTGCTCGCCGACGCCCTCGGCGAGCTGCTCGCGCAGCCGTTGGCGGACCCCTTCGCCGAGGAGGTCGTCGCCGTGCCCGCGAAGGGCGTGGAGCGCTGGCTCACCCAACGGCTCTCGCACCGTCTCGGCGTCGGCCCGCGCGGTGGCGACGGCGTCTGCGCCGGCGTCCGTTTCCTCAGTCCCCGGTCGCTGGTCTCGTTGCTGCTCGGCCGGGAGCGGGACGACCCGTGGGACCCCGACCGACTCGTCTGGCCGCTGCTCGAGGTGATCGACGAGAGCCTGGGCCAGCCCTGGTGCGCCACCCTCGGCGCCCACCTCGGCCAGGGACAGGAGCCCGACGAGGCAGCGGTCCGGCGCAACCGCCGGTTCGCGGTCGCCCGACGCCTGGCCGGACTCTTCGCGTCGTACGCCGTGCAGCGCCCGCAGCTGGTCCGCGACTGGCGAGCCGGGCGCGACCTCGACGGGGGCGGTGCGCCGCTCGAGGTCGACCTGCTCTGGCAGGCCGAGCTGTGGCGGCGACTGGTCGACCGGGTCGGGGAGCCGGCGCCGGACGTGCGCCACGACGAGACGGTGGCCCGGTTGCGCGCCGGGGGCGCCGGGCTCGACCTGCCGCCGCGGCTCTCGCTCTTCGGGCACACCCGGCTCGCCCCCACCGAGGTCGAGCTGCTCGCCGCCCTGGCCGAGGTGCGCGACGTGCACGTCTGGCTGCCGCAGCCCTCGCCGCAGCTCTGGGACGACCTGGCCTCCCTGGGGGGACCGGTCCCGCGGTCGGAGGACACCTCGGCTGAGCACGCCCGGCACCCGTTGCTGGCCTCGCTGGGGCGCGACACCCGCGAGCTCCGGCGCACCCTGGCCCTGGCGGAGGAGGCGGGAGTCGACGTGGAGGAGCACGCGGTGGCGACCGCGCCCGAGGGCAGGGAGACCCTGCTCGGCTGGCTCCAGGCGGACCTGCGCGCCAACCGGGATCCGGTCGACGGTGTGCGCGCCGAGCGACGCCACGACGCGCACGACCGCAGTGTGCAGGTGCACGCCTGCCACGGCCCGGCGCGACAGGTCGACGTGCTCCGAGAGGTCCTGGTCGGGCTGCTCGAGGACGACCCCACCCTGGAGCCGCGCGACATCCTGGTGATGTGCCCCGACATCGAGACCTTCGCGCCGCTCATCTCGGCGGGCTTCGGGCTCGGCGACGTCGTCGGTGCGGAGGGGCACCCGGCCCACCGGTTGCGGGTCCGACTCGCCGACCGGGCACTGAGCAGCACCAACCCCCTGCTGGCGGTCGCCGCCTCGCTCGTCGAGTTGGCCGGCGGTCGGGTGACGGCCACCGAGGTGCTGGACCTGGCCGCGGCGCCGGCCTGTCGGCACCGGTTCCGCTTCACCGACGACGACCTGCTCCGGATCACCCGTTGGGTCGGCGAGGCCGGCGTCCGCTGGGGGCTCGACCAGCAGACGCGGGCCGGCTTCGCGATGGACGGTTTCGCGCACAACACGTGGCGGGCCGGGCTCGACCGGATCCTGCTCGGCGTCGCGATGAGCGGTGAGGACCACCGACGGCTGGGGCGCGGCCTGCCGCTGGACGACGTCGGCAGCAGCGACATCGACCTCGCCGGCCGGCTCGGCGAGTTCCTGAATCGGGTCGAGCACTGCCTGGCCGCGCTGTCCCGGGCCGGCGCGGTCGGCGACTGGATGAGCGCCCTGCGCGAAGGGGTGCGCAGCCTCACCGACGTCGAGGTCGACGAGGCCTGGCAGGTCGCCCAGTTCGAGCGCGAGCTGGCCCGGGCCGTGGACTCGGCCTCCGGGTCGGCGGCCGACGGTGGGGCGGCTGACGGTGGGGTGGGCGTGTCGCTCCGGCTGGCCGACGTCCGGGCCCTGCTCCTCTCCCGGCTGGGTGGGCGGCCGACCCGGGCGAACTTCCGCACCGGCACCCTCACCGTCTGCACGATGGTCCCGATGCGTTCGGTCCCGCACCGGGTGGTGTGCCTGGTCGGGCTCGACGACGGTGTCTTCCCCCGGATCGGCTCGATCGACGGCGACGACGCGCTGGCCCGGCGTCCGCGCACCGGCGAGCGGGACATCCGCGCCGAGGACCGTCAGCTGCTGCTGGACGCGGTGCTGGCCGCCGAGGAGACGCTGGTGGTCACCTACACCGGCGCGAACGAGCAGTCCGGCCAGTCGCGCCCCCCCGCCGTACCTCTCGGCGAGATCCTGGACGCCCTCGACCGCACCACCGCGGCGCCGGTCCGGGAGCGGGTGCTCGTGAAGCACCCGTTGCAGCCGTACGACGCCCGGAACCTGACGCCGGGCGCGCTCGGTCGCCCCGAGGCCTTCAGCTTCGACGCGGCCGCCCTGGCGGGAGCGCAGGCCGCCGCTCGTGACCGCGTGCCGCCCGCCCCGTTCCTCGACGGCGCCCTCGCCGAGCGCCCGGTCGAGGACGTCTCGCTGGCCGACCTCAAGCGCTTCCTGAGTCACCCGGTCCGCGAGTTCCTGCGCGCCCGCCTCGACGTCTCGACACCCCGGGAGGCGGACGAGGTCCACGACGCGATCCCGATCGACCTCGACGCCCTCGAGCTGTGGGGGGTGGGCGACCGTCTCCTGCGCGAGGTGATGGCCGGGCAGGACCCGGTCGAGGTGATGGTCGCCGAGCAGTTGCGCGGCACCCTGCCCCCCGGTGGGCTCGGCACCCGGGCGCTGCACGAGGTGGTGGCCAAGGCGCAGCAGCTGTTCCGGGCCACCGACCCGCTCCGCGAGGGAGAGGCGCGGGCCCGGGACGTGGACGTCGACCTGGGCGGTGGGCGCCGACTCACCGGCACCGTCTCCGGCCTCCACGGCAGCCGGATCGTCAGCCTGGGCTACTCCAACCTCAAGGCCCGTCAGCGGCTCTCCTCCTGGGTCGACCTGCTGGCGTTGAGCGCCGCCGAGCCCGACCAGCACTGGACCGCCCATGCCGTCGGTCGCCACCGGGCGGGAGCGATGCGGGCGCTGGCCGGCCCGCTCGACCATCGGGCGACCCAGTGGCTGCGCGAGCTGGTGGAGCTGCGTGACCTCGGTCTGCGACAGCCCCTGCCGGTCCCGCTGCTCACCGGGCTGGCCTGGGCCGAGGCGGTCCAACGCGGCAGGCTGGGCGACCCGCGCAGCCCGGGCGACGAGGCGGTCAAGCAGTGGCGCACCGACCCGTTCCACGCGTTCGGGATCACCGGCGAGGACGCCGACCCCGCGCACGTCCGGGTCTTCGGCCCGCACGCGGACCTGCAGGTCCTCGTCGACGCCGGCCTGCCGACGTACGCCTGGCAGATCTGGCAGCCCCTGCTCACCGGGGCCGAGAAGGTGGCCGCCCTGTGAGCGCCGTACGCCGCACGCCGGAGCAGTTCCAGATCTGCGGGGAGCTGCCGACCGGCACCACCCTGCTCGAGGCGAGCGCGGGCACCGGGAAGACCTGGACCATCGGCGCGCTGGTCACCCGTTTCGTCGCCGAGGGCCACGCCACCCTCGAGCAGATGCTGGTGGTCACCTTCGGGCGCGCCGCCAGCCAGGAGCTGCGGGAACGCGTGCGCACCCAGCTGGTCGAGGCGGAGCGGGCGTTGGCCGGAGAGACGGTGGCCGAGCCCTCCGAGCTGATCGAGATGCTGCTGGCACGCGAGGAGCCGGAGCGTCGCGTGATGCGTCGGCGGATCGCCGAGGCGTTGGCGACCTTCGACGCCGCCACCATCGCCACCACCCACCAGTTCTGCAGCATGGTGCTCGGCTCCCTGGGCGTGGCCGGCGACACCGACGCCGGCGCTCGACTGGTCGAGGACCTCGACGACCTGCTCGGCGAGGTCGTCGACGACCTCTACCTACGGGCCTTCGCCTACGCCGAGCAGACGCCGGTCTTCACCCGGACCGAGGCCCTGGCCATCGCCCGCACCGCGGTCGGCGACCCCCAGGCACGCCTCGAGCCGGCCGAGGAGAACCCGACCACGCCGGCCGGGCGCCGGGTCGCGTTCGCCCGCGCGGTCCGGCGCGAGATGGACCGGCGCAAGCGCCTGCTCGGCGTCCTCTCCTACGACGACCTGCTCAGCCAGCTGGCCGACGCCCTCGCCGACGAGGACGCCGCCGCCCGCTCCCGGATGCGGGCGCGCTGGTCGATCGTGCTGGTCGACGAGTTCCAGGACACCGATCCCGTGCAGTGGCAGGTCCTCGACCGGGCGTTCACCGGCCACGCCACGATGGTCCTGATCGGCGACCCGAAGCAGGCCATCTACGCCTTCCGTGGCGGCGACGTCGCGACGTACCTGCAGGCCGCCGAGACCGCGACCACCACCCGGACGCTCGCGGTGAACCGCCGCAGCGACCAGGGGCTGCTGGACGCCTTCCAGGTCATGCTGCGCGGGGCTGCCCTGGGCGACGAGCGCATCGTCGTGCACGACGTGGTCTCCTCGCACGACGAGTGCCGGCTCGTCGGACTCCCGAACCCGGCACCCCTGCGGCTGCGGACCGTCCGGCGCGACCAGTTCGGCTCGTCCGGATCCCGGCCGCTGGTCGTGGGGGAGGTGCGGCCGTGGATCGCCCGCGACCTCGCCCTGGACATCCGCGCCCTGCTCGCCTCCGGTGCCACCTTCGAGGGTCGCGAGCTCCGGCCGCGCGACGTCGCCGTGATCGCCTACAAGCACGCCGACCTCGCCGCCGCCCGGGCGGCGCTCCTCGACGCCGGCGTCCCGGCCGTCATCGCGGGTGGCGGCAGCGTCTTCGAGACGCCGGCCGCCCGGGAGTGGCTGGAGCTGCTCGAGGCCCTGGAGCAGCCGCACCGCAGTGCCCGGGTCCGGGCCGCGGCGCTGACCTCGTTCGTCGGCGCCACCGCCCGCGAGCTGGACGAGGGTGGGGACGACCTGACCGACCGGGTCGCCGACCAGCTCCGCGCCTGGGTCGAGGTCTTCACCCTGCGCGGGATCGCGGCGGTCCTCGAGGCGGCCACCGCGGCCGGCCTGCCCGAGCGGGTGCTGTCCCGGGTCTCCGGGGAGCGGCACCTGACCGACCTGCGCCACCTCGGGGAGGCGCTGCACGAGGTCGCCCTGCGCGACAAGCTGGGTCTGGTGGCGATGGTGACCTGGCTGCGGGCCCAGATCGCCACCGGCAGCGCCGGCCAGGGAGCAGAGCGGACCCGACGCCTCGACTCCGACGCGGCGGCCGTCCAGCTGGTGACCATCCACGCCAGCAAGGGCCTGCAGTACCCGGTCGTCTACCTGCCCGCCCTGGCCGACCGGCCGACGCCCAAGCCGTCGATGCCGCTCTTCCACGACGACGAGGGTCAACGCTGCGTCAACGTGGGCGGCGAAGGCGGGGCCGGCTGGAGCGAGGACGTCCGCCGCTGGCTCGGTGAGGAGGCCGGTGAGTGGCTGCGGCTGCTCTACGTCGCGATCACCCGGGCCCAGTCCCAGGTGGTCTGCTGGTGGGCGCCCACCCGGAACACCCCGGCCTCCCCGCTGCACCGACTCCTGCAGGGTCGTCGCCCCGGTGGCGCCCAGGTGCCCGACGAGTTCGCCAACCGGACCGACGACGAGGCCGCGGGCATCTTCGAGCAGTGGCAGCTGGCCGGGGGGCCGGTCGTCGAGCCGGCCGTCCCCGTGGAGCCCGGGGCCGAGCCGCTCCGCGATCCGGCGCCCGAGCTGTCCCGGCGGACGTTCTCCCGCTCGGTCGACCTCGGGTGGCGCCGGACGTCGTACTCCTCGCTGACCGCGGTGGACCGGGGGGTGGCCGGCGGTCCGACCGGGGGTGCGGTCGCCAGCGAGCCCGAGAGCCAGCCCAAGGACGACGAGGACGTGACCACCTCGGGTGCGACGTCGACCTCCGGCGACCCGGCGACGGGGGTGCCGTCGCCGATGGCCGACCTGCCGGTGGGCGCCACCTTCGGCTCGTTGGTGCACGCCGTGCTGGAGCACGCCGACCCCGACGCCGCCGACCTGCGCGCCGAACTGCTCGACCACGTGCACGAGCAGCTCGTCCGCTGGCCGGTCGAGGTGGACCCCGAGGCGCTCGCCGACGCCCTGGTGGCGGTGTGCGACTCCCCGCTGGGCTCGTCGATCGGCACCACACTGCGGCGGATCGGGCTGCGGGACCGGCTGCGGGAGATGGAGTTCGAGCTGCCCCTGGCCGGTGGAGACCTGGCCGGAACCGGGGTCGGCGACCCGCGGCTGTCCGACCTGCGGCCGCTGCTGTTGCGCCATCTGCCCGAGGGCGATCCGGTGCGCGGGTACGCCGAGGCGCTCGCCGAGCCGACGTTGGGCCAGCAGAGCCTGCGCGGCTACCTGACCGGCTCGGTCGACGTCGTGCTCCGACTCGACGGTCCGCGTTACGTGGTCGTCGACTACAAGACCAACTGGCTCGGCCGTCACGACGCCCCGCTCACCGCCCACGACTACCGACCCGAGGCGCTGGCCGCGGCGATGGCGCACTCCGACTACCCGCTCCAGGCGTTGCTGTACGCCGTCGTGCTGCACCGCTTCCTGCGCTGGCGGCAGCCCGGTTACGACCCGGCGACCCATCTCGGCGGCGTGGTCTACCTCTACCTGCGCGGCATGTGCGGGCCGGACACCCCGCTGGCGGACGGCGAGCCCTGCGGCGTCTTCACCTGGCGGCCGCCGGCCCAGCTCGTCGAGGACGTCTCGGACCTGCTCGACGGGCTCACCCCGGGCCGGCCGCCCGCGCCCGAGGAGGTGGCGCGATGACCGAGCTCTTCGAGCCTGTCGGCGAGCACGACTGGCGGCTGATGGTGGGCGCGACGGGCCTGCTCGCCGACTTCAACCGGGCCGGCGTCCTGGAGTCCGCCGACCTGCACGTCGCCCTGCGGGTCTCCGACCTGGCCGGGGAGTCCGACGAACGGGTGCACCTGGCCGTGGCTTTGGCGGTCCGGTCGGTGCGGCACGGCTCGGTGGCGGTCGACCTGACCACGATTGCGCAGGTTGCCCCGGAGCTCGCCTGGCCCCACGCCGCGGACTGGGCGCGGGCGCTGGCGGCGTCCCCGCTGGTGGCCGAGGGAGCCGTGCGGCTCGAGCACGGACTGCTCTACCTGGACCGGTACCACCGACTGGAGAGCCAGGTCTGCGCCGACCTGCGGACCCGCGCCGCCCAGCCCCCGCCGGTGGTCGACGAGGCCGTGCTGGAGGCCGCGGTGACCCGGGTCCGGGCCGGCCGGCTCAGCAGCGAGCAGGAGGAGGCCGCTCGCCGAGCGGTGCGGCAGTGGACCACGGTGCTCACCGGCGGGCCGGGCACCGGAAAGACCACGACCGTGGCCCGGATCCTGGCGCTGGTCGCCGACCAGTTCGACCGGTCGGGGGAGCGGGTCTCGATCGCGCTGAGCGCCCCGACCGGCAAGGCCGCCGCGCGGCTCCAGGAGGCGGTCCAGGCCGAGCTGGCGGTGCTGGAGCCGGCCGACCGCGCCCGGATCGGCTCGCTCGAGGCGATGACGCTGCACCGGCTGCTGGGGTGGCGTCCCGACAACAGCACCCGCTTCCGGCACGACCGGGCCAACCGGCTGAAGTACGACCTGGTCGTCGTGGACGAGTCGTCGATGGTCGAGCTGACGATGATGGCCCGGCTCCTCGAGGCGGTCCGGCCGCAGTCGCGGCTGGTGCTGGTCGGCGACCCCCGCCAGCTCACCTCGGTGGGGGCGGGGGCGGTGCTCTCCGACGTGGTCGCCGGGTACGCCGACGACCCGGCCTCCCCGGTGGTCTCGCTGACCGAGAACTTCCGCTCCACCGAGGACATCAAGCGGCTGGCCGAGGCGCTGCGCACCGGCGATGTCGAGGACGTCCTGGCCGCTCTGCGGACGGAGTCGGACGAGGTCGAGTTCGTGGAGACCGAGGACGCCGGTGCGGTGCTGCGCGAGGACACGGTCGCGGCCGCGTTGGCGGTACGCCGCGCCGCGGAGCAGGGGGATGCCCCGGCGGCGGTCGCGGCGCTCGACGAGCACCGCCTGCTGTGCGCCCACCGGGAGGGACCGCACGGCGTACGTCACTGGAACCGGCAGGTCGAGTGGTGGCTGGGCGAGGAGCTCGGTCAGGAGATCTGGTCGGAGTGGTACCCGGGCCGCCCGCTGCTGGTCAGCGCCAACGACTACGCGCTCGGCGTGTACAACGGCGAGACCGGAGCTGCGATCGTGCAGCCCGACGGTCGGTTGCGGGCGGTGATCGCCGGCAGCGGCGGCCTGCTCGACTTCGCGCCCGGCCGGTTGGAGTCGGTGGAGACGATGCACGCGATGACGATCCACAAGAGCCAGGGCAGCCAGGCCGAACGGGTCACCGTGCTGCTGCCCGACGAGGGCTCGCGGCTGCTCACCCGCGAGCTCTTCTACACCGCGGTCACCCGCGCCAAGTCGCACGTGCGGGTGGTCGGGACCGAGGCCGCCGTACGCGCCGCCGTCGAGACCCGGGCCCAGCGAGCGACCGGCCTGCGCCAACGCCTCGCCGGCAACTGATGGCGCTGACCTGCCAGTTGTGGTTGCTCCAATCCCGCCCACCTGCCAGTTGTGGTTGCCGATCACCAACCACAACTGGCAGGTCAGCGGGGACGAAACATGGGCGCAACCTGTACGGACTAGGGTCGGGGCAGTCGATCGATGGAGATGTGTGATGCCGTTCCTGCTGCGGGTGGAGCTGTCCGACGTGCCCGGTTCCCTGGGTCGTCTGGCGGGGGCCATCGGTGAGGCCGGCGGCGACATCGAGGCGATCGAGATCGTGGAGAAGCGGCACGACGAACGGATCGCCGTCGACGACGTGCTGCTGGAGATGGAGCCCGGCGTGATGCCGGACTCGGTCGTCTCGGCGTGCAACGCCCTGGACGGGGTGCGGGTGGTCTGGATCTCCCGGTACGCCGCCGGCGGCAACCTCTTCCTCGACCTCGAGGCCGTCGAGCAGATGACCAACAACCCGCACGAGGCGATCGACCGGCTGCTCGGACTGCTCCCGATCACCTTCCGCGCCGACTGGGCCGCCCGGGTGCACCGCGAGCGGGGCATCGTCCGGGCCACCGAGGCGGCCCCGGACGAGCTGGCCTTCACCTCGATCGGGCGAGCGGTCCGGATCCAGACCGAGGACGACAACGTGCACTGCGGGGCACGGCTCAACGACGACGAGATCATCCTGATCGGCCGTCGCGGCGGGCCCGAGTTCCTCGACGCGGAGCTCGCCCGGCTCGGTCACCTCGTCGGGCTGGCGATGTCGATCGCCCGGGCGGGCTGACCGGGCTGACCCGGGCGGGTTGACCTGGGCGGCCGGCTGGTCAGCCGGTCAGCAGCCGACGCCGGTGATGTCCCCGGACGCGCGCCGACGCTTGCCGACCCGCACGTCGTACGCCGAGCAGTAGGCGTAGCTGAGCAGTGCGTCGCGATCCAACGACACCGGCGACCAGACGTCGTTGCCGACCGGCTCGAGGTAGCGCAGCCGCGTGCCCAGCAGGGCCTTCGTGTTCTTCCGGTGCTTGAGGTAGCGGTCCAACCAGTGCTGGACGTAGGCGCTGGTCAGGGCCTGGCCGTACCGGCTGGCCGGCAGCACCAGCGGGATGTCGGTGTACTCCAGGTGGGTCGAGGCCCGGGGCACGACCATCATCGCGTCCACGCCGGCCGCCTGCCAGGCATCGAACCCGGTGGCGCGCTCCCGCTCGGGGTCGGGGCCGTCCGGGGAGGGCTGGGGAGCCAGCGAGCTGCCGCCGCTCATCCACCAGGGCGTGACCGAGAACCCGTACTCCGACTGGATGCCCAGGGCCGGCACGACCGGCACGTTGCCCTCGCCGTCCAGGGCGCCGTTCGAGCCCGGACCGGTCAGCTTGTCCAGGGCCACCACCGCGGCCACCCGCTTGTCGATGCCCTGCACCTTGGAGACCGCGGCGGCACCCATCGAGTGGCCGATGATCGCGATCCGGGTGGTCCGGCCCGGGGTCGCCGCACGACGGTCGGGGGAGCGGTCGAAGAGGCGCCAGTAGGGGTTGTGCAGGGTCACGTCCGACTCGTCGGCGCCGCGGTTCCGGTAGGGCCGGCGCGGGGTGGAGGTGAAGAAGCCGAGCGCGTTGCGGGTGCCGACCACGAAGTTCGACAGCTGCTGGAACGGCACCCCGGGGCAGCCGTTCGTCTCGTGCTCGCGCGGCGTCGAGAACGGGTTGCACCACGGCATCTCGTCGGAGACCGGTGAGCCGTCGTGGGGGAGGGTCTCGCTGGTGCCCTGGCCCTGCACGTCGTAGGTCAGCACGAGGTACCCGCGCTCGGCCAGGTCCTGGGCGAGCCACTCGTACATGCCCTCGGAGCCACCGACGGATCCCTCGGTCAGCACCACGCCCGGGTACGGCGGGCGCAGCTTCCGTCCGGTGTACGGGTCGCGGGCGCCGGGCCTCGGCCGGTGGACCGTGCCACGCAGCAGGGCGCCGTAGCTGTTGGTGAAGGCGACCTGCGTCGACCGGCCGCGGGTCTGCGCCCAGTTCGCGCGCAGCGGGTTGCCGACGTTCCACCCGGGGACCAGGTTGCCGGGGTTGAGCGCGAGCCGGGTGGGCGTGGCGGCCTGGAGCAGCAGCTGGTCGACGCTGGTCCGGCCGATCGCCTGCACCAGCGCCGGCAGGTACGCCGGGTTCTGCAGCTGGCCGCCGGGTGCGGTGATCCGGCCGTAGGCGTCGGCGATGTTCTGCAGGTCGCGCGCGGTGTACTCCGGGCTGTGCGGATCAGGTCCGCCGGCGGCAACCGCCTGCCCGGGCAGCAGCGAGAGGGCCAGCAGCAGGACGGGGGCCAGGACCAGACGGGCACGCATGCCTGCCCAACGACCCAGCGCCGGGGAGGTCCCGGCTCAGGCGCGCTCGAGCACGAACACCGGGATGTCGCGGTCGGTCTTCGCCGCATAGTCGTCGTACGCCGGCCACACGGCCACGGCGCGCTCCCACCACAGCGCTCGCTCCTCGCCCTCGACACGACGCGCGACGTACGGCTCGGGGTGCGGGCCGTCCTGCAGGTGGACCCGCGGGTCGGCGACGAAGTTGTGGAACCACGCCGGGTGCTGCGGGTCGCCGCCGGAGGAGGCGATGGCGGCGTACGCGCCGTTGTGCTCGACCCGCATGACCGGGTTCTTGCGGAGCTTGCCGGACTTCGCGCCGCGGGAGGTGATCACCACGATCGGGACACCGCGCAGGGTGTTCCCCTCGGTCCCGCCGCTCGCTTCGTACGTCGCCACCTGTTCGCGGACCCAGTCGGCGGGGCTGGGCGCGTAGGAGCCGGAAGAGGTCATGTCGGCGTCAACACCGCTGGTCGGGGGCACATTCCCCACCCACTACGGTGGGGCGCATGAGTGCGATCGACGGCGTGTCGGAGATCTTCGACGCGGACGCCTGGGACACCGTTCCCGGCTTCGAGGACCTGACCGACCTGACCTACCACCGGGCGAAGGCCCACGGCACGGTGCGGATCGCGTTCGACCGGCCCGACGTCCTGAACGCCTTCCGGCCGCACACGGTCGACGAGCTGTTGCGGGTCCTCGAGCACGCGCGGATCTCCAGCGACGTGGGCTGCGTGCTGCTCACCGGCAACGGCCCCAGCGAGAAGAACGACAAGTGGGCGTTCTGCACCGGTGGCGACCAGCG
>NZ_JBFIKK010000056.1:0-19553 GCF_041600255.1 Nocardioides sp. | reverse complement strand
CCTGTCCCCCGAGGGCAACAACGGGCAGGAGCAGGTCTTCCTGCGCGACCGGGTCCAGGGCACCACCACCCTGGTCAGCGCGGCGGTGGACGGCGGTCCGGGTGATGCCCGCAGCTACCGCGGCATGGTCAGCAGCGACGGGCGGTACGTCGCCTTCGCCTCCCAGGCGCGCAACCTGACCCCGGAAACCTCGCCGCCCCTGGAGAGCATCTACCTCCGCGACCTGCAGTCCGGCACCACGCAGCGGATGTCGATCACCTCGACCGGGGAGCCGGCGAAGCTGGGCGGGTCGCGGCCCTACCTCTCCCCCGACGGGGAGCACGTCATCTTCAACAGCTTCGGTGCCCTCGTCCCCGACGACACGGCCGGCTACAACGACGTCTACCTGGTCCACCGCCGCACCGGCGCCGTCGAGCGGCAGAGCGTGAGCGTCGACGGGGGCGACAGCAACGGCGACAGCCTGCGCGGGTTCATCAGCGACGACGGTGGCACGACCGTCTTCAACAGCTTCGCGACCACGCTGGTCACCAACGACCACAACAGCTCCGGCGACGTCTTCCTGCGCGACCGCTCCACCGGCACCACCACGATGCTGAGCCAGTCGTACTTCGGCGGCGGCGCGGACGGCCAGTCGTACCGACCGGTGATGAGCGACGACGGCGCGGTCGTCGCCTACCTGAGCCGGGCGCGCAACCTGGTGGAGGGCGACCCGTCCAGCGACTACCAGGTCTACGTCGTCGAGACCGACACCGTGCCGATGGAGCCGGACACGACGGGGCCGGTCGTCACGGCCGACCGTCCCTCCTTCGACAGCACGTCGCCGTCGCCGGTGACCTTCCACGGCACCGCCACGGACGACCGGGGCGTGATCGAGGCCTACATCCAGGTCCGCGACAACGCGACCTTCGAGTGGCTGCGTCCTGACGGCACCTGGGGTCCCGGGGCCCGGCGGCTGCCGGCGGCCCTCGCCTCACCCGGGGCCACGAACACCGAGTGGTCCACGACGCTGGACCTCCCGGGCGGCACCTACGGCTTCGACGTGACCGCACTGGACGCGGCGCGCAACCGGCCGGCCAGCAAGCCCTGGACCCGGTTCCACGTGGGCACCCCCGACTCGACCCCCCCGACGCTCTCGGTCAGCACGCCCCGCCACCGCGACCGGATGAGCTCCCCGGTGACGTTCGCCGGGGACGCCGCGGACGACCAGGGGGTCGCCCAGGTCTTCCTCCAGGTGCGCGACAACGCCACCCAAGAGTGGCTGCGCCCCGACGGCTCCTGGGGGCCGGGCGCCCGGCGCCTGACGACCACGCTGGGCGACCAGGGCGGGCGGTCGACGACCTGGCAGCACACCCTCGACCTGCCCGACGGCGACTACGGCTTCGACGTGATAGCGATGGATGGCTCCCGCAACTTCTCCGACAAGCCCTGGAGCCGCTTCTTCGTGGGTCCGGCCGAGGCGACCGCCTCGCAGCGCCGGAAGCAGTCGGCGTCCGCGAGTACGGCCCCGGCCCGCGACCCCCGGCTCTGGCCCTACGGCGTCCGCTCCATCTGGAACCACCCGCTCGGTGCGGACGGCCGCCGGGTCCCGCTCGGGCTCGAACCGCCCACCGAACGCACGCTGGCGGTCGAGGAGGACCTGATCGTGGCCTCTCCGGACACGGTCGGCATCCCGCTCTTCGCCCACGACGCCGGCTGGTCGGCCCGCGAACGCTGCGCGTCCTCCACGGGGCGGCCCCTGGCCCTGTCGGCCCCGATCCCGCTCTCCTGGACCACCGACCCCGGCTACCGGGGCTCCACCCCGAACCACGCGGCCGCCATCCTCCGTCCTGACGGCACCCTGCTGGAGACGCAGCCGTTGCACGTGTGCGAGGACGGGTTCGCGGTCTCGCAGCACCTGGTCGAGGGCTCCTCGATCCGCACCGGCGACACCGCCGCGCGGATCGGCCACGGCTCGCACGGCGGCTCGGGGCTGACCGCCTTCGGCGGCACGATCCGGATCGGCGAGTGGACCCCGGAGGCCCAGGTGATCCCGCACGCCCTCAAGATCGAGTTGCCGGCGCGGAAGGTGCTCTCGGCCAGCCGCGGCGGCTTCCGTTGGCCGGCGCACCGGGCGGACTCCTACGCCGACCGGTACCGCGGCAGCGAGCCGGAGGCCCGGATGGGCGCCCTGGTGGCCCTGCCATCCGACGTACGGATCGGCCGGTTCCGCTCCGAGGCCGCACGGGTCATCGCCCGCACCCTGCGGGGGTACGGCGCCTACGTCGTCGACGACACCGCGCGTTCGGCGGTCGCACTCGCGACCGAGTGGGGACCGGCGGGCCGAGTCGTGACCGAGTTCCAGCGGGTGTGGGGATTCCCGCTCGACGGCGAGCTCGGCAAGGCCAGGGGCGCTCAGCGCGTCTTCCTGGCGGACATGAACCGCATCTACCGACAGCTCGAGGTCGTGGCCGACAACGGTCCGGCCAGTATCGGGGGCTCTGGTGCACGCCTGGCGCCGTGGGCCCCTGCCCTGGAGGCACCATGAAGATCCTGCACGTCAACAAGTTCCTCTACCGGCGCGGCGGCGCCGAGTCCTACATGCTCGACCTCGCCGAGATCCAGCGTCGCCAGGGCGACGAGGTGTCGTTCTTCTCGATGGAGCACCCGGAGAACCGGACCGACGCCAACGCCGACACCTTCGCTCCCCGGATGGAGCTGAACCCACCCCCGGAGACGCTCGGGGGACGCCTGGCAACCGCCGCCGGGGTGCTCTATCGACGCAGCGCCCGCCGCGGCATGGAGGAGGTGCTCGACCGGGTCCGCCCGGACGTGGTCCACCTGCACAACATCTACCACCAGCTCTCCCCGTCCGTGCTGCGCCCGCTGGCCGCCCGGCGGATCCCGGCGGTGATGACGCTGCACGACTACAAGCTGGCCTGCCCCACCTACCAGTTCCTCGACCAGGGCACGATCTGCGAGTCCTGCCTGGGCCGGCGCTTCCACCAGGCGGTGGTCCGCCGGTGCAACCAGGGCTCCCTGAGCGGCAGCCTGCTGGCCGCGACCGAGCTCAGCGCGCACACCCTGCTCGGCGCCTACTCCCCGGTGGACGTCTTCATCTGCCCGAGCGAGTTCATGGCGCGCAAGATGACCGAGGGCAAGGTCTTCCCCGACCGGCTCGTGCACGTCCCGCACTTCTGCGACCTGTCGACCGTGTCGGTCGCGACCGCCCCCGGCTCCGGCGTCCTGTACGCCGGTCGGCTCTCGCACGAGAAGGGCGTGGACGTCCTGCTGGAGGCCTTCACCCGGATCCCCGAGGACATCTCGCTGACGATCGCGGGCGGCGGCCCGGACCGGGAGCTGCTGGAGCGCCGGGCCGGCGAGCTGGGCCTGGCGGAGCGGGTCCGCTTCGTCGGTCACGTGCCGGGTCCGCAGCTGCAGGACCTGATGCGGGCCGCGGCCCTGGTGGTGGTGCCGTCGCGCTGGTACGAGAACCAGCCGATGACCGTGCTCGAGGCCTTCGGCTGCGGCCGCCCGGTGGTCGCCAGCGACCTGGGCGGTCTGCCCGAGCTGATCGACGAGGGCCGGACCGGCTACCTGGTCCCCCACGACGAACCGGCCGCCCTCGCGGGCGCCCTGCGCAGTCTCGCCGGCAACCCCCGGCTCGCGCACGCGATGGGTCAGGACGCGCGCGCCGAGGCCACCGAGCGGTTCTCGGTGTCGGCACACCTGCGGCACCTGAGGGAGAGCTACGACCGAGCCCTGCGGAGCAAGGGACAGCACGAACGGAACAACAAAGGGGTGGGGTCATGGGCATGAGGATCGCCATGCTGGGCACGCGGGGACTTCCGGCGACGTACGGCGGGGTCGAGCACCACGTCGAGGAGGTGGGACGGCGACTCGTGGAGCGCGGCCACCGGGTGACGGTGTACTCCCAGAGTCATTACGGGGCCGGACAGGCCGGGACCCAGCACCTGGGCATGGACGTCGTGAAGGTCCCGTCCATGCCGATGCGTTCGCTGGAGGCGATCACCCACTCGGCGCTCTCCTCGATGGCGGCGCTGGCCCGCGGCCACGACGTGATGCACTACCACGCGATCGGCCCCGGTCTGCTCGCGCCGCTTCCCCGTGTGTTCTCCCGGACCGCGATCGTGCAGACCATCCACGGGCTCGATGCCGACCGGGACAAGTGGGGTCGTGGAGCCCGCACATTGCTGCAGCTGGGCACCTGGATGAGCGCCCGCGTCCCCCATCGCACGCTCACGGTCTCCGCCGCGCTGCGGGACCACTATGCCGAGCGCTACCGCCGCAGCTGTGACTACATCCCGAACGGCACCAGCCCGCACGAGCACCGGCCGGCCTCCCTGATCGAAAACCGACACGGACTCACGACCAGCGGCTACCTGCTCTACGTCGGGCGTCTGGTGCCGGAGAAGCGGCCCGACCTGCTGATCCGCGCCTTCGCCGACGTGGAGACGGACCGCAGGCTGGTGATCGTGGGCGGGTCCAGCTACACCGACGAGTACGTCGAGCGCCTGCAGGAGCTCGCCGGCCGCGACGAGCGGGTGCTGCTGACCGGCTACGCCTACGGCGAGGAGCTGGACGAACTCTTCAGCAACGCCGCCCTCTTCGTGCAGCCGTCCAGCCTGGAGGGGCTGCCGCTGACCCTGCTGGAGGCGATCGGCAGCGAGCTTCCGCTGGTGGTGAGCGACATTCCGCCGCACCTCGAGATCGTGGGTACCTCCCGACGGGGCGCCCAGATCTTCCGGACCGATGACCGGTCGGCCCTCACCCGGGCGATCACAGACGCCTTGGCCGACCTGGGGGCCCAGAGCCACGGCGCCTCTCAGATCGCCCGGGACGTCCTCCCACGCTTCGACTGGGAACGGTGCACCGATCTCGTCGAGCAGGTCTATCGCGACGTGGTGCGAGGGCAGGGGACCCCCACCCTCCCCCGTCACCGCGAGAGCGTGCCGTCACCGGGTCGGGTGGCTGTGTGAGCCTGACCTTCCCACCCGGCTCGACCAGCACCACCGCAGGGCCCACCCTGCGGCGCGACAGCGGGCGCACGGTTCTCGGCACCGTGGTCTCGACCGCGTGCAACTTCGCCGTCATCGCCGTCATCGCCCGCACCCTCGGCCACGGAGCGGTCGGCGTCTACTCGATCGCCTTCGCGGTCCGCGCGGTGCTGATCCTGGTGTGCGGGCTGGGGATGCGGGTCGCCCTGACCAAGTTCGTGGCCGCCGGGCGTGCCCGGGGGGACTACGCCCGGGTCCGGGGCTCGATCCTGGTCGGCGTCCTCGTGCCGACCGTGTTCTCGGTGGTGGTCGCCGGAGTGCTGGCGCTGCAGGCCGACTGGTTGGCCGACGAGGTCTTCCAGTCGCCCGACCTGCGCTTCGCCCTGCGGATGGTGGCGCTCAGCCTGCCGTTCGCGGTGCTGATGGACACCTGCCTGGCCAGCACGCAGGGTTTCCAGACGATGCGGGCCTACACCCGGATCGCCCTGGTCCTCGAACCCGTCACCCGCCTCGTTCTGACGGTCGTGATCCTGAACGCCGGCCTCGGCATCGACGGTGCGCTCTACGCGCTGGCCACCGCCAGCGTGGTCGCGGGAGCTGCCGCAGTGGCCGCCCTCGAACGGCTCGAGGCACCCCTGCCCGGCACCCATGCCGAGCTCCCGTGGGCGGGGCTGCTCCGCTTCGCCAGCGTCAGCTGGGTCGCCTCGCTGGCCACCCAGGGCCTGCTGTGGGCCGACATCGTCATCCTCGGCGTCCTGGTCTCCGATGCCGACGTCGGCGTCTACCAGGTGGCCACCCGAGTGGTGCTTGCGGCGATGTTCGTGATCACCCCGCTGACCACGGCCATGGCGCCGCGGATCGCGCACCTGTTCGAGGTCGGCGACCGGGATCGGCTCACCGAGCGCTACCTGTCCATCGTGCTGTGGACCTGGCGGCTGACCCTGCCCCTGCTGGTCGGCATCCTGGTCGTGCCCGAGGCCGCGTTGGCGACCTTCGGCTCCGGGTTCGGGCCCGGCGTCGTGGTGATCCAGATCCTGGCGGTCGGGGCGGTGGTGGAGGCCGTGGCCGCGCCCTCTGCGGTGGTGCTGAACCAGATCGGCCGCAACCGCCTGAACATGGCGATCAACCTTGTGGCGCTGACCAGCAACATCGCCCTCAACTTCCTGCTGGTGCCACGCTTCGGCCTGCGCGGCGCGGCCGTTGCCTGGGCGCTCACGATGGTGGTCCCCGGTGTGGTCCGGGTGGTCGCGGTGCGTCGCCTCGCCAGTGACCGCTGGCCGCTGGCCCAGGGGCACCTGGTGGCGCTCCTGGCAGCCCTGGGTGCGGGTCTGGTCGCGCGCCTGCTGCTCCCGCACGTGTCCCAGCAGTGGTGGGCGCAGCTGCCCATCGCCGGGCTGGTGATCCTGGTCGTCTACCTGCTGGTGGTCCTGCCCACCGGGCTCAATCCCGAGGAGCGCACCCAGGCGATCCGCACGCTCCGCTCGACGAAGCGGGGTATCGCCACCCAGTTCCCCGCCCTCCGGGGTATCAGCAACCGGTGGCGGGCCCGGGGGTTGAGTCCCGGCGCGGCCGATCTCGACCTCGACCAGCTGATCAGCCCGTTCCGCTACGACGTGCTGGCAAGGCTGGAGCTCTTCGAGCTCATCGCGAGCCACCGCCACCTGCTGGATCGCGACCTGCCCGCACTCGTCGCCCTGGCGCGACGCACTGCCTACGGCGTGTGGTTCGATGCCGTGCTCGTCGAGGTCCTGGGCCTGCAGCAGGCCGGGGAGCGCGAACGCGACCGGGCGTTTGACCAGACCGTGCGGCGCAGCGTGCAGCTCTTCCGCAGCGTGGAGAAGCACGGTTTCCACGCCCACCACCCGGTGAGCGTGGCGTTCGTGCCGGCCGGCGTACCTGTGGCCGGACGCCGCCTCGCCGAGGACCGCTGGGTGCCCGTCGACGGCTGCCACCGGCTGGCGCTGATCTACCTGTCGGGGCGCCGGCAGCTGGAAAGCCACGAGTACGTGATCGATCCGCTGGAGGAGTGCCGCTACCACACCGCTCGGCTCGCTCGGACCCAGCGACTCGACCGGGTGGCGTTCCTGCAGTTCCTGGCTCGCGGCCTCGTGGATCCCGAACGACGGCACCGGGTCGGCAGCTGGCCGGACCTGCTCGACCAGCTCGCCAACCCAGCCAACCGGGAGGCGCTGGAGAGTTGGCCGGAGGCCCAGTGGCTGGCGGAGTCGTCAGGCCCAGACTGGTACGAAGTCGAGGAGCGCACCGAGTCGGACCCTGTCGTCGGCTAGCCGTTCGAGCAGCCATTCCTCCGCCTCGGCAGGGATCGGTGGCCCGTCCCCCAGCCCCTTGTGGGCCGGGTACCGGGTCTGCTCGTGCGGTGGCAGACCCAGGTGGGCGAAGGCGCGGCGCATCACGTCCGCGGGGTCGGCGAAGAGCCGCTCGCTCTCCAGCACCAGCACCTGGCCCGGGTCGAAGTGCCGGTGCACCCGGGCGAGCTGATCGGCGTAGCGGCTGCGGCCCAGGTAGCTGAAGTGCCGATGGGCGAAGGCCCGCTGCATCGGGTCGTCGACCGCCAGTCGGGCCGACTCCTGCTGCAGCGCGGAAAGGAAGTCCAGCTCCTCGAAGCCCCGCGCCACCTCGTAGCGGTAGTGGGACCAGGCACGCTGCACCGGGTCGCGCAGCAGCAGGAAGAGCCGCGCCTGCGGGCAATCGGCCGCGATCCGGCCGATGGCCTCGGGGTGGAAGACGTAGTAGGGACTGGACTCACCCAGGAGCGGCCGGGTGCCACGGCGCGCCTCGAGGCGATCGACGGCCCGCCGAGGGGGCAGGTGGCGGGCGTACCACTGCGGGCCACGCTGGAAGTTCACGTCGTAGTAGCGACAGCCCTTCTCGACCAGGCCGCGGAGCACGAGCGGGTGCGCAACGAGGTACTCGTCAAGGGAGGTGGTGCCGCACCGCTTGCCGCCGATGATGAAGTAGCTGGGGCGCTCCCGCTCGCCGGGCCAGCCGCGCAGCAGCTGGCGGCGTACGACGTGCATGACGCGCCGGTGCAGCGGCGGCAACAGGGAGGGCCTCGGGGCGGTGCGCGACGTCGCCATCAGGGCACCGGCTCGCGATCGGTCCGGTCCGGGGTCGCGGGGCTGGCTGAGGTCCGGGGGCCGGTCGGGGGCCCGTCCCCATCGTCGACCTCCGTCCCGGGGCCCACCGGGTCGAGGCGGCGGTCCTGCGCCGCCCATTGGAGCAGCGCGGCACACGGCATGGCGACCCACAGGAAGGTGAGGTTGTCGATCAGGTTCTCCGCCGAGGAGGCGATCACGATGCCGACCGCGTAGCAGGCCAGGCCGATGACCGTGGCACTGGCCAGCGGCCCGACGCCGGGGTCGGTGTCGGTGCGGGGGCGGACGAAGCCGGTCAGGGGGCGGCCGCGGCGGCGTACCGCTCGCCCGGCGAGGACGCAGAGCTCGACGAGGAACCACAGGTAGGCGGCCAGCCCGAGCACCCCGGTCTCCGCGAGGGCGCGCACGTAGTCGTTGTGCGGCTCCTTGCCGGTCAGTCGCACGGCCTCGTCCGGGCCCAGGCCCAGCAGAGGTTGCTCCTTGGTCCGTGGGACGAGGTCCGACCAGTGGCCCAGCCGCCACGCGAACGAGCTCTCCGAGCGCGGAGGCGCCGTGCTCGGGCGCAGGTTCTCGATCCGGGACTGGACCGGCGGCACGAAGAGCGAGATCAGCACGACCACGATCACCGAGGCGACCACGAACCGCCTGCTGAGCAGCAGCCCGACCCCGAAGACGCCGACCACCACCGCGATCCAGGCACCACGGGTCTGGGTGGCGACCAGCTCCGCGCCGGCGACCAGCAGGACCAGCCCGGCGACGACCCGGGGTCGCCCGCGCACCCGGATCATCCAGGCGGCCGTGATCACCACGACCGGCACCAGGAAGTGTCCGAAGTTGTTGGAGAGGTAGAAGACGGACTTGAGGGCGGTGATCGCGTCCTTGCGATGGGTGACCGGCACGCCCACGAGGCCGACGATCGGGTAGATCAACGGGACGACGTAGGCCAGGCCCAGCGCCCCGACGAGCTGCCAGAAGGCCATCTGGCGACGCGCCAGCATCAGGTCGAGGACGAAGTACGTGGCGACGCCCGCCATGATCCGCAGCACGACCGGGAACGACGACGACAGGTAGGGCGCTCCCGCGGCCGAGAGCGTGAGCACCACCAGGAAGGCAAGCAGGGAGAGCGCGAACCGCGAGCGTAGCCGGGCGTAGAGATCGACCCGGTTGACGAAGAGCCAGGCGAGGCAGGCCACGAGGACCGAGACGCCGAAGAGGTCGGTGGGCCCGATGCCCGTACTGCGCGGGCCGGCGAGCAGGTCGAGCACCGGGCGCAGGATGATCGCGCCGCAGATGAACATCGCGAAGTCGTGCCAGGCGGCCAGGGCTCCGATCACCACCAGGAGGGCAGCGGCGATGATCGCCGCCAGCGGGACCAGGGGGCCGAACGCGGCCAGCATCCAGACAGCGGCCGCCAAGGCGACGGCGAGCCGGACCGACGGCCCCAGCGAACGGACCTGGTCAGCGGTCACGGCGGGACCTCCCGGGGGCCGTCATGACGGTGACCACGGCCTTGTCGAGTCGCGACATCCGGGAGCGCCACTCGTCGTCCGGCCGCAGCTCGACCGGGCCCACCCGCACCCGGTTGGGGTTGCCGGCAACAGCGTGGTTGGGGCCGAGGTGGATGCGATCGTGACGGACGAAGTCCGGCGGGGACGCCAGCCCGGCGTGCTCGGCGATGCGGGCGAGCTCGCCGGCCGGGTCCCGGACCAGACGTTCGTAGCCCACGACGAGCGGTCGCGGGGCGTCGCTGGGCGCCACGGCCGGGACGGCGGCATTCGAGGTGAGCCACATCAGGCTGGTCTTCGCCACGGAGAAGCGCTCCATCTCCTCCTCGAAACCCTCCACCTGCTGCGAGGCGGACGCCCGTTGCCAGGACCAGGCGACGGCCCGGGGATCGCGGACGACGTGCACCACCCGGACGTCGAGCAGCGGGCTGCGGGCGAGCAGCGCGCCGTACGCGGGGAACTTGGAGGAGTCGACGATCGTGTCGGCGCCGCTGGCCCGCGCGACCGCCCGGATCATACGTGCCATCGTGTCGGCCAGCTCGTCGATCTCCGCGCTCTGCCGTCCGGCCCACCACCACGGCACTGTGCGGGTCCGGACCGCGCCGGTCAGCCGACGGTCGAGTTCGGCGGCCAGGGCGGGCGACGGCGGGCCGCCGAACGTCTCGGCCAGCGCGGGCGCCCAGACCGGGCAGTCGAGGACAGGTGCGCGGCACCCGCAATGGCCCTGCTCGACGACCCCGCGACGGAAGGCCAGTTTGACCTCGCCCACGCTCAGCGCTCCCGGGAAGGAGCCGACGGCGTTGCCGAGCAGGGTCGTCCCACTGCGGCCCCCGCCCGCGATGAACACCACCGTGGTGGCACCCCGCACGGGGGGTCGAGCATCCGTCCCGAGATCCGGCATGTCAGTCCTTGGCAGGCGATGGCGGAGGGTGTGTCCGTCATGAGACACACTGGCGGCTCCATCCTAGGCTGACTAGCCTCTGCGTGGTTCTGTGCCTCAACTCGGGAAGGGTCACCACGATGACGGAGCTCTCACATGCGGTCGGGCCCGCGCTCCACCAGCTCAGGACGCTCTGGTGGGTCGTGCTGGTCGCCGCGCTCGCTGCCGGTCTGTCGACGTACGTGACGGCCCGACCGCCCGCCTCGGTGACGTACGGCGTGGTCAACACCCGGACCGTGACCCCGCTGCCGAACGACCGCACCGACCTGATCGTCGACCTGCAGACCGCGGCGACGATCCCCTCGGTGCTGGAGCGTCCGGCAGCGTTGGCGAAGATGTCCGTCGACGAACTGCGGGCCTCCCTCGAGGTGAGCCGGATCGGCAGCTCGACCCTGGCCCGGATCACGTTCACCTCGGGTCAGGACGACCCGGCCACGAACCGCGACGTGGTCACCGCCTTCGTCGACGACGCCTCGGTCTTCCTCTCCCAGAGCACCGACTCCGACCCCGGTCCGAGCACCGAGATGACGGAGGTCCTCGCCGAGGAGAGGCAGGTGCGCGAGGAGATCGCCGAGGCGGTCGCCTCGAGCGCCGGGGTGGAGCCGGACGCCGCCTACGCCGCGATGCGTGACCGGCTGCTGCGGGACCCGTCGCTCCCGTCCACCCGCGACTCCAAGGACGCCACCCGGTTGCGCCGGATGTTCGAGGCGGCCCAGCGCTTCGAGCAACTCGAGGTGCAGCTCAACCGGGCCACCAACCGGGTGACGGCGCTGGAGGCCCAGGAGTTCCAGCAGCGGCTGCGCGAGTCCGCCCTGCGGGGCGGCATCCCGGTGACCTTCGAGGGCGACGTGCCGGCCGACGGTGACGGGACCGCCCTGGTCCGCCGCACCTTCGCCGGCGGCGTTGCCGGTGGGCTGCTGGCCGCCGCCGTGATCCTGGCTCTCGGGCGCCGGCGCCGCGCCTGACCACCCGGACGGGTGGTGCGCCGGGGGCCCTGCGAGCCGAAAGATCGTCCTTTCGGACACCCCGGACCACCTCAAGGCCTGACCGATCGGCCACACCGTCCGCGCCGATGAGTCAGCAGTCGGCCGAGGGGGTCCCGGCAGCACTGTTTCTTCCTAGGGTCGTGGTCGTGCCCGTGACGCTCTGACGGGCCGATCCCCCCTCGGAAGGCCTCACCCCATGCTCGTCCCCTCCCCCCGACTGATCCGCGCGGCCCTGACCTCGGCCCTGGCCGGCGTCGTCGCCCTCGGGGTCGCCCCGGGACTGCCGACCCTCGCCGCCTCCGCCGCACAGGCGCCCGCTGCCCGTGCCGGCGCCCCGGCTGCCCAGCAGCGGGTCGCGCTGACCTGGGCGCCGACGTACATGTCGAACGACCACGACTACAGCCGCCGGGAGGCGTTGCGGGTCGCCCGCAAGTTCGACCTGGTCGCCGGCATGCCGATCGCCTTCCAGGAGCACCAGAAGGCGATGCGCTCGGCGAACCCGGACCTGACCCTGCTTGCCTACGCCAACGCCACGATGGCCCAGACCTACGAGGTCGGCGGGCTGCCCGAGGCCGCCTTCGCCCACACGAAGTCCGGCGCCCGGATCAAGGTGCCGGCCTGGGGCACCTGGCTGATGGAGTCGTCGAACCCGCAGTGGCGCCGGGCGGCGAACCGCCAGTGCGACGACCGCTCGCAGCGGGGCGGGTACGACGGCTGCCTGGTCGACATGCTCACGCTGGGCATCTTCTCCCAGGGCCTGGTCACCGGGATCCCGGTCCGCCCGGGCACCCGCAAGCCCTACACGCAGGCGCAGTACCGGACCCAGATGTCCTCCTTGGCCGACCACTACCGCCGGGCGAGCCCGAACCGGATCCACGTGGGCAACGCGATCGAGAACGCCTACCGGTACTGGCAGTCGCCGGTGCAGTCGCGGCCGCTGGCCGCCGGCATGCCGGGCGCGCAGATGGAGGACTTCATGCGCGGCGCCTTCAACCCGGCCGACTCGTTCCCGGGCGGGGAGGACTGGAAGCGCAACGCCGATGTGGTCCGCGACCTCGAGGCGAAGAACGTCACCGGCCTCTACACGACCAAGCTCTGGGTGGGTGCCTCGAAGCGGCAGACCCGTCGCTGGCAGGCCTACGCGATGGCGACCTTCCTGATGGGCGCCAACGGCCGCTCCTACTTCTCCTTCACCCGCTCCCGTGACGCGGCCGGCGCGACGGGGCGCAACGCGCCGTACGCCATGCCGCGCCAGATCGGTCGCCCGAAGGGCCCGATGCGCAAGCTCGCCAACGGCGCTTGGGTGCGCTCGTTCGCGAATGGCAAATCGGTGGTCAACCCGACCGACCGGGCCGTCACCGTGCGCCTGGGCGGCACCCACCGCGCCCTGGGTGGGGCCAAGGTCCGCACGCTGCGACTCGCTCCGCGCACGGGCAACGTGGTGGTCAAGCGCGGCGGCTCGACCGGTGGCGCGACCGGTGGCGGCGGAGCGGGCGGCGAGGGCACAAGCACCGACAGCCCCTCCCCCGACGCACCGGACACCACGGCCCCGACCGGCTCGTTCACCTCGACGAAGGGCGCCCGCACGCGGCTGCGCCTGGTCGGCGGGGCCCGGGACGACCGGGCCGTGGCCACCGTCCGGGTGGCCATCCGCAACGAGCGGACCAAGAAGTGGCGCCAGGCGGACGGCACGTGGGGCGACTACCAGCTGCTGCGCACCCGGGTCGGCTCCGCCGGTGAGCAGCGGACGAGGTGGGCGAAGGTCCTGCGGCTGGCCCGCGGTCGGTACGGCGTCTCGCTGGTCGTCGACGACGGCGCCGGGAACCGGAACCTGGACCCGCGGCCGTGGACCGTGGTCAGGGTCCGCTGACACGTTGTGGTCTAGACCTCACGGTGCTCAGACATGACTCCGCCCCATCCGGGCAACATGACGGCCACGAACGCCCCACGACTTGCCCACGCAGCGTGGAACTGAGCACCGGGCGCGTCACCATGGGGTGACGGAGCATGTTGGAGGAGGGGCCATGAGCCTGTACCGGATTCCCGGCGGCGAACCTGCCGCGCGACTCACGCTCGTCTCCCCGCCCGAGACCGACCTGTGCACGCCCTACGAGGCGTGGTGCGAGGTGAACGGCATCCACCCCGAGGCGCCCGGCGCCTGGGAGCGGTTCAGCTCGGAACAGCACCTTCGGCCCTCTGCCTGAGCAGGGCATCCACTCCTCGCGACGAGAAGGCCGCGAGCTCTCGCCCCTGGCTCAGCCCGCAACTCGCAATGTGGGCTTCACTGGAGCCCGTGCCGCATCCAGCGCCAGGTCAGCCATGGCGGACCTCACCTCGGCGGCGGATGCATTGAGTGGCAGGGCCTCGATGTCGACGTCGGTGAGACAAGGCACGTCTACATGCGACACCAGCGGGTGAACTGGCCGGGAATTCTGCACTTCCCCAGTACCGAACAGATCCTCGTGCAACTTCTCTCCGGGCCGCAGACCGGTGAACTCGATGTCGACGGACGTCCCTGACTGCTCGATCAACTGCCGGGCAACGTCCACGATCCGGACCGGGTCGCCCATGTCCAGCACGAGTGCCTCACCTGAGCGGCCGATCGCAGCCGCCTGGATGACCAAGTGGCAGGCCTCCTCGATCGTCATGAAGAAGCGAGTCACCTCGGGGTCTGTGACTGTCACCGGGCCACCGCGGGCGATCTGCGACGCAAAGGAGGTGAGGACCGAACCGCGGCTTCCGAGCACATTGCCGAAGCGAACCGACAGGAAGGTGCCGTCTGCACGGGTGGCACGATCTGCCGTCAGGCACTCGGCGATGCGCTTGGAATACCCCAGGACGCTGTTCGGGTCAGCCGCCTTGTCGGTGGAGATGTTCACGAAGCGCTCGACGCCGGCGCGGACCGAGGCGTCCAAGACGGTCCGCGTGCCGAGGACGTTCGCCTTCACAGCCTCGGCCGGGTAGGCCTCCAGGAGAGGAAGGTGCTTGAGGGCTGCCGCATGGAACACCACATCGGGTCGTTTCGCCGCGAACACGTCCTCGACCGCCTGGGGGTCACGGATGTCGCACAGGACCACATCTCCGGTGTCGAGCAGTCCGTGACCGTGGATCGACAGCTGGACTGCGTGCAGGGCGGACTCGTCGCGGTCGAGCATGATCAACTCGCTGGGCTCGAACCGGTGGATCTGGCGGCAGAGCTCGGCGCCGATGGAGCCGCCGGCACCCGTCACGAGGACACGCTTGCCAGCCAGGTAGCCGGCGATCGAGTCCAGGTCCGTGTCGATCTGCTTGCGCCCCAGAACGTCCATGATGTTGACATCGCGTAGGTCCCGAATGCCAACGCTGTCGCTCAAGAGCTCGGTGGTCGAGGGCAGTACCTTCACGGGTACGCCCGCCTGGAGGGCCTCGTTGCGAATCCGCTGGATGACGATGGCAGAGGCACTGGGAATCGCGATGACCACGCCTTCGGCTCGAGACCGTCCGACGGCCTCGAGCAGACAGGACACGGGCCCGAGCACGGGTACGTTCCTGACCCGCAGGTGCCGCTTCATCGGGTCGTCGTCCAGCAGTCCAACTGGTTGCCACTGCCGAGCTGGGTCCCTGAGCATCGAACTCACCAGGTCGCGGCCCGCCTCGCCGGCTCCGACGACCAGAACCCGGCAGGAGTTCTCACCTCGCCCAACTGCGGCCCCTTCGAGGAGGCGCCGCCAGGCCGCCCGACCACCGGCTGCCGCCACCAAGGCACCTAGGGTCGCGGCGGCTGGGACAGTCCGAGGGATCCAGTCGTAGTGAAGGTTGAGCGCGGTGATGATGGCCCCGGCGTCGAGTGCGACCAGGCCCAGAAGCATCATTTCTTCCAGACTCGCCGTGTTGGCCCGACCCTGGTGCAGGCGCAGCGACCCGGCGAGGGCGATGTACAGGGCCCCGGTGGCCAGCGTCACCAGCGCGAGGGGACGCCACGGCACTCCCTCGTCGAGGGGATCGAAGTAGAAGAGGGCGAAAACGACGTAGGCGCCGACCCAGCACAGGCTGTCGTAGGCGACGAGCGCCTTGCCCCTGTGGCAGCGGATGCGCAGCAGAACGGAAGTCAAGCGTCCCCCATGACGATGGATGTCCAACTCCCCCCCGGACATCGACATCCTGCCGAGTTCAATTCCCGACCGGTGGTCAAACAGTTGAAAGTTGACCGATCGGGCACGCACCTCCTCACCCAGAATGACTAGTCGCCTCCACGACCCGATGTCGGGGTTCTGAGCGCCCGCCCACCCCGACTCCGGTGTGTCAAGGTGTCCCGCGTGAGTGCCCCCAAGCCCGTCCATCGAGCGGACATCCAGGGGATGCGGGGCTTGGCCGTCGTCCTCGTGGTGCTCTATCACGCAGGCGGAGTGCTGCCGGGCGGCTTCATCGGAGTCGACGTCTTCTTCGTCGTGTCCGGCTTCGTGATCACGCGGCTGCTGTGGGAGGAGCTCTCCTCGACCCACACCCTGGACCTGAAACGCTTCTACACGCGCCGCGTGCGGCGTCTGCTGCCAGCCCTGTGCGTGGTGTTGATCTTCGTCGCTGTGGCCTCGCTAGCGCTCGACAGCCCGCTGGGTGGCCAGCAGCTGACTGCCCGCACCGGGATCTCCGCGGCCCTGTTCTCCGCCAATGCAGCCCTGTTCGTGCTGACCGGCGGCTACTTCGATGCTCCCGCCGAGGCCAATCCCCTCCTGCACACCTGGACGCTGGCCGTGGAGGAGCAGTTCTACCTGGCCTTCCCGCTCGTGCTACTCGCAGGATGGGCGGTGGCGCGCCGATCGCGAAACCCCCGGGGGTCCCGGGCGGTCGTCCTGGTGGTCGCGGCCACGCTGGCGCTCAGCCTCGCCGCTGGGATCTTCCTCACCTATACCGACGGTCTGCCTTTCGGCAGCGCGCCGGTCAACCATTCGTTTGCCTTCTTCGCCTCACCTACCCGCGCCTGGGAGTTCGCTGCCGGCGCGCTTCTGGCACTCGCCCCGGCGCGAGTGGCGCGCATGCCCCAGATCGCAGTACGCACCGCCGCCGGTGGGGGTGCTGTGCTCATCGCTCTGGCTGCGGTCTTCTACACCGAGGAGACACCGTTCCCGGGCGTCGCTGCGATGCTGCCGGTGCTGGGCACGTGTCTGTTGATCGTGGGAGGAACTGCGACGACCCACGGAGTCACCCGCTTGTTGACCGGGCGTGCGATCACGTGGCTCGGCGACCGGTCCTACAGCTGGTACCTGTGGCACTGGCCGTTCATCGTCTTCGCTGGGGCGCTCCGGCCCGAAGCTTCCCCCGCGTGGCTGGTCTCGGCCGCGCTCGCGTCGCTCGTTCCGGCCGCTCTCGCCTACCGTTACCTGGAGGACCCGATCAGGCGGGGAACGGCGTGGGGGCACGTCGGAAGCGTCAGACTGGCGCTGGTCTGCACTGTGGCACCCATCGTTCTCTTCATGACTGCCGCACCGGCGGCCAACAGCGTCCTGGCCCCCGTACAGGACCTGCGGGTCCAGAGTCGCCCCCACCTCGACGAGACGCGACACTGCACCGCCAACCTCCCGAGCGATCCTCGTACCAGTCGTGACTGCACCTGGACAGTTCCCGGCACATCCCGCGGCCGGATCCTGCTGCTCGGGGACTCGAACGCTGGACACTTCGCCGAGCCAGCCTTGAGCGCGGCCTCGGGTCTGGGCTACGACCTCACCCTCGCCACCTTCGGAGGGTGTCCCTTCGCTGACGTGCGCGTCGAGTACGAGATCGCCTACGACGAGAACGGGTGCGCACGATTCGTCTCTGCCTGGACCGCGGAGGTGACGCACTCACCACCGGTGGCGGTCATCTTGTCCAACGCCTCCACGGAGTACCTGAGTGCCGGCAACGGGCTCGCACTCACCGCCGGCACCTCCTCCGCCGCCAGGACCACAGCAGCCAAGGCGGCTCACTGGCAGGCTGGGCTCGGCAGGACTCTCCAGCGCTGGTCCGACATCGGTGTGCCCACCATCGTGGTGCACACAGTCCCCCACTTCCAGGCCGACCTGCGCGCGTGTCCCGTCTACCGCATCATGACCGACCAGGGCGCCTGTGGCGCGCGCCTGCCGCGAAACGCAGTGGATCAGCAGCTCAAGGCCGCTCGGGACGCAGAGGTTGCGGCGACGTCCGTCGTCCTTCGTGCCGGAACGCTGGACCTGACTGCGGACATCTGCTCGGCAACCACGTGTGCGACCCACCGAGGGGGGACCTGGTTGTACCGTGACGGCGCCCACCTGAGCGTTCCCTTCGCCATGACGTTGGCCGAACGCTTCACGTCGGCCGTCCGGCGCGCGGTGCGGACGTCTTCTTTGGAACCGCCCAGCGAGCCTGCGCTCGGGCAGACCCATGCCAGGTCGTTAGGGTGAAGGCGCCCATCCCTCGTGGTGGACGTACATCGAAACTGATCGGGGCTGTCGTGGAACTGAAGGACTATCTGGCCGCTGTCAGGCGACGCTGGCGCCTGGTGGCGCTGTGCACGCTCGTTGCTGCGGGCGCGGCAGCCATCCTGTCCATCCAGACGACTCCCCAGTACTCGTCGTCTGCCCGACTGTTCGTCTCCACGAAGGACTCCGACTCGTCCTCTGCCTATCAGGGCGGGCTGTTCGCCACGCAGCGGGTCGCCTCCTACGCAGACCTCGTCAAGACACGGCCTCTTGCTGTCCAGGTCAGCGACGACCTCGGCGGGGGTCTCGATCCCGCCATGCTGATCGCGAGCGTGACTGCCCGCGTGGTGCCGAACACCGTCATCCTGGAGGTCAGCGCGACCCACCCCGACGCAGCTCTGGCCCGGGACATCGCCGAGGCCTACGCCAGGGAGTTGGGCACCTTGATCACTGAGCTCGAGACGCCATCGGGGCAGGACCCTGCGATCAAGGCCTCGGTCGTGGACGACGCTCAGGTGGCAACAGTCCCTGTCTCTCCGCGTCCCGCCCGCAACATCGCCTTGGCCAGCCTCTTGGGGCTCTTCGTCGGTTTCGGGATCGCCATTGCGCGGGAACTCCTCGACACCTCGATCACCTCGGTCAGCGATGTGAGCGCAGTGACGAGTACGCCGATCCTCGGGCACATCAACGTGGACACCGCTGCGGTGAAGCTCGAACCGACTGCTGTCCTGAGCCAGAGCATCCCGTGGGCTGAGGCATTTCGGATGCTGCGCACCAACATGCGCTACGTCGACGTGGATCAGGAGCACAAGCTCTTCGTCATCACGAGCGCCCTGCCCGGGGAGGGAAAGACGACCACGGCCGTCAACCTGGCCGTGACCATGTCGATGGCGA
Source organism: Nocardioides sp. (assembly GCF_041600255.1). GTDB lineage: Bacteria > Actinomycetota > Actinomycetes > Propionibacteriales > Nocardioidaceae > Nocardioides. The sequence goes on along the minus strand of NZ_JBFIKK010000056.1, from coordinate 708 downwards.
ACCAGCGCGTGGTGCTCGTCGAGTGCGACCTGCGCCGCCCACTGGTCGCCAGCAGACTCGGTCTGGACAGCTCGGTCGGCACGACGAACGTCCTGATCGGCTCAGTGGGTATTCGTGAAGCGATCCAGACCGACCAGGCGTCCGGGCTCAGTGTCCTGACCTCCGGGCCGATTCCGCCGAACCCGTCGGAACTACTCCAGTCGAAGTCGATGGAGAGTCTTCTCGCCCACCTACGGTCCGACTTCGACGTCGTGATCATCGACGCTCCCCCTCTGCTGCCGGTCACCGACGCAGCCGTGCTCGCTGCCCAGGCCGACGGCGCTGTGGTGGTGGTGCGTCACGGGCGAACAACTCGTGACCAACTGGCCCATGCGCTCGACCGACTTACGGCGGTCGACGCGGAGCCCGCCGGAGTCGTCATCAACATGGTGCCGTCGAAGTTCAACGGCACCCGCTACGGCTACGGCTACGGATACGGCCCAGCGCCCGCAATCGCGGCCTCGACCGTCATCCCGTCGGCCTAGTTGAACTCGGCTGGCCGGTTCACGACCGTGGCGGGCGTCTAGTTGTACTCGGCGGGCAGGTTCATGACAGTCGGCTGATCGGGGGTAGTCCTCCGATGGCTGAGTGGCGTCGTCGAGTGTTGTAGAAGTCGAGCCAGGGCGCCAGTGCTGCTGCGCGTTCGTCGTTGCTGGTGAAGACCTGGTG
>NZ_JBFIKK010000055.1:0-19842 GCF_041600255.1 Nocardioides sp. | reverse complement strand
GGCCACTGCCTCGTCCAGGGGCAGGATCCGCGCACCCCAGTCCTCGAGGTCGTCGAGGTGGCGCTGGAAGTCGTCGACCCCGGTGGAGAGCCCGTCGGTCCGCTCCCCGTCGACGCGGTGCCACCCGATCATGTTCAGCCCACGACTGCGGGCGAGCCGGCGTCCGGCCACCACGATCGGCCGTACGGCGGTCGCCGCTCGGCGGAGCTCGCTCCTCATGACTGTCCCCTCATCAGGCGTGCTGCCTCGCCCAGTCGCACCCGGTCCAGCATCCATACTGGTACGGCAAAGGCAATCACGCCCAGGGTTCCGACCGCGAGAAGCCCCGTGACCGACGCCTCGTCGACGCCGAAGGCTGCCCGCACGGCCAGCACCACGACGCTCATCGACACCACCCCGATCAGGGCGGGGCGCAGCGACGTCAGCAGGTCGCTCACCCGGAACCCGGCGACCAGCCGTTGGGCCGCGAACAGGCCGATGGCAGCCACCAGTGCCATCACCAGCACCTCGCCGATCGCCACCACGACGATGCCATGGCGTGCGATCACCACCAGCGTGCCGAAGAGCAGCGCGAGGTGAAGCAGCTTGAGTCCCATCGTGAGCAGCGGGCGACCCGAGGCGTTGAGCGAGACCTGGACCAGCAGCCCGACACTGAGCAGGGTGGCGTAGACGGCCAACCACGCCACGACGGGTACGCCGGGCGCCCACTTGTCCCCGAGCAGGGTGAGGTGGTCGGCGAAGAGCACGACCCCGGCCAGGAGCGGCGCGACCAGGGTCAGCGTGGCCGTCATCACGACCACGGCGGCACGGCCCAGCTGCTCGCCTCGCTGCCGGCACAGGAAGGGGAAGGCCGCGCCTGCCGTCACCACGACGATCATCAGGTACGGCATGAACGCCAGGCGGTAGGCCAAGGAGTACTGGCCGAGGGCTGCGGCACCGAGGACCCTGGCCACGATCAGGTAGTCCACGTTGAGCTGGACCAGTTCGAGCAGGCCGCCGCCGGCGTACGGGCCGCCGTAGCTGAGCAGGCCCTGGGCGTCCTGGCGGTTCCACCCCGGCCGGATCGGCGGGCGGACCACCCAGAACAGCAGCATCGCGAGGGTGGCCTGGACGATCTGCCCGGCGACGAGGGCCATCACGCCCTGCCCCTGGGAGACCAGCACGATGGCGACGACGGCCCCGACGACGGCTCCGGTCGAGTCCGGGATGATCCGGCGCAGGAAGCGCAACTCGCGCCGGAGCATCTCCGCGGAGACTGCGGAGATCGCCATGAACGGCATCACCACCGTGAGGCCGCGGACGACGTCGGCGCCGCCGTCGCCGGCTCGCAACGAGCCGGCCAGCCACGGCGCGATCATCCACAGCAGCGCGGCGAGCACGGAGCCGAGCACCACCCCGATGGTCAACGCGGTCCGGGAGGCCCGGTCCACGTCGCCGCGCCAGTAGATCAACGCGCTGGACGTGCCCAGCGTGGAGAGCTTGGCCGCGATGTTCGCGACCAGGGTTCCGATCGCGACCAGGCCGAGTGCCGAGGGTTCCAGGATCGCGGCCAGGGTCAGCAGGACGATGGTCTGCGAGGCCTTGACGACGATGCCGTTGGTGGCGAGCCAGAGGGCGCCACGCGCCGTACGGGTGGCTTCACCCCGCCCCGTCCTCGAGGCGTCCTCCGCGGCGACGGAGCCCCCGGGGGGCTCGGGTGTTGCCGTGGCGCGGATCTCGGCGACGTGACGGTCCAGGGCTGCTCCGGCCAGGTCGAGCGGAGATCGATTGCGCAGGTGCAGCAGGACAGCGGCCACGGCCAGGGCGAGCCGTTCCGGCCGCTCCCAGTCCTGCCAGGCCCGACCCGCGACCTCGACGTCGCGCAGCGCCTCGACGTCGTCGACCAGGCCGAGCACCACCGAGACCGTGGAGCGGTCGGGGTCGCCGGCTGCCCGCAGGCCGGGCAGCAGCAGCGCGTCGATGCCCTGCGGCGCCTCGGAGGTGGCATTGTCCCAGTCGATGACGACGGCGCGTCCCTCGTCGATCAGCACGTTCGGCGGCCACAGGTCGCCGTGGCACCAGGCCGTGGGCAGCCCCGACTCGAGCGGACGCATCAACTCGGCGAACTCGGCCTGGACCTCCTTCGGCACCATCGCCACCAGGCCGGCCCAGCGATCCGCCCAGCCGGGCGAGATGGCGCCGGTCGGATGTGCGGAGAGCACGGCGATCAGCTCGTCGGCGACCTGCCAACGCCGCTCCGGGTCGGGCCACGGCCAGCCGAACGGACGGCGGCGGCGAGGCGCCCACTCCTGTGCCACCCACGGGTGACTGCCGACCCGACCGGAGGCCACGGCTCGGGGAAGGAACCGAACGACGTCGGGAACGTCGGCCGCGACCCGTTCGACCTGGGCGTCGTCGCGGTCATCGTCGGTCAGGGACAACCGCACGGCGAGGTCGCCGTGGTCCCCGCGCACCCGCAACACGGCGTGGCTCGCCGTGACGACCCCGACGAGCCTGACCGAGCCCCCGGTCCGGGCCTCGATCTCGGCCAGCACCTCGTCGGCGAGCGACGGAGCCGGCCCCTCGACCGAGATGCGGACGGCAGACCGGAGCCCGCCCAGCGACAGGCCCAGCCGTCGGCGCGCCCAGGCCAGCGGGCCGGCGAGGGCGTCCACGGGCCAGCCGCGGCACCAGACCATCTCGGGGCTGGCGAGACTGGGGTAGACGAGGTAGGGGCCGCCACGGCCGATCACCGCCAGCGTCCCCTCGGGCGCCACGAGCGCCTTCACCGCCTCGACCCGCTCCGGGCTGACCGCGTCGACGTCGACCACGACCAGCTCCACGGTGCCGGGCTCGATGCCGGCGGCAAGGTCGTCCCAGACCATCACCCGGTCAGGATCGGGCCAGGCGGCGGCAGTGGGGTCGTCGGTGAGCACCCGGGCGTGGCGCAACGCCGCCTGCAGATGGATCGACACCTCGTCAGAGGTGGCCACGACGACCGAGGCGGGCGCCGCCGGGAACAGCACGGCGATGCTCGCGCGCCGATCCCCGAGGGTCCACGAGGGCCCCTGAGACGACGAGGCTGCCTGCTCGTCGGACTCCGGAACCGGGACGGTCATACGGGCTCCCCACTGGCCGGTTGGTGCGGGAGGGACACTACCGCTCCCCCGGAAGCGGAGGCGCACATCGGCCCAGCCCCTACGATGGAGCACGACGCCGGCTCGGTCGGCACGACCTGGGGGGAAGATGCGCTCGCTCGTGGCGATGACCATCGCCGTACTGACGCTGTCCGGTTGCGCGCAGATCTCGGCCCAGTTCGAGAACGCCCAGGACCCGGAGCCTGTCACGCGCAACCAGGAAGCGGGACCGATCCTCGTCACCCGGCAGTGGGGAGTCGTCGACGGCATGCTGTCCGTCGTGGTCTCGAACACCACGTCGCGGACCATGCGCTACGCAGATGCCGTCCTGACGGCGCGAGACGCGCAGAACGTCCTGATCGCCTCCACCTCGACCGCCGCGCGGGACCCGGGATGCTGCGACGTGATGGACCTGCCGCCCGGCGCCGAGTTCGGGTTCTACTTCGACGTGGGGGAAGCGGGACGTCGCATCGAGCGGGTCGACGTCGTGTACCGCAACGTGCAGTGGGAGCCGTTCCAGCGTGACCGCACCTCGACCGCGACGGCCACACCGGTGCGGCTCCGGGCCAACCCCCTCGGAGCCGTGGTCGTCGCCGACGTGACGGTGAAGGGACGACTGCTCCCCCAAGCTCGCGCCCAGGCATTCCTCAGTGATCGGGAGGGCGACTTCCTGGCCGTGGTCTCGGGTCGCTGGAACTGCTTCGACGCCGGGAAGCGACGCATCCGGATGCAGCTCTTCCACCCGGTCCCGCCGGGCACGCAGGTCGACTCCGTGATGATCTACCCGATCACGCACGACCAGGACTGGCCCCAGCCGACGTGCCAGCGGTCGGGCTCCTGACCCGCTGCTGCTGATCGGAGCCCGGCCGGAGCTTGCCCGGGGATCAGCGGGTGCGGGTCAGCGGGCCCGGATCAGCTCTGGGCCGCGCGGAAGAGCCATCCCAGCGGGCGGGTCCCCGCGTTGGAGTTCTCCTCGGTGGCCTCGAGGGCGCCGTGCTGGGTCTGGGCGACGGCCGGGACCCGGTCGCCTGCCCGACGGCCGTGCTCGTGATCGCCGACGCCGTCGTCCTCCAGACCCTCGTGGGCCTCGTGCGCCTCGAGGTCGACCAGCGCCGCCACCGCGTCAGCCGGCTCCTCGACGTGCTCGTCCTCGACGACCTCGACCACGTGGACGGTGTCCGCCTGCTGCGCGGCCCACGTCTCCGGCGGCGCCTGCGTGGATGCAGACGCTGCGGCGGCGACCGGCACCGAGGGCGCGGGGGTCTCGCTCAACTCGATCGAGTTCGCCTCCTCGCGCAGCTTCTCGGCCACGGACACGAGCTCCCCGATGGAGTCCAGGGCGCGCTGGAACGTGGGTCGCAGGGAGCCGACCCGGGTCTCGATGTCGTCGGCCAGCGCCAACGAACGGTCACGGGTGGCCTCCAGCTCGGCGCGGACCTCGGCGCGCAGCCGGAGCCGCTCCTCGTCGACCGTGCGGTGCAGCTCCTCGAGCTCGGCCTTCGCGGCCGACGTGATCTCGGCCGCCTCCTGGCGGGCACGGGAGAGGATCCCCTCGGAGCGCTCACGCGCCTCGCCGCTCGCCCGCGCCGACACCTCCTTGGCCTCGGCAACGAGCTGCTCGGCGAGCGCCTCCGCCTCGGCGACCATGGCCTCGGCATCGCTGGCCGCCGCCCGACGTGCCTGGCTGGCCTCGGCGAGAAGTGCCTCCGCGTCACCGCGGGCGGTCAGGGAGGCCCGCATGGCGTGTGCGCGCTCGCTTGCCGAGCCTGTCCCGTGGTCCTCGGATCCGGACGTTCCGGCATTCCCGTTCATCGTTTCCTCGGACATCGAGCATCTCCCTCGTCAGTGCTTCTCGTTCGGCCATGCCGCTCCCACGCCGTGCGACCACGGCCACGCCCCTGGGACGTTACCCCTTTTGGTGCAACGGCGACACACGTTGAGAATCTGACCTAGGCTCCCCTGCGTGTCAGGACCCGGTCAGTTGCAGTTGCGTGTCGTCCCGGCCCTGACCGATCATCGGCATGCGTGGGACGCGCTGGTCGACCAGCAGCCCCTGCCCTCACCCTTCCTGCGCACCTGGTGGCTGGAGTCCGTCGCCGGCCCCCGAGCCCACTACCTGCTGATCCTCGACGGCGACACCCTGGTCGGCGGCCTCCCCCTGACCCGACGCCGGCTGCCGGGGCTGAGCATCTACCGCTTCGTCGGCCAAGGTCCGCTGTGCCCGGACCACCTTGACGCCCTTGCCCTGCCGGGTCGTGAGGACGAGGTCGTCGCGTGCCTGCGCACCTGGTTCCGTCGCCCGGGACACCGAACCGCACTGCTGGTCGGACTCGTGGAGGACTCCCTGCTCGCCCGGGCGTGGCCGGGGTGGGTGACGACCGCCGACGTGGCGCCGTACGGCGCGCTGCCGAAGGATCCCGACACCTACCTGATGTCGCTGTCGGGCAACCTGCGGCACAACATCCGTCGATCGACCCGTCGCGTCGACGACGCCGGGGTGGAGTCCTGGGTCGCCACGCCGGACACCGTGGACCGGGCAATGCAGCACTTCGGTGCACTGCAATCGACCCGCGAGGGCCGCGGTCACGTCGTGACGGCCCTGCCGGTGCTCACCCGGGCCATCCGGACGGGCGTCGCCACCGGCGAGGCTCGGGTGGACGTGATGGAGGCCCGCGACGGCGCCCCGGTCGCGGTCTGCATCACGTTCCTGGACAACGAGCGGATGAGCCTCTACCAGGTGGCGCGGAGTCTGGAGCAGGAGTACCGGGGCGCCGGCACGGCCCAGGTGAGCGCGGTGATCCGCGCCGGGATCGAGCTGGGTTGTCGCGAGTTCGACATGCTGCGAGGGCCCGAGACCTACAAGTCGTCGTTCGTCGACTGCAGCCGCGACGTGGTCGCGCTCTACGCCACCCACGGAGCCCGGGCACGCGCGCACGTGCGACTCCGGGCCCTGGCCAAGCGCGGCAAGCGGGCCGCCAAAGACGTGGCGGCCCGGGTCCGCCGCGACTCCGAGAAGTAGGGCTCTCCGCCCCGGCGACGCAGGGCGGCGCGAGGCTACTTCTTGGTCGTCTTGTCCGACGGACTGGAGGACGTCGACAGTGCCGCGATGAAGGCCTCCTGCGGGACCTCGACACGCCCCACCATCTTCATCCGCTTCTTGCCTTCCTTCTGCTTCTCCAGCAGCTTGCGCTTGCGGGTGATGTCACCGCCGTAGCACTTGGCCAACACGTCCTTGCGGATCGCGCGGATGGTCTCGCGGGCGATCACCCGGGCCCCGATCGCGGCCTGGATCGGCACCTCGAACTGCTGGCGCGGAATCAGGTCCTTGAGCTTGCCGGCCAGCATCACGCCGTAGGAGTAGGCAGCGTCCTTGTGCACGATCGCCGAGAACGCGTCGACCGGATCGCCGTGCAGCAGGATGTCGACCTTGACCAGGTCGGCCGCCTGGTCTCCGGACCGCTCGTAGTCGAGCGAGGCGTACCCCTTGGTCCGGGACTTCAGCTGGTCGAAGAAGTCGAAGACGATCTCACCCATCGGCAGCGTGTAGCGCATCTCGACGCGGTCCTCGGAGAGGTAGTCCATCCCCTGCAGATTGCCGCGCTTGGACTGGCACAGTTCCATGATCGTGCCGATGTAGTCCGACGGCGAGAGGATCGTGGCCCGTACGACGGGTTCGCGAACCTCGGCGATCTTGCCCTCGGGGTACTCGCTGGGGTTGGTCACCTCGACCTCGGTGCCGTCCTCCATGGTGACCTCGTAGACGACGTTCGGCGCCGTCGAGATCAGGTCGAGGTTGAACTCGCGCTCGAGGCGCTCGCGAACGATCTCCATGTGCAGCAGACCCAGGAAGCCGCACCGGAAGCCGAAGCCGAGCGCACCGGAGGTCTCGGGCTCGTAGGCCAGCGCGGCGTCGTTGAGCTGGAGACGCTCGAGGGCGTCGCGCAAGGTCGGGTAGTCGTCGCCGTCGATCGGGTAGAGGCCCGAGTAGACCATGGGGTTCGGGTGCTTGTAGCCGCCCAGGGGCTCCTTGGCGCCGTGGTGCTGGCTGGTGATCGTGTCGCCCACCCGCGACTGCCGGACGTCCTTGACCCCGGTGATGATGTAGCCGACCTCGCCGACCCCGATCTCACTGGCCTTGACCGGCTCCGGGCTGATCACGCCGACCTCGAGCATCTCGTGCACGACTCCGGTGGACATCATCTTGATCCGGTCCCGGTGGCTGAGCTTGCCGTCGACGACCCGGACGTAGGTGACCACGCCGCGGTAGGTGTCGTAGACGGAGTCGAAGATCAGCGCGCGCGCCGGAGCATCCGCGTCGCCGACCGGAGCGGGTGTCTGCTTCACGATCTCGTTGAGCAGGGCCTCCACCCCGAGGCCGGTCTTCGCCGAGGTCATCAAGACGTCGGAGGGGTCGCAACCGATGATCCCGGCGAGCTCCGCGGCGTACTTCTCCGGCTGGGCGGAGGGCAGGTCGATCTTGTTGAGCACGGGGATGACGTGCAGGTCCGCACCGAGCGCCAGGTAGAGGTTGGCCAGGGTCTGCGCCTCGATGCCCTGGGCAGCGTCCACCAGCAGGATGGCGGCCTCGCAGGCCTCCAGCGAGCGGGAGACCTCGTAGGTGAAGTCGACGTGACCGGGCGTGTCGATCATGTTGAGCACGTAGTTGCCGGGCACGGCACCCTGCTCGTTGTCGGGGGCGACCGTCCAGGGCATCCGCACGGCCTGGCTCTTGATGGTGATGCCGCGCTCACGCTCGATGTCCATCCGGTCCAGGTACTGCGCGCGGGCAGCGCGCGCGTCCACCACGCCGGTGAGCTGGAGCATGCGGTCGGCAAGGGTGGACTTGCCGTGGTCGATGTGCGCGATGATGCAGAAGTTCCGGATGATCGCGGGATCGGTGTAGCCCGGGCGGGGCGCGGTCGAAGAGGTGGCCACGAACTGCTCTCGTCAGGGGTGCGGATGAACGTCGCCCAGTCTCCCATGCGGGCGGGGCGCACCGCTAAACCCGCCATCACCGGGACGGATCGCGGCGAAACCGCCCTCGGTGTCGTGCCGCGGGTCTACCGTCGACGAAAGGTCACCGGACGGACGGGGCTCGGGATGCACCAACTCGCACGACGACAGCAGGCAGCGGCTGGCGCCGCCACTGCCCCCGACCATCACCAGGACCGGGACGCGAACGCCGTGGCTCTCCCCCAGCGCCCCGTGGTGGGCCTGGCTCGCGGACCTGCTCCGGTGATCCAGCGGGTGAGCAAGGCCGAGAAGAAGCGTCGTGACGCACGCCGTGCTGCGGCCGCCGCCGAGAAGTCGGCCGCCCGGGACGCAGAGCCCAGCGAGGCCGCAACGCCCGAGCCCGAAGCCGAAGCTGCCGAGGCCGGCGAGGCCGGGCCGGTCGCGGGAGCCGGCCCGACGACGCCGGCCGAAGCGGCCGGCTGGCTCTGGCACCACGACGGAACCTTCCAGCACTCGATGCCTGCGACGTCGTTCAAGCTCAAGCACTTCACTCCCCCGACGCCGAAGGCAGCGCGTGACCTGGTCACCGACGCCGCGTCACTGGCCGCCTTCCGCGCAGCCTGGGCCCAGTTGTCGGCCGCCGAGGGACCTGGAGCAACAGCAGGGCAGGCAGAACCAGCCGGGCCGGCGAGCGTGACCGACCAGGTGCTGGCCGACATGAAGGGCAAGTTCGAACGTTGGAAGAAGAACGGCGCCAAGGATGGCCGCTTCCGCGGCGCCTGGTGGGGGCCGCACCCGCTGGGCAGGAAGACCGGGGCCACCCGGGTCCCCGCCGAGGCCGAGACCCCGGAGTTCCGGGCGGAGGCGATCAAGCGTGGGTGGGAGTACGGCCCCAGTGACACCGGCGGGATGTCCTACAAGAAGAAGGTCGGGGGGGTCGCCTTCATCTACCACCTGTTGCCCCCAGCCGACTGACGACGCGCTTCTGCCGGGTGCGCAAGGATGGCCGGGTGATCCCGACGACGATCCCGCACGGCCGGACAGCCCAGCGGCTGGAGTGGCGGTTCCTGCCACCACACCTGCGGTCGCTCATCGAGGAGCGATGCGGCTCGCCCGTGGTGGAGGCGGAGTCCCAGGACGCGGGCTTCACCCCCGGATTCGCCTCCGTGCTCACCTGCGCCGACGGCACCCGGCACTTCGTGAAGGCCGCCTCCGTGATCGCGCAGCGGGCCTTCGCGAACTCCTACCGGGTCGAGGCCCAGAAACTGGCGGCGCTGCCCGCGGGCGTGCCCGCGCCACGGCTGCTCTGGTCGCACGACGCCGACGACTGGGTGGCGCTGGGCATCGAGTACGTCGAGGCCCGGCGCCCGCACCGGCCCTGGCGGCGCGACGAGCTCGAGGCAGCCCTGGATGCCCTGGAGGCGGTTGCCGAGGCCCTCACTCCCCCGCCGACCGGGCTCGAGCTGGACACGTTCGCCGGCGAACTGGCCACGTGGCCGTCGTACTGGCAGCACGTGCGGCAGACGCGCCCGCACCTGCCCCACCTCGAGGAGGCCGCCGCCCTGGCCGCCCGGTTCGGTGAAGTGACGGGCGGAACCTCGGTGGTGCACACCGACGTCCGCGACGACAACCTGCTGATCACGCCTGCCGGCAGCGCCCTGCTCTGCGACTGGAACTGGCCGGTGCTCGGCGCCGCTTGGCTGGACACGCTCGTCCTGCTCGTGGGCCCGTGCGGGGACGGTCTGGACGTCGAGAAGATCCTCGCCGAGCGGCGACTCACCCGCGACGTCCCGGCCGAGCACATCGACATCGTGCTCGCCCTGATGGCCGGCTACTTCTTCAAGTCGGGCGACGACCCGGTCCCGACCACCTCGCCGCACCTGCGCGAGGCCCAGCGTTGGCAGCTCGACGTGGTCTGGGCCTGGCTCGGCGAACGGCGTGGCTGGTGGTGACCCAGGCGATTTGGGCTGCCGGTCGCCGCGCTGCTAATCTTTCATGTCGCGTGTCTGGCGCCCGCTCCTGCTGGCAAGAGCTGAGCGCCGGCAGCACCAGACTCTTCAGAAGCACCCCACACCTACGACGAAGGCGCAGTAGTGGCGAACATCAAGTCCCAGATCAAGCGCAACCGGCAGAACGAGCTTGCCCGCGAGCGCAACAAGTCCGTGAAGACGGGCCTGAAGTCGGCCGTGCGTCGCTTCCGCGAGCTGGCCGAGGCCGGCGACAAGGACGCTGCTGTTGCAGCGGGCCGCGAAGCGTCGCGCAAGCTGGACAAGGCCGCCTCCAAGGGCGTCATCCACAGCAACCAGGCGGCGAACCGCAAGTCGGCGATCGCCAAGAAGGCCGCCTCTCTCTGAGGTCCTCGCACCCAGGCGTCACCCCGCACGGGGTGGCGCCTTTTTGCGTTGTCCGCGCAGGTGGGGGCCGCTCCGCCGTCAGCGGGGGTCGCGCAGGCCGGTGATGGTGAGCACCAGCCGCTCCAGCGTGTACGACGCGTCGCTGGCCGCGCCCTTGATGTCGGCGTCGGCTCGGGCCACCGCACGGATCGCCCGGGCGATGCCGGCCTCGGACCAGCCGCGTGACTGGTCCCGGATCGTGCGCAGCTTCCACGGCGGCACCCCCACCTCGCGCGCCAGGTCTGCCTCGCGCATCCCGCGTGGGGACGACGTGTAGCGCGCCAGGCCGCGGGCGCCCCCGGCGAAGGCGGAGGTGACCAGGACCGGCGCGGTCCCGGCGTCCAACGCCCAACGCAGCTCCTCCAGCGCTGCCTCGCGGCGGCCCCAGAAGGCCGCATCCGCCACCGCGAACGACTTCGCCTCGGCCCGGCCGCCGAAGTAGAGCTTGACCTTCTCCACGTCGAGCGCTTCGCCGGGGAAGTCGCTGGTGAGCTGGTGGGCAGCCGCGGACAGCGAGCGCAGGTCCTGGCCGACCGCCTGGACCAGGAAGAGAGCCGCCTCGTTGTCCATGGTGGCGCCGTAGCGACGGACCTCGGCAGCGACGAAGGACGGGAACTCCGACGCCTTCAACTCGCCGGACCGCGAGTCCACGACCGTGGGCAGCTTGCGCAGTTTGGTGAGCACGCCGCTGCCCTTCTGGCCGCCGCCGTGCACCAGGACCAGCGCCACGTCGTCCACGGGGTCCTGGCAGTAGCCGAGGATGCCCTCGATCGACTCCTCGGGCAGGTTCTCCAGCGCGCGCACGACCACGCAGCGCGTGGCCGAGAACAGCGAGGGCGCCGCCATCTCCCCCAGGCGCGCCAGGCTCAGCTCGGAGGCGGTCGTGTCGGAGAACTCCGCCTCCGGGTCGTGGCCACGCACGGCCTCACGGACGGCACTGACCGTGCGCTCGTTGAGGAACTCCTCCTTGCCGGTCACCAAGGTCACCCGGCCGAGGACGTCTGCAGGGCGCAGGGAGTGCGCGGGGCCAGCCATGGCGCGCAGCCTGCCACATGCCACCGACTCACCGACTGCTGACCACGACCAGCCGACCCTGACGGCTGACAACGGCCACGTCGCCGTCCAGATCGGTGCGGCGCACCAGGGCCCCGGTCGCCGCCAGACCCGTCAGCGTCTCGGCGGCCGGGTGCCCGTAGTCGTTGTCGGCCCCCACCGATACCAGCGCGATCGAGGCCCCCAGCCCGGCCAGGAAGTCGAGATCCTGGTGGCGGCTGCCGTGGTGCGGCACCTTGAGCACATCCACCCGGAGGTCGGGCAGCGTGCGCGCCAGAGCCGCCTGCCCGTCCGGCTCGAGATCGCCGGTGAGCAGGAGGCGGACACCGCGGACCTCCACCAGCAGCACCACGCTCGCGTCGTTGGCGGTGCTGCCGTCGGAGGGTCCGCTGGTCGGGGCGCCGGCCAGTGGCCACAGGACCTGCAGCGCGACGTCCCCGACGGTACGGGTGAGGCCGTACGGCGAGACCACGCGGGTCAGCCGCTCGGTCCGCGCCACGCCGTCCACGACCCGCACCCCACCGGGCGGCTCCTCCAGGGAGGTCGCCTCGATCGCCCCCACCACGCGACCGTCAAGCACGCCCGCGAGCCCGTCCACGTGGTCGGCATGGAAGTGGGTCAGGACGACCAGCGGCACGGCATGCACGCCGAGGCGATCCAGGCAGGCGTCCACCGCGCCCGGGTCGGGGCCCGCGTCCACCACCACGGCCGACCCCGGTGCGGCCCGCAGGACCAGGGCGTCGCCCTGGCCCACGTCACACGCCACCACCACCCAGTTCTCGGGCGGCCACCCAGGGGTGGGTGGCCGCACCACGAGACCGAGCAGCAGGAGCAGGCAGCCGAGAGCACCCAAACCCGGGTGCCGCAACGCGAAAGGTGCCGCGGCCGCGACCAGCAGGGACGCGAGGGTGAGCAGCACGAGGGATCGCGGGTCCGTGCCCCAGTCGACCGCCGCGCCGGGCAGCTGGGCGCCGCGCTCGGCGACCTCCACGATCCAGCCGACGCACCAGGATGCTCCGGTGCCCGCGACACGGGCCGCCGCACCCCACACCAGACCGAGCAGTCCGGCGACGAGCCCGAGCACGGTCGCCGGTCCGACGACCGGGGAGACCAGCAGGTTGGCGACCACCGCCACGACGCTGACCTGCCCGGAGATGGCCGCGACCAGCGGCGTACAGGCGAGCTGGGCCGCGGCCGGCACAGCGATCGCCTCGGCCAGCCAGCGCGGGAGCCACCGCGCCAGGGCGTCTCGCCATCCCGGAGCCAGCAGCAGGATCCCTCCGGTGGCCAGCACGGAGAGCGCGAAGCCGATCGAGGTCGCCAGCCCCGGGTCCACGAGCAGCAGGCCGATCAGGGCGAAACCCAGGGAGCGGGTCCCCCGGCGGCGACCGTTCACGCCCATGCCCACCAGCCCGACCGACCCCATCACCGCGGCACGGAGCACGCTGGGCTCGGTGCGCGCCAGCAGGACGAAGCCGACGATCCCCAGGACGGCGACCACCCCCAACCACCGCCCCCGCACCCCTGTCCAGCGGGCGATGACGAGCAGGAACCCCACCAGGAGCGTCAGGTTGGTGCCCGAGACCGCCAACAGGTGGGTGAGCCCCGTGGTCCGGAAGTCGTCGGCCAGCTCTTCGGAGACCCCGCCGTCGTCGCCGTCGACCAGCGCCGGCACCAGGGCCCGCTGGGCGGGCGGGCGGTGGGCCACCGAGTCACGCAGCGACGCGCGGACCGCCTCCGCGCCACGCCACCAGACATCGGGCCGGAGCACGACCTCGGGGTCCCCCCGGGCCAGCAGGAGGCCGGCCGCGTCCCGCCCGTCGGTGGGGACCAGACGACCCACGACCCGGACGCGCGAGCCGAGCTGAACGTCGCTCCAGCTCGGATCTCCCAGCAGCACCGCAGGAGCGCCGAGACGGTGGGTCCTGCCCCGTCCGGTCACCTCGTGGACCCGCAGCCGCAGCATCACCCGGTCGCCGAACCTCCCGGCCACCGTCCGTGGGTCCGAGACCACCGAGGCGAGCACGGAAGCGGTGGCCCGCTCGGCCGCCAGTGCGGCCACCGGGCTGACCTCGACCTGTTCCTGGCGGAGCCAGGCACCCCCCAGCACCGCCGAGCCGACCAGCAGGGCCGCCGTGGCCGTGGCGAGCATCGGACCCCGAGCACCCCGCGCGGCCACGACGAGGAGGGTGAGGGCGAGAAGGACCAGACCACCCAGGAGCAGCCGGTCCGGCACTCCCCGCGTGAGCAGGGCGGCCAGCCAGGCGGTGCCTCCGAGGACGAGCAGGCGCAGGTCGGCACCGCCCACGACTCAGACCGTCACGTACGGCGCGATGGTGCCCAGGGTCGCCTCACCGATCCCGTCCACCTCGAGCAGCTCGTCGATACTGGTGAACCCCCCGTGCTCGGTGCGCCACGCGAGGATCGCGAGCGCCGTGACCGGACCGACCTCCGGCAGCGACTCCAGCTCGGCCTGGCTCGCGGTGTTGAGGTTCACCAAGGGCCCCACCGGAGCGCCGGGGGCCGGCGCGGCCGAGGCGGCCACTCCCACCGGCGGTGACGTCCCGACCAGGATCTGCTCACCGTCGACCAGCAGCCGCGCCAGGTTGAGGCTGACCAGATCGACCCCGCGGCGGGCCCCACCGGCCGCCTCCAGGGCATCGACCACCCGGGAGCCGGCGGGCAGTACGGCGATCCCCGGACGCCGGACCTTGCCGGCGACGTCGACGGTCAGGTCGCCCGCGGCGCCATCGGCGCCGTCGGTGCCGTCGGTGGGGGTGCCTACCGGCCCCGGAGCTCCCGGCGCGGCGGAGACCTCCGGCTCCAACGGAGAGGCCGAGATGAGGCGTGGCGCCACCACCTCGGCGGCGTCGCTGCGCACCACCCACCAGCAGGTGGCGGCCAGGCCCAGGGCGACCACGACCGCGAGCACCGCCACGTGTGCCGGGGCGAGGCCGACTCGCTGCAACAAGGCCTCGGCGAGCACGTGGCGCCGCGCCGCGTGCCGGCCCGGGACGGGAACCCGCGCCGCCTGCCCGGTGAGTACTGTGACGTGCCCTGTGACCGGCCCTGTGACCGGCCCTGTGACCGGCCCTGTGACCGGCTCAGCGACGGGTTCAGCGACGGGCCCGGGAAGCACAGGTGTCGCTGACACGTCCCTGTCTCCCCGGACCTCCGCCAGCTCGGCACTGAGCTGGGCCAGACGTTTGCGGACGATCTCGTCATGGGGCTCGGAGGAACGTCGGGAGGGCATGCGGCGACCCTAGGAGCACGCTTCCTAGGACGGTGGTTGAGCGGTAGCGTCCTGAGGAATGATCCGCCTTCTGACCCCGCTGTGCAGTTCGAGTGGGCTCCTACGCGCCTGCTTCTTCTCGGGAATTGAGTGATCCATGCCTCACGCACCGCTCCGACGCGCCCTCGTTGTCGGCTCCGACGACGCTCGGGGACTCCTGGCCGCAGTCCGGTCCTTGTCGGCCTGTGGCTGGCAGGTCGGCGTCGCCACGCCGCATCGTCGGTCGCTGGTCGCTTCGTCACGTCATGCCACCCATTGGCACCGTCTGGGCCCGGACATCGCCTCCTCGGTCAGCGCCATCGTCGACCAGCACGGGTACGACGTCGTCCTTCCGGGCGGGGACACCGAGCTGCTCGCGCTCTCCGACGGGCGCGCCGACATCGGCTGTGCCGTGCCCTACGGCAGCCAGGAGTCGGTGCGCTGCATCCTCGACAAGTGGTCGCTCTTCCGTGCCGCCTCGGCAGCCGGCCTGGCCACGCCGTACACCCGACCGGCGACGCCGGAGGCGATCGCCGCGGTCGAGTCGGTGGTGGTGCTCAAGGCCCGCAGCCACACCGTGGCACGCTGTGAGACCGTCATCTCGGCCGACCCCGACGAGCTGCGCGAGGCCGCCGACCGGATGCGGGAGCTGGGCGTCGAGCCCCTGCTGCAGCAGCACCTGATCGGCCGGCTCTCGGCGCTGACCGTCGTGCTGGGCGAAGGTGGCGAGGTCCTGGCCGCGGTCCAGCAGCAGTCGGACGGGCTGTGGCCCCCCGAGGCCGGGATCAGCGTCCGGGCCAGCACCGTGCCTCTCGACACCCGGCTGCTGGGCCGCGTCGTGGCCCTCCTCCAGGACATCGGCTGGCGCGGTCTGGCCGAGGTCCAGTTCCTGGACACCGAGGCGGGTCCGATGCTGATCGACGTGAACGGGCGCTGCTACGGCTCCCTCGCCCTCGCGGCCGCCGCCGGGGTGCACCTCGCAGACGTGTGGGCCTCCATGGCGATCGGTGACCCGCGGGTCGCCGGTCCCGCCACGGTCGGCACGCGCTACCAGTGGCTGTACGGCGACCTCCGCCGGGCCTGGCGTGAGGGGGACAATCCCCTGCAGTCTCTGGCCTACGCCTTCCGCACCGGCCACTCGGTCTGGGACGTCCGCGACGTTCGACCCAGCGCGTCCTACCTCCGCACGCTGGCGCGGGCTGCGGTCCGCCGATGACCGCGCTCGAGATCGTCGAAGCAGCCGCCGACGGCCCGGTGCTGGTGGCCGGGTCGCTCCCGCCGCAGGGTAGGGATCTGGACCTGCTGGCGCCCCGCGAACGTCTGAACAGGCTCGAGGACGCCCTGGCCGCCTCCGGGTTCGTCGAGCAACGGGGAACCTGGGCCCGATTCGAGCCGCTGGAGCTCGTGGATCTCGATCCCCTGCCGGATCCCGGGATGCTGGCGCGGGCCACCCCGTTGCCGGGACACCGTCACGTGTGTGTGCCGGACCCGGCCGATGCGCTGCGGCTCACGGCGCGGTCCTACGCCCGGGACCGGCGGATGACGCCGGGCCGCCGGGCCCGGGCCGACGTTCCGGCGGCCATGTGGGCGGAGGCTGCTGCTCGGGGAGACGCCTCCGAGCTGCGGCTGCTCGAGCAGGCGACGACTACCGAGCCCCCGACTCCCGACCTGGTCCGTCGGGTTCGTGGTCGGGTGTCACGGATGCGGTCGGCCGGCGTGATCACCCTCTCCGGCGTCGACGGCTCGGGGAAGTCGACGCAGGCCGAACGGCTGCAGGCCAGTCTCGCGACGGCGGGCGTCGAGACCGTGGTGGTGTGGCACCGCCTCTCCCACGACGGCTGGCTGGACCGTCTCGCCCGCCCCGTCAAGCGGCTGCTGCGGCGCGGCCGCGCCGGGGAATCTGTGTCCACCGGGACGGCCCAGTCCCCCGAGCCGGTCGAGCGGGGCGGAACCGCGGCGAACGCACCGCGTGGCACCCGCAACGTCTGGATCGTGCTCGTCGCCGTGGCCAACGCGCTCACCCACCTGCGCACGGTACGGCGACACACCCTGGCCGGGCGGCTGGTGATCAGTGACCGTTACGTCCTGGACTCCATCGTGCAACTGCACTCCGACTACCCGGCCGGTCCGGGCCGATGGCTGGGCATCTGGTTGGTGCGCGCCCTGTCGCCGCGGCCGCGGGCGTCGTTCCTCCTCGCGGTGCCCGGCGAGATGGCCAGGGCCCGCAAGCCCTGGTCGGGTCCGGTCGAACAGCTCGAACGACACGTGCAGGACTACGCGGTGGTGGCGCGTCGCCTCAGCGTCGTGCACGTGGACGGGACCCGTCCCCTCACCGAGATCGCCGACCAGATCGCCCGGGAGACCTGGCGCCGTCTCTGAGCCGGGCCAGCCTCAGCCGGCTCGCGTGATCGGGCCCGGCGTCACAGGCGCGGTGCGACACAGACGGCCAGCATGCCGGGACCGACGTGCGCACCGAGGACGGCGCCGAGCTCGGCACACCACACCGCACGGCCCTCGAGGTTGTCCGCCAGCCGCTCGGTGAGCCGGCCGGTCAGCTGCTCTGCCCGCTCCGGACTCGCCAGGTGTGCCACACACAGGTCGATCTGCCGGTCCCCCGCGGCCTGGACGGCCAGCTCCTCCAGGCGACTGAGCGCTCGCGCCGTCGTACGCACCTTCTCCAGGCTCGCGACCCGACCGTCCTGGATCTGCAGCAGCGGCTTCACCGACAAGGCGCCGCCGACGATCGCGGCTGCGGCCCCGATCCGGCCCCCGCGTCGCAGGTAGTCGAGGGTGTCGACGTAGAAGAGCGAGGACGAGGCCGCGGCGCGCTCCCGTGCCGCGGCAGCCGCCTCGTCGGCCGTACCGCCGGCGGCCAGCACGTCGGAGGCAGCCAACACGGCAAACCCGGTGGCGACCCCGACCTGTCGACTGTCCACCGGGATCACCCGGATGGAGGCCTCCCGGGCAGCCAGCTGCGCGGACTCGAAGGTGCCGCTCATCTCCCCCGACAGGTGCACGGAGACCACCTCGGTGGCGCCGTCCCGGGCGGCCTGCTCGTAGACCTCGGCCAGCGCGGCCGGTGTGGGGCGCGACGTACTGACCGGCGTCCACTCGCGCAGCGCCGCGGCCACCATCTCCGGGGTGGCTCCCTCGGCGCCCTCGTCGTAGACGTTGGCCCCGATCACGACCTGCAGCGGGACCACGACGATGCCACGCTCCGCCGCCGTCGCTTCCGAGAGCGTGGCGGTCGAGTCGGTGACGATCACAGCCGGGGACATGCGAGGCAGGCTAGCGGTCTCAGACGACGATGTTGACGAGCTTCGGCGCGCGGACGATCACCTTGCGCACGGTCTTGCCCTCCAGGGCACGCTGCACCCCGGCGTCGGCCAGCGCCAGCGACTCGAGATCCGCGTCGCTGACGTCGGGGGCGACCTCGAGCCGCGCGCGCACCTTGCCCTGGATCTGGACGACCGCGGTCACCGAGTCCTCAACCAGAAGTGACGGGTCGACCTCGGGCCAACCGGCGCGGGCAACGGTGGGCTGGTGGCCCAGCCGCTCCCACATCTCCTCGGCGACGTACGGCGTGACCAGCGACAGCAGTACGGCGACGGTCTCGGCCGCCTCGCGCACCGCCGGGTCGGCCGGTCCGCAACCCGAGTCGATCGCCTTGCGGGTGACGTTGACCAGCTCCATGGTGCGCGCGACCACGACGTTGAACCGGTGTGACTCCAGCAGCTCCTCGACCTCGTGCACGGTCTTGTGCGTGGCCTTGCGCAGGGCGACGTCGCCGCCGTCCGGGGAGGTACCGGCGGGCGAGGTGACGTCCCCGGAGAGACGCCAGGCGCGCTGCAGGAACTTCAACGAGCCGCTCGGCGACATGTCCGCCCAGTCGATGTCGTCCTCGGGCGGGCCGGCGAAGACCAGGGTCAGCCGGATCGCGTCGACACCGAACTCGCGCAGCTGGTCGCCCAGGTTGACGCCGTTGCCCAGCGACTTGCTCATCTTCTTGCCCTGGTTGATCACGAAGCCCTGGTTGAGCTGCGCCGCGAACGGCTCGCGGAACCCGACCAGGCCCATGTCGGCCAGCGCCTTGGTGAAGAACCGGGCGTACATCAGGTGCAGGACGGCGTGCTCGACGCCGCCGATGTAGATGTCGCAGGGCCCCCACTGGTCGACGAGGCCGGTGTCGAAGGCCTGCTGGTCGTCGTGCGGCGAGCAGTAGCGCAGGAAGTACCACGAGGAGTCGACGAACGTGTCCATCGTGTCGCTGTCCCGCTTCGCGGGGCCGCCGCACTGCGGGCAGTCGACGTTGACCCAGTCCTCGGCCGCGGCCAGCGGCGAGGATCCCTTGGGCTTGAGGTCGGCGCCCTTCAGGTTCTCCGGCAGCCGCACCGGCAGCTGGTCCTCGGGCACCGCGACCTCGCCGCAGGAGTCGCAGTGGATGATCGGGATCGGCGCACCCCAGAAGCGTTGGCGGGACAGCAGCCAGTCGCGCAACCGGTAGTTGACCGTGCCGCGCCCGGTGCCCTTCTCGGTGAGCCACTCGATGGTCCGCGACTTCGCCTCGTCGACGCCGAGACCGTCCAGCGAGATCTCGTCGTTGCTCGAGTTGATCGCCGGCCCCTGCCCGACGTACGCCTCGCCCTCCCAGCCCTCGGGTGGCTGGACGGTGCGAACGATCGGCAGGTCGAACTTCTGGGCGAACTCCCAGTCCCGCTGGTCCTGGCCGGGCACCGCCATGATCGCGCCGGTGCCGTAGTCGGCCAGCACGTAGTCGGCGGCGTAGATCGGGATCTCCGCGCCCGTGACCGGGTTCACCGCGTGCACGCCCAGGAAGACCCCGGTCTTGGGCCGGTCGGTGGCCAGCCGGTCGATTTCGGAGGCCTTGCGCACCTCGACCAGGTAGTCGTCGTACGCCGGGCGCTGCTCGTCGGTGACCAGCTCGCCGGCCAGGGCCGCGTCGGCCGCCACGACCATGAAGGTCGCGCCGAACAGGGTGTCGGGGCGCGTCGTGTAGACGGTCAGGGGCTCGTCGCGACCGGGCACGACGAAATCG
>NZ_JBFIKK010000054.1:0-20170 GCF_041600255.1 Nocardioides sp. | reverse complement strand
CGACCGCGAGCCGAAGCTCGCGGTCGACGTCTCTCGGGTCAGCGGTGGTGGCCCAACAGACCGTGGCTGTTGACCCCCATGCCAACGCCCGCTGGTCGGAGTTCGGTCAGCAGCTGCCGGTGCCGGAGGCGCCGGTGCCGTTGCCGACGGACTTGCAGGTGTTGGTGAAGATCTCCTTCAGGTTGCTGCCGAAGGCGAACACGACCACGACGATCAGCGCGGCGATGCCGGCGATCAGCAGGCCGTACTCGACCGCGGAGGCGCCGCGCTCGTCCATCTTGGCAAAGCGGGCGTTCAGCAGAATGCGCAGGTAGTCGACCATGGTTGTTGTTCTCCCTCTAGAAAATTCGAATCGTCATGCTCCGACGAGGTCCCAATGCCTCATGCTCCCAGTCTGGCTGCTGCCTGCTGCGGGTGAACCGGGAGAACGTGTGGACCTGTCTAGTCATTTAGGACTATGCCAGTCCCCGGTCCGCGCAGCGGGCGGGACTCACTGGCCGGTGGGGCGGACGCTGGAGAGCAGTCCGATCCGCATCGCGGTCACCAGCGCCTGGGCGCGGTTGCTCGCTCCGAGCTTCTGGTAGATCCGGGCGATGTGGGACTTGGCGGTCGACTCGCTCATGAAGAGCTGCTCGCCGATGGCGGCGGCTCCCAGGCCGTCGGCCAGGAGCAGGAGCACCTCGTGCTCGCGCTCGGAGAGCTTGCTGGAGCTCGCGCTGCTGCGGCGCATCATCGCACCGACGAGGCCGGCGCAGACGAACGAGCGAGGGGAGACGGCCGCGTGCCGGGCTGCCTTGACGACCTCCGAGGAGGGGGCGTCCTTGCCGACGAAGCCGGAGGCCCCGGCCTCCATGGCCGCGAAGATCTGGTCGTCGCCCGAGTGCATGGTGAGCACGATCAGCCCGGTGGACTGACTGTCCTTGCGGATCGCCCGGATGATGTCCAGACCCGTGCCGTCCTGCAGCTGCAGGTCGGCCACGACCACGTCGGGCTTCAGCTCGTCGTACTTCGCCAAGGCCTCGGCGACGCTGCCCGCGACGCCGACGATCGTCATGTCGTCCTCGAGGTCGAAGACGCCCGCCAGACCGGTTCGGATCAGCGCGTGGTCGTCGACCAGCAGGACGCGGGTGGGTTGCTCGCTCATACCTTTACTATCGCACTCGATCCCGATGTTGGGGGCATGCCGCCGGGAGCGCCCGGAGTTCGGACGGTGACGGTGGTGCCACCGGCCCGGTTGGTGCCGATGCTGAGCTCGGCGTCGATGAGCAGGGCACGCTCGCGCATGATCGCGAGTCCGTGCGAGTCGGGGCGACCGCGCTGCATGCCCTGGCCGTCGTCGGAGACCGTGATGACCGCCGCCGGGGCGTGCACCTGGCAGTGCACCCGGATGTTCTTCGCGCGGGCGTGTCGTACGGCGTTGGTCATCGCCTCCTGCGCGATCCGGAAGAGCTCGGCCTCGACCTCGGAGCGCAACCGGGTGGTGAGCTCGTCCAGGGTGACGTGGATCGGGACGCCGGACACCTCGGTGAGGTTGCGGGCGATCGAGCCGATGGCGGTGCCCAGGCTCTCGCTGGCCCCGACGCTGGTGCGCAGGGTGACCACCGAGCGCCGTACCTCGGCGACCACGGCGGTGACGCGCTTGCGCAGATCCTGGATCCGCTCGGCCTGCTCCGGCGAGGTGGGCTGTGCGGCGAGGGCGTCGACCAGGTAGCCCAGCGAGGCGATGTCCTGCGCGACGCCGTCGTGCATCTCGCGCGCCAGTCGGCGTCGCTCCTCGGCCGTGGCCGAGTCGCGGAAGGCGGCGAAGAGCAGGGCGGTGTCGAGGTGGACGGCGCCGACCTCGAGGTGGACCAGCAGAGCCTGGAGGCGTTCCTCGAGGCCCAGCCGGCCGAGGTCCAGGCGGTCGGAGAGCAGGCCGGCGACCACCGCCGTGGTGCCGGCCTCGGTGAGCAGCGGGAGGGCGAAGACGCGCCCCGAGGTCATCGGCCGGCTCAGTGCCCAGGACTCCAGGGCCAGGTCGTCGCACGCGGAGAGGTCGAAGGCGTCGGGGGTCGCCTCGGTGATCAGCGGGGTGAGGGTGTCGCCGCGAGGGACGTACATGACCAGCCCCACGGTGGGCAGGTCGTCGCGGACCGCGCTCAGGATCACGCCGCCGAGGGCCACCGGGTCCAGACCCGAACTCAGCCCGCCGGAGAGCCCGATCAGCTCGCGGATCAACGACTGCGCGTAGAGGTAGGGGCCCAGCGGGTTGGGGGACTGGCGGATGGTGGAGTGCACGAAGCCGGCGATCAGGCCCAGACCGAGGCCGGTCACGCACCAGGTGAAGGCGCCGAAGCTCTGCTCGGCCGAGAGCTCGCCGAAGAGTGTGAAGGCGATGATCACCACGGAGACCAGCTGGGCACACAGGGCGAACGTCGCGCCGCGCCAGCCCGACCTGAGCCCGGCCGTGAACGGCGGCAGGGCGAGGGCTCCGATGACCGCCAGCGAGGTGTGGATGGAGAAGCCGCAGACCGCTCCCACCAGCGCCCCCTCGACCACCGCCGAGCTGATCGGGCTGATCCGGGTGCGCATCTCCACGAGCTGGGCGCCGGTCCAGATCGCGCCGATCGCCATCAGGGCGTAGAGCGCGGGCTGGTCGCGCGACCACAGCACCGGCGCCAGCAGGGCGACGATGCCGAACGCCCGGGCCAGAGCGCTCAGCCGGGTGAACTGTCGATTCGCAACCGTCACCTGAAGCTGTCCATGATGCTGATGGCCGCCGGTCCCATCACGGCGATGAACAGGCAGGGCAGGATGCAGAAGATCAGCGGGACCGTGATCTTGACCGGCACCTGCTGGGCCTTCTCCTCGGCCCGTTGCCGACGCTTGACCCGGATCTCGGAGGACTGCACGCGCAGCACCTGTCCGATCGGGATGCCGAACGCGTCGGCCTGCACCATGGCGCCGACGAAGGTGCGCACGTCCGGCACGTTGGTGCGGTCGGCCAGACCACGCAACGCCATCGAGCGCCCCTGTCCGATCTGCATCTCACGCAGCACCCGGGCGAACTCGTCGGCGAGCGGACCCTCGGTGTTGCGGGCGACCTGCTGGATCGCGGCGTCGAAGCCGAGCCCGGCCTCGACGCTGATCGTGAGCAGGTCGATCGCGTCGGGGAGCTCCCGCTGGAGCTGCGCGGACCGGTCGTAGGCCTTCTGGTACAGGAACATGCTCGGCGCGAAGAAGCCGGCCACGGCACCCCCGAGCACCACCACCAGACGCACCGGCAGCCCCGCTCCGAGCATCAGCGAGAACAGCAGCGCCACCACGAGACCGACGACCGCGCCGAGGACCTTGCCGCCCACCACCCGGTCGACGGTCCACCCGGCCGGGTTGCCGGCCACCTCGAGCTTGCGTCGGATGCGCTCGGCGCTGTCGGCGCCCGAGAGCCGCCGTCCCAGGCGCAGTGCACGCTGCTGGAGCGGTTGCAGCACCCGGTCGGCGAAGGGCCGGTCGAGGTCCTCGGTGAGCTCCTTGGGGGCCGCCGTCATCGCCTGCAGCAGTGCCAGCGAGCGGGTCACGCCATGGCCTTCGCCCTCGTTGAGCGCCAGGCTGAGCAGGACGAGCGCGGACACGACGAGGGCCAGACCCATCACGAAGAGCAGGATCACGTCAGACCTCCACCTTGATGAGACGACTCATCCAGAAGACACCCAGCGAGAGCAGGACTCCCGCACCCAGCAGCATGAGCCACCCGAGCGGTTCCGTGAAGAGGGGCATGACGTAGTCCCGGTTCGCGACCACGAGATAGAGCAGGAAGACCGGCGGCAGTCCGCCGAGGACCCAGGCGGAGAGCTTGCCCTCCGCGGCGAGGGCGTCGACCTGGCGCCGCATGTACTCCCGCTCGCGCATGGTGCCGGCCACCGTCTCCAGGAGCTCGGCGAGGTTGCCGCCCACCTGACGCTGGATCTTGATGGCCATCACGACCCAGGCGAAGTCCTTGCTGTCGAAGCGTTCCGCTACCCCGTCGAACGCGTCCTCGAGCGAGACGCCGAGCCGGGTCTCGACCAGCACCCGCTTGAACTCGGAGCCGATCGGTTCCACGCCCTCGCGGACGATGGTGTCGACCGATTGCTGGAGTGAGAGCCCGGCGGCCAACGATCCCGACATCAGCTGCAGGGTGTCGGGCAGGGAGGCGTTGAAGGCCTTGCGCCGTCGGGACTGGCGGAGGCCGAGGTAGATCCAGGGGAGCACGGCGCCGAGGACGAGGAAGAAGATGCCCGTCAGCAGGCTGCCGGCTCCGAGGAGCAGGCCGACGGCTCCGGAGCCCGCGAAGATCGCCGTGTGCACCAGCAGCCATTCGGCCGGCCTCAGGTTGCTGCCCGCACCCTCGAGACGTACGGCGATCCGCTGCTCCAGCCCTCCGCTGCGCCCGAGCACGGTCGCAGCAGCCTGCTTGGCCTGGGCGAGTGCGGGGTCGGACTCGCGCTTGGCGGCCTCGGGGCCCTGACGTCCGCCGAGACGCTCGGTGTAGGTCGCCACGCGACGCTCGGCGCTCATCGGGTGGGGGGTCGACGGCGGCACCAGGAGCACCAGGAGCGCGATCAGTCCCACCCCCACGCCGGCCACACCGGCGTACATCGTCCAGGCCGGGACCGACCAGTCGTCGCTCGCCGAGGGCAGGACCCCGGGCGGGTCCGGCTCGCCGGCCGTGCGCAGCGTGGTGAAGGCGCGGGCCGAGAGGGTGTCCTCGCCGACCGGGAGGCTCACCGCGACGGTCGCCTCCAGGGCCTCGACCACGGCAGGGATCCGAGCGGTGACCAGGATCTGCCGGGCCAGCACCTCGGCCTCCGCCGAGAAGGCGGCGGCGAGGTCCGCGGCGTCGGCTCCGATCACGGCGCCCTCGCCGGCCTCGGCCAGGGCGAGCAGCGAGGGGTCCGGCTTCGCCTTGGCGCGCACCGAGACCACGTCGACGAGCACGTCCTGGCCGCTGATGGCCTCGGTGACGCTCGTGAGCGGAGTGTCCGTGGTGTCGGCGCCGTCGGAGAGCACGACCAGGTTGCGCTGTCCGTCGTCGCCGGCCATTGTCACGGCGGCGAGGACGGCCTCGTAGAGGCGGGTCTTCCGGCTCAGCTCGAGCGAGTCCACCACCGCGCGGGCGGCATCCCGGTCGAGGGTCGGCTCGAGGGCCTCGGTCACCGTGCCGGCGAAGGAGACGATGCCGACGAAGACGTCGTCGGGAACGGAGTCGAGGAAGGCGCGGGCGGCGTTCTGTGCACCCTCGAACCGGGCGCCCCGCATGGAGTTGCTGGTGTCCATGACGAGCACGGCCGTGCGCCGTACCTGAGTGGCGGACGCGGCGTCGACGGCGGTGGTGTCGGCCGGCTCGCCGTCGATCGTCACGCCGACGGCGTCGAGGTCGACCTCGACCCCGGGGGGCACGGAGACCAGGATCTCGAGCCGGTCGCCGCTGCTCTCGACGTAGGAGATGGAGGCCCGGTCGGCCGCCACGGCGGACGGGGCGCCGGCGAGGACGACGAGGCAGGCCAGCGCCAGTGCGCCGACGACCCGGGAGACCGAGCGTGACAACCGGTCCATGTCAGCCCGCGCTCGGAGCGAAGAGCAGCGGATCGACGCTGACGTTGGCGTAGGCCAGCTTCTCGAGGAACTTGGGCCGCAGCCCCGTCGAGCGCAGCGAGCCGAGCGCCTTGCCGTCCTGGTCGAACCCGGCCGTGTGGTCGTAGACGAAGACGTCCTGGAGCGTGATCACGTCACCCTCCATGCGTTCCACCTCGGTGATGTGGGTGATCCGGCGAGACCCGTCCTTGAACCGGGTCTGGTGGACGATCAGGTCGACCGCGGAGGCGACCTGCTCGCGGATCGCCCGCACCGGGAGGTCCATCCCGGCCATCAGCACCATGGTCTCGATCCGGGCCAGCGTGTCGCGCGGGCCGTTCGAGTGCACGGTGCAGATGGAGCCGTCGTGCCCGGTGTTCATGGCCTGGAGCATGTCGAGGGCCGAGGCGTCACGCACCTCGCCGACGATGATCCGGTCGGGCCGCATGCGCAGGCTGTTCTTCACCAGGTCGCGGATGTCCACCGCGCCCTTGCCCTCGATGTTCGAGGGACGCGACTCCAGCCGAACCACGTGCGCCTGCTTGAGCTGGAGCTCGGCGGCGTCCTCGATGGTCACGATGCGCTCGTCGTCGGGGATGAACGACGACAGCACGTTGAGGGTGGTGGTCTTGCCGGCGCCCGTGCTGCCGGAGACGATCACGTTCAGCCGGCCACGGACGCAGGCGTCCAGGAACTCGCAGGAGCGCGGTGTCAGGGAGCCGAACCGGATCAGGTCGGCGGCGGTCAGCGGGTCGGCGGAGAACTTCCGGATCGTCAGTGCGGAGCCGTCGATGGCCAGCGGCGGCACCACGGCGTTCACGCGGCTGCCGTCGGGCAGGCGGGCGTCGACCATGGGGCTGGACTCGTCGACCCGACGCCCGATGCGGGAGACGATCTTGTCGATCGTGCGGCGCAGGTGGTCCTCGTCCTGGAACTGGGCCGGAGCAGCCATCAGCTGTCCGTTCTTCTCCAGCCACACGCTGTCGTGGCCGTTGACCATGATCTCGGAGACCTCGGGGTCACGCAGGTAGGGCTCGATCGGGCCGTAGCCGAGGATGTCGTCGCTGATCTCGAGCGTGACCCGTGCCCGGTCGCTGTTGCTGAGCGGGCGGTCCTGCGAGGCGAGGACGTCCGCGAGCACCGACCGCACGCGCTGGTCGAGCTCCTTCTGCTCCATGTTGGAGTCGTAGAGGTGCGGACCGAGCTGCTTGAGCAGCTCACCGTGCACGCTGCCCTTGAGCTCCTCGATCCGGCTCTTCTGCTGGGCCAGCGACCGCTGCTGGGCCGGGGACGACGCCGGGGACGACGCCTGGGCGGTCTCCGGGGTCGGCGGCGCCGGGGGAGCGGGGCTGCTCGCCATCGGCGGGAGCGGGGCGCCCGGTCGGTCGGTCGCGGCACTCGACGGGTCTGTGCCCGTGAGCCCGGCGTCCCCCGAGTCGTGCGCCGAGCCGGCGGCGGCGGGGTCGGCGGCGGGGTCGACCCCGGCTGCGAGGGCTCGGGCCGCGGCTTCGGCTTCGGCCACGCGACGGGCGGCGGCAAGGCGTTCGGCGAGACTCATCGGGTCACCTGCGGATCTTGAAGCGTCGGGACGAGCGCTCAGCCTTGTCGGGCTTCTCGCTGCCCGGGCTCGCGTCGAGGACGGGTTGGTCGGGGGCAGCGGGCTCACCGGCGAGCAAGGTCGCGAGTCGACGCAGCGCCACGCTGGAGGGGTGGCCCGGGGACCCGCTGACGATGGGGTTGCCGGCGTTCGTGGAGGCCGCGATGTCCATCGCGGTGGCGATCTGGGTGACGACCTTCATCCCGAGGATCGTCTCCACCTTGTCGGGGCCGATGCCCACGGCGTCGTCGGCCCGGTTCAGCAGCAGGTGCCGGTGGCCCTGGGCGACGTTGAGCATCTCCAGGGTCTCCAGCGCGACCTTGACGTTCTTCAGGGTCGGTACGTCGAGAGTCGCGACGATGACGCACTCGTCGGTCTCGTCGAGGGCCGCGAGGGTCTGCTCGTCGAACGCCGGGGCCGTGTCGACGACGACGTAGTCGAACGACTCCTGGAGCGTACGGAGCACCCGCTGCACCAGCGCGCTGGTGATGCGCTCGTGCACGTCGGGGTGGCTCGGGGCGGCCAGCACCATCAGCGAGTCGTGGTGCCGGGTGAGCAGGCCGGTCAGCATCTGCTCGTCGAGCGTGTCCTCGGAGCCCACGGCCTGTTCGATCGAGTGCGTGGGGAAGAGCTGCAGCGTGATCGCGACGTCCCCGAAGGCCAGGTCCAGGTCCACCAGGCAGACCCGGCGCGCGCCACGATCGGTGAGCGCGAGCGCCAGGTTGACCGCCATCGTGGTCTTGCCGACCCCGCCCTTGGGGGAGAAGACGGTGACGATCTTGCCCGTGTGCAGGGCGCCGGTCGGGCCGCGCAGGGCGACGTAGAGCTCGTGCGCCCGGCGGACGGCTCCCGTGAGCGCGGTGTGGTCGTCGTACGTCACGACGTCGCGGGCGCCGGCCTTCATCGCCGCGGTCAGGTCGTGGGTCTCGAGCGTGTGCCGGACCAGCACGACGCTGATCGTCGGGCGGGAGACGCGCAACCGCTCGCAGAGGGTCACGGCCTCCTCGATCGGGAGGTTCGGACCGAGGACGACGACGTACTCCCCGGTGTGGTCGGGAAGCCAGACCATCAGGCGGTCGACTGACTCGACGCCGTGCGCGCTGCTGGGGAGCGCGGTCAGCAGCGAGGTCAGCGTGGCAGTGTCGGGATCAACAGCGGCAGGCACTGGACGTCACTCGAAGAGGTTCTGCCCGGTCACCCCGGGGCTGCGACCGACCGAACTGGTCGGGGTGAGGAGGCCGAAGGCCAGCTCGCCGTTGCTGGAGGCGTAGAGCACGCGCTGCGCCTCGTCCTGGTCGACCGCGATGGTCAGCAGGGTGCGCGGCAGCTGCTCGGTGGTCTGCTGGCCCCCGGGATCGGTGGTGGTCGTGGAGATCAGCGTCGTCGAACCGACGCCGAGCACCGTGACCCGCTGGAGCAGCAGGCGGGTGTAGGACTCCCCGCTGTCGAGGTCGGTGCCGTTGACGAAGACCGCGATCTGCGAGCCCGGGTTCACGAAGCCGGCCACCCGGGCCGGGTCGGTGAGGTTCACCGAGATGGCGAGCTTGCCCTTGGGGATCTGCAGGCTGGAGGTGCTCTCACCGGCGCCACCGAACTTGCTGGTGATGATCTGCTCGCCCGGGTAGATCTGGGTGAGGGCCACCTGGCCGGCCACTTGGTCGATGCTGGTGAGGTACCCCTCGATCAGTTGGTCCTGCGGGACCGCCTGCAGTTCGAGCTTGGCGTTCGCGCTGGCGCTCTCGATGGTCTCCCCGGCTTCGATCACGGCGGTCGCGCGCAGTACGTCGACGGTGTCGAACCGCTGCTCAGCCCGCGTGTCGGCGCCCCTGACATAGAGGAACACCAGCAGCGTGCCCAGCGCAGCCACCAGGGCTGCTGCCACGAGCAGAATCCTGCGTCGATCCATGTGCGGCACCCTTTTCCCTCGCGGTCGCTCAC
Organism: Nocardioides sp.; assembly: GCF_041600255.1. Taxonomy (GTDB): domain Bacteria; phylum Actinomycetota; class Actinomycetes; order Propionibacteriales; family Nocardioidaceae; genus Nocardioides. The sequence continues at coordinate 11,043 of NZ_JBFIKK010000054.1, read as the reverse complement.
ATCATGTCGGGTGAACGACCCTGTAGCAGGCCAGCCTGATGCCGCGCCTCCCCCGGCTTCGCGCCGGCCCCACGGGCCACTCTAGGAGACGAGCTCGTCGGAGGGTGACGCAATCGCCGAAGTCCGTGCCTCGAGTACCGCTCAGCGGGACTCAGGAGGGGTAGAGCGCCGAGACCTCGTCGCGGAACTCGCGCATCACGACGTTGCGCTTGAGCTTGAGGCTGGGGGTGAGGTGTCCCCCCTCCTCGGTCCACTCCTCGGCGAGGATCTGGAACTTCCGGATCGCCTCGGCCCGGGAGACCGCCCGGTTGGCCTCCTCGACCGCTCCCGCGATCTCGCGGCGCAGGTCCTCGTCGTCCAGGCAGGCCGACACGTCGTCGGGCTTGCCGTGGGTGCTGGCCCAGCTCGAGAACGACTCGCGGTCGATGGTGACCAGGGCGGCGATGAAGGGCTGGCCGTCCCCGACGACCATGCACTCGTTGACCAGCGGGTGCGCCCGCAGGCGGTCCTCCAGTACGGCGGGAGCGACGTTCTTGCCGCCCGCGGTCACCAGGATCTCCTTCTTGCGTCCGGTGATCCGGACGAACCCCTCGTCGTCGACCTCGCCGACGTCGCCGGTGTGGAACCAGCCGTCGCGCTCGAGGGCCTCGGCCGTGGCCTCCTCGTTGTCCCAGTACCCGGCGAAGACCTGACCGCCCCGGAAGAGCAGTTCGCCGTCGTCGGCGATGCGGACGGCGGTGCCGGGCAGCGGGCGCCCGACGGTGCCGATCTTGTGGGCGTCCGGCAGGTTCACGGTGAGCGCTGCCGTGGTCTCGGTGAGGCCGTAGCCCTCGAGGATGGTCAGGCCGATGCCGCGGTAGAAGTGGCCGAGTCGGTCGCCCAGGGGAGCACCGCCGGAGACGGCGAAGACGCAGCGGCCGCCCAGGGCGTCGCGGAGCTTGCCGTAGACGAGCCGGGAGAACGCGGCGTGCTGGGCGCGTACGGCCACCGGCACCCGACCCTTGTCCCGGGCACGCGAGTGGGCGATGGCCACCTCCGCCGCCCGGTTGAAGATCCGTCCGCGGCCGTCCGCGGCCGCGCGCTGGGAGGCGGTGTTGAAGACCTTCTCGAAGACCCGCGGGACGGCGAGGACGAAGGTCGGGCGGAACTCCTGCAGGTCGGCGAGGAGGTTCTTGATGTCGCTGCTGTGCCCCAGGCGGGTACGGGACTTCACGGCGCCGATCTGGATGATCCGGGCGAAGACGTGGGCCAACGGCAGGAAGAGCAGCGTCGCGCCCTCCTCGGAGCCGAAGAGCTGCTCGAGCTCGTCGACGGCCACGCCCAGCTCGAACATGAAGTTGCCGTGGGTGAGCATGCAGCCCTTGGGGCGGCCGGTGGTCCCCGACGTGTAGATCAGCGTCGCCAGGTCCAGCGGCGTGGCCGCCGTACGACGCTTCTCCAGCTCGGCGTCCGAGACGTCCTCGCCGAGCCGGGTCAGGACGTCGACGGCGTTGTCGTTGATGGACCAGACGTGGTTGAGCTGGTCCAGGTCCGCCCGCGACTCGTTGATCCGGGCAAGGTGCTCGGCTCCCTCGGCCACCACCGCTCGGGCCCCGGAGTCGCCCAGGATCCACCCGATCTGCTCCGCCGAGGAGGTCTCGTAGATCGGGACCGTGGCGGCGCCCGCGAACCAGATCGCGTAGTCGACCAGGGTCCACTCGTAGCGGGTCTTCGAGATCAGGGCGACCCGGTCGCCGATCTCGATGCCGGCGGCGATCAGTCCCTTGGCGACCGCGCTGACCTGGGCCAGGAACTCGCTGGAGGTGACGTCGACCCAGCTGCCGTCGACCTGGCGGCTGAAGGCCACCGCGTCGGGGAAGTCGCGTGCGTTGCCCACCACGTCGTCGGTGAGGTTGCCCGTGGCGGGCACCTCGATGGTCAGGGGCGTGGAGAACTCACGCACGGTGCCTCCTCGGGGCGTGGGGGGTGGGCGAACCTGCCTGGGTCGCCACGCTGCCGGCGTACGGGGAACGCAGCCTCTGCGGGGAGGTTACCGCCTGGTTCTGCCCGTCTGCGCATCCGGTACGCTCCCTCACCGAAGCGCACGCCGGCGGGCCACCGCCCACATGCCAGGGAGGCTCCATGGCCGAGCAGACCACGTCCTCGATCGTCATCGATGCCGCACCCGGCGCCGTGATGGCCGTCATCGCCGACTTCGACGCCTACCCCACGTGGGCCAAGGGCGTCACCACCGCCGATGTCGTCTCGACGTACGACGACGGCCGCGCGAGCCAGGTGTTCTTCGCCCTGGACGTGTCGCCGATCAAGGACGAGTACACGCTCTCCTACGACTGGGACGCCGACCGCTCGGTCACCTGGACGCTGGTGGAGGGCAAGATGCTGCGCGCCCTGGACGGCGCCTACGTGCTCGAGCCGCTCGACAACGGGTCCACCGAGGTGACCTACCGGCTCGCCCTGGACGTCTCCATCCCGCTGATCGGGATGCTGAAGCGCAAGGGCGAGAAGATCCTCATCGACACCGCGCTGAAGGGTCTGAAGAAGCGCGTCGAGTCGCTCGGCTGAGCCGGGCCGACCGTATGGCGCGCATCCTGTTGTTCACCGGCAAGGGTGGCGTCGGCAAGTCCACCGTGGCTGCCGGCACCGCCGCGCTCTCGGCTGCCGCCGGCAACCGGACCCTCGTGCTCTCCACGGACGCGGCGCACTCGCTGGCCGATGCCTTCGGAACCGCGGTCGGCGCCGAGCCCACGGAGGTCGCGCCCCGGCTGTTCGTGCAGCAGGTGGATGCGCAGCTGCGCTTCGAGCAGTCGTGGTCGGACATCCAGCGCTACCTGCTGACCGTGCTCGACGTCGTCGGGGTCGACCCGGTCGCGGCCGAGGAGCTCACGGTCATCCCGGGCGCCGAGGAGGTGCTCGCGCTCCTCGAGCTCCGGCTGCACGCCCGCTCCGACGCGTGGGACGTCATCGTCGTCGACTGTGCCCCCACCGCGGAGACCCTGCGCCTGCTTGCGCTGCCCGAGGCGCTCGGCTGGTACATGACCCGGGTGCTGCCGATCGAGCGGCGCGTGGTGAAGGTGCTCAAGCCGGTGCTGAACCGTGCCGCGGGCGTGCCGATGCCCGGCGACAACGTCTTCGACGCCGTCGAGCGGCTGCACGCCGAGCTCGACGAGGTGCGCGGGCTGCTGTCGGGTCCGCAGTCGAGCGTCCGGCTGGTGCTGACCCCGGAGAGGGTCGTCCTCGCCGAGGCCCGCCGCTCCTACACGACCCTGTCGCTCTTCGGCTACCGGGTGGACGGCGTCGTGGCCAACCGGGTCTTCCCGGCCGAGAACGCCGACGACTGGCGGGCCGGCTGGGTGATGGCCCAGGACGACGTGCTCGCGCAGGTCGAGCAGTCGTTCGCCGGCCTGCCGGTGTGGCGCTCGGTGTACCGCACCGGCGAGCCCGTGGGCGTCCCCGCGCTGACCGAGCTGGCGAGAACGCTCTACGACGGGGTCGACCCGCTGGCTGCGCCCACCGGGGAGGGGCCGTTCCGGGTCACCCGGACCTCCGACGGAGCGATCGTGCGGCTCCGCCTGCCCAATGTCACCCGGGCGGAGGTCGACCTCGCCCGCCACGGCGACGACCTGGTCGTCACGGTGGGGTCGTATCGTCGTCTTCTCACGCTCCCCGCGGGCCTGTCGCGCCATCGGGTCGCGGGGGCTCGCGTGGAAGCAGGAGAGCTGCAGGTGCGGTTCGAGGAGCAGACCCTGGTCGACGCGCAGGAGAGGACGACGTGACCGATCCCCAGGACCCCACGTCCACGAGCGACCCGGAGGTCGGCAACGTGGCCGAGGAGGCCGTGAAGCTCTTCGGGGCGCTCTCCGACTGGGCGCGCGAGCACGGTGGAGACCTCGGGCAGGGGGTCTCGGACATCGCCGGCCATGCGGCGGCCGCTGCCCGGGAGGTCAACGAGCACCTCGCCACCGGCAGTGCCGAGTGCACCTACTGCCCCATCTGTCGCACCGTGCACCTGGCCCGTCAGGCCAGCCCCGAGGTGCGCGCACACCTGAGCGCCGCGGCCTCCTCGTTGCTGCAGGCGGCTGCCGGGATCCTGGCGACCGCCGTACCGGACGACGCCGCCGGTGGCCCCGGTCGGGCGCCGGGTCGGGGCCAGGGGCGCCCGGGTACGGGCGTGGAGCACATCGACCTCGACGACGATCCGGGCTGGCCCGAGGGGGAGGACCGATGACGCTGGCGTGCGGCATCGATGTCGGCGGCACGAAGGTCGCCGGAGGCGTCGTGGACGCGGACGGCGTCATCCTCGAGGAGTTGCGCGTCGAGTCGCCCGCGGAGGACGTGGAGGCGATGGGCGAGGCGATCGCCTCCCTGGTCACCGAGCTCGCCTCGCGGCACCGGATCGAGACCGTCGGAGTCGGCGCGGCCGGCTACGTCGACCGCAACCGGGCCATGGTGCTCTTCGCGCCCAACCTGGCCTGGCGGCGCTTCGACCTCAAGGCCGACCTCGAGGCGCGGGTCGACCTGCCGGTGGTGATCGAGAACGACGCCAACGCGGCGGCCTGGGGCGAGTTCCGATTCGGCGCCGGCGAGGATGTCGACGACCTGCTGCTGGTCACCGTCGGCACCGGCGTGGGCGGTGGGGTCGTCCTCGACGGTGAACTCCACCGGGGCGCGTTCGGCGTCGGGGCGGAGATCGGACACATGCGGGTGGTGCCCGACGGCATCCTCTGCGGGTGTGGCAACCACGGCTGTTTCGAGCAGTACGCCAGTGGCTCCGCACTGGTGCGGGAGGCCCGCAACGCCGCCGGCAGCGGGTCACCGCGGGCGCGCGACCTGGTGGAGCGTGCCGGGGGAGACGCCACCGCGATCACCGGCCCCCTGATCACCGAGGCCGCCCGCGACGGCGACGGCTTCGCCCTCGAGCAGCTGGCCGAGCTGGGTCGCTGGCTGGGCGAGGGCATCGCCTCGCTGACCGCGATCCTGGACCCGGCGGTCGTGGTGATCGGCGGCGGGGTCAGCGAGGCCGAGGACCTTCTGCTGGACCCGATCCGCGCCGCCTTCCTGGCGCAGCTGGCTGGTCGCGGACACCGGCCGGTGCTGGAGATCCGCAAGGCCGAGCTCGGGAACCGGGCGGGGCTGATCGGCGCCGCCGACCTGGCCCGGCGGTAGGCCCGGTGGCTCTGTTCATCGGTGTCGACATCGGGGGCAGCAAGGTGCTCGCCGCCGCGGTCTCCGCCGAGGGCGACGTCGGCCGGGTGGCGCGGCGTACGACGCCCGGGCGTCGGGTGGAGGCCCGGCTGGTCGAGGACATCCTGAGCGAGGCCGTCGCCGAGGTCGCCGACGGCGAGCCGGTCGCGGGTGTGGGCATCGCCGCAGCCGGGTTCGTCGACGCGGACGGCGAGAGCGTCCTGTTCGCTCCCCACCTGCCCTGGCGCGACGAGGACGTCCGCGCCCGGCTGGCCGACCGTTGGGGCACGGTGGTCGCGCTCGACAACGACGCCAACTGTGCTGCGTTGGCCGAGCTGCGCCACGGTGCCGCGCGCGAGGTGGGCCGTCAGGCCGGCGACGCCGTCGTACTGACCCTGGGCACCGGCATCGGGGGCGCCCTGATCCTGGGTGGGCGGTTGCACCGGGGGCGCAACGGCATGGCCGGCGAGTTCGGGCACATGCAGGTGGTGCCGCAAGGTGCGGCCTGCGAGTGTGGCGGGTCCGGCTGCTGGGAGCAGTACTGCAGCGGGAACGCGCTGGTGCGCGACGCCCGTGAGCGGATCGGTCTCGAGCCCACGCTGCTGGAGCGGCTCTGCGGTGGTAACCCCGACCAGCTGACCGGACCGATGGTGACCGCGGCGGCCGAGGAGGGCGACCTGGTCGCCCGGCAGGCCTTCGCCTCGGTCGGCGAGTGGCTCGGTGTCGGGGTGGCCAATCTCGTGGCCGCGTTCGACCCGGCGCTCGTGGTCGTCGGGGGCGGCGTGTCGGCGGCCGGTGACCGGCTCCTGGAACCTGCGCGTACCGCGTTGCAGCGCTCGCTGGTGGGCTCCCCGCATCGGGTGGTGCCGCCGCTGGTCCGGGCCGAGCTCGGCCCGGAGGCGGGAGTGGTGGGGGCGGCCGGCCTGGTCAGGTCCGCTGCCGCGGGGTTGCGCTAGTCGCTCAGACCCGGGCGCCGTCGTCCCCAGGGTCCCGGGGACCGGCCGGCATCCGGGCGACCAGGTAGCCGAACCCCCCGACGAACCACGCCACCAGCGCATAGCCGACCCAGCCCGGCAGCCCGATGCCGAGCACCGTCGCGATCAGCAGCACGGCCGGGGCACCGAAGACCCCGCTCCAGGCGGCCAGCCGGTCCGGCGCCACGGCCGGCAGCTCGGGGGAGCCGGGCACGAACCGCTCCTCGTCCAGCAGGGGGGCGGGCGTGGCTTCGGGCGGGTCGAGGTCGTCGAGGCCACTGGACCCCGCCGATGCCTCGGGGGCGTCCGGGGTCTCGGTCCCGAGGTCGGCGCGGTCGCCGTAGTTCTCGACGATCGCGCGCCAGGCGTCGTCGTCGCTGTCGGGCTGCACCCCTCGAGGGTAGTGGCCCGGGCCAACGCCGGTCAGTCGGCCAGTCAGTCAGCCGGCCAGCCGCTCAGTCGGCCAGCCCGTCAGTCGGTCAGCCCGTCAGCCGCTCAGCCGGCCGTGACCCGGGCGATGAAGTCGGCGGACTCGGAGAAGATCTGGGGCGCGTCGTTGTCGAGCGTCGCCACGTGGTAGCTCTCCTCGAGCCAACGCTGGGTGATCTCGGTGGAGGAGACCGAGCCGGTGATGATCGGCAGCGAGGAGTCATCGACGACGTGGTCGACCCGCGAGCGGAAGTAGAGCAGGGGAGCGGTCACCCGGGGCAGGTCCGCGATCAGCGTCGGCCAGGCACGCATCATCGAGTGCGCCGCCTTGAGCGGGCTCCGGGTGTAGCCGTACTCCTCGACACCCGGCTTCTTGATGTCGTTGGTGATCCCGGGGAACGACGGCACGACGTGCTTGAGCACGGGCAGGAGCTTCACGTCGAGGCGCCTGGTCGAGACGGCGGGGTTCACCACCACCACGCCGGCCACCCGGTCGGGGTGGTCCGCGGCCAGACGCAGCATCAGCGCCCCGCCCATCGAGAGCCCGGCCAGCACGACAGCATCGTTCCCGGCGGCAAGCTTCTCCAGCGCGGCGGTCACCTCGCCGTACCAGTCGTCCCAGCCGGTGGTGTTCATCTCCTGCCAGGTGGTGCCGTGGCCGGGCAGCCGGGGGACCTCCACGGCGTACCCGCGCTCGGCGAGGTGCTCGGCCCACGGGGTCATCGAGAGCGGCGACCCGGTGAAGCCGTGGCTGAGCAGGACCCCGACTCGCCGGCCTCCGGTCAACTCGGGTCGGGCTTCGCGGGAGACGGGGACGGCGAGCGGATGGATCGTCATGGCCGCATTGTGCCCGAGGCGGGACCGGCGTGGTCGAGGGGCTCGCGTCGCGAAACGCGCCGGACGGGGTGGGGATGGACGGCCCGTAGGGTCTAGGCTTCCCGCGACGGGTGGACGGCTGGGAAGCGGAGGCAACGGTGTTCTACTGGTTCTTGAAGTGGATCGCCATCGGCCCCTTGTTGCGCGTGATCTTCCGGCCCCACGTCGAGGGCGCCGACCACGTGCCCGAGTCCGGCCCGGCGATCCTGGCCAGCAACCACCTGTCCTACGCGGACTGGCTGTTCATGCCGCTCACGTTGCCGCGCCGGGTCACCTTCGTGGCCAAGGCCGAGTACTTCAACACCCCGGGCATCAAGGGCTGGTTCCAGAAGAAGTTCTTCTCCGGGGTCGGCCAGGTGCCCATCGACCGGTCCGGCGCCGCGGCCGCCGAGGGCGCCCTCTCCGCCGCGAAGCGGATCCTGGACGCCGGCGACCTCTTCGGCATCTACCCCGAGGGCACCCGCTCCCATGACGGCAAGCTCTACCGGGGCAAGACCGGCGTCGCCCGGTTGGCGCTGGTCACCAAGGTGCCCGTGATCCCGGTCGCCGTGGTCGGCACCGACGTGGTCGCGCCTCCGGGCAAGAAGTTCGGCACGTTCACCCGCCCGGTGGTGCGCTTCGGCAAGCCGCTGGACTTCTCGCGCTACGAGGGCATGGAGAACGACCGCTACATCCTGCGCTCGATCACCGACGAGATCATGTACGAGATCATGCGGCTCTCCGGTCAGGAGTACGTCGACATGTACGCCGCCCGGGCCAAGGAGGAGTCCAAGCGGCTCGACAAGGAGGCCGCGGAGCGCGCGGCCGCCGAAGCGGCCGGGGACCAGAAGCAGGCGTCCTGAGCTCCACCGGCGTGGGTCACGGACCCGCTGCCCTGGCCGTCGAGGACCGACTCTTCGGCGCCCTTGCCGTGCTCCGCGGCATCGTGCTGCTCAACACCGTCGTCCTGAGTCTCTACCGGCCCGACGACTTCGCCCGCCCGGTCGCGGGTTGGGTGTGCGTGGCCGCGATGGTGGGGTGGACCGCCCTCGCCACCTGGGCGTATGCCCAGCCGCAGCGACGTACGCCGCTCCTGCTGCTCGTCGACCTGGGCCTGGCTGCGGGGCTGCTGCTGGCCTCCCCGGCGATCAAGGGGGAGGGCTTCCAGGCGACCGTGCCCGGCTTCTGGGTGATGGCCGCCCTGCTGGCCTGGGCGGTGCACTGGCGCTGGCGCGGAGGGCTCGCGGCGGCGATCGTGCTCGCCGGCGCCGACCTGGTGATCCGCGAGGAGATCACCCAGTCCAACTACGGCAACGTCTTCCTGCTGCTGCTCGGTGGACCGATCGTGGGGTACATGGCGGGCTCCCTGATGCGGATGGCCGACGAGCGCGACGTCGCCGAGCGGGCCGCGGCGGCGTCGGCCGAACGTGCCCGGTTGGCTCGGGCGGTCCACGACGGCGTGCTGCAGGTGCTGGCCATGGTCCAGCGTCGGGGCGTCGAGCTCGGCGGCGAGGTGGCCGAGCTCGGTCGGCTGGCCGGCGAGCAGGAGACGGCGCTGCGCACCCTGATCCAGCGCCAGGACGCGATCACGACCCTGGGGCCTGCCGGCGACGCGGACGTGGCCGATGAGCTGTCCCGGCTGTCGAACCGGCCCGGGGTGACCGTCGTACTGCCCGGACACCCGGTGCTGCTCGAGGCCGGGGCCGCTCGTGAGCTGGTGGCCGCGGTGGCGGCGTGCCTGGACAATGTCGCGGCCCACGTCGGCGACCGGGCGCCGGCCTGGGTGCTGCTGGAGGAGTTCGGGGACCGGGTCGAGGTGTCGGTCCGTGACGAAGGTCCGGGGATCCCCGAGGGGCGGCTGGAACGCGCCGAGGCGGACGGTCGGCTGGGCATCTCGCAGTCCGTGCGGGGGCGGCTCACCGAGTTGGGCGGTACGGCCGAGCTCATCTCCGACTCCTCCGGCACCGAGTGGGTGCTGTCGGTGCCTCGTAGGCTCGCCGAGTGACCATCCACTCCGACCACCCGTTCGCCGACCCTGAGCCGGACCCGGTGCGGCGGTTCCGCGGCCGCCTCGGTGGTGCGGTCACCCTGTGGACGGCCGGCGACGAGAACGACCGGGCCGGGCTGACCGTCTCCTCGCTGATGGTGGCCAACGGTGAGCCGGCGCGGGTGCTGGGCCTGGTGGACCCGGATGCCGAGCTGGCCGAGGCGCTCGAACGCACCGGTCGGGCCGTGGTCGCGCTGCTGGCCTGGGAGCACCGCAACCTGGCCGAGGGCTTCGCCGGGACAGCACCGGCGCCCGGCGGGGTCTTCCGTCAGGGCGAGTTCGAGCAGACCGCGTGGGGACCCCGGCTGGTCGGGGCCGGCTCGTGGGTCGGGGTGAGCGTGGAGTCCACGACGGACGTCGGCTGGTCGACGCTGGTCACCTGCCGCATCGACGAGGTGACGATCGGCGACGACGACGCGCCGCTCGTGCACCGTCGTGGCCGATACGTGCCGCCGCCGTCCTGAGCCTCGCTAGGGTCGGCGAGCCGTCCATCGAGGCCGAAGGGAGCACGGATGATGCAGGAACAGGTCCGGCTGATGGTGGTCGACGACCACCCGATGTGGCGCGACGCGGTCGAACGTGACCTGGCTGCCGCGGGTTTCGACGTGGTCGCCGTGGCAGCCAGCGGTGACGAGGCGCTGGCGCGCTTCCGGGCGACCACGCCGCAGGTGGTCGTGCTCGACCTGCAGATCCCCGGGCCCAGTGGGGTGGAGGTCACCGCCGAGGTGCTGCGCCAGGACCCGTCGGCACGGGTGCTGATCCTCTCGGCCTCCGGCGAGCAGGCCGACGTACTGGAGGCCGTCAAGGCGGGTGCGACCGACTACCTGGTCAAGTCCGCCTCACGGGAGGAGCTGATCGCCGCCGTACGTCGTGTCGCGGCCGGTGACACCGTGTTCACGCCCGGGCTGGCCGGGCTGGTGCTGGGCGAGTTCCGCCGGCTCTCGGATCCGGCGGGTGCGAAGGACGTGGCGGCCGATCACCCCGAGCTGACCGAGCGCGAGACCGAGGTGCTCCGGATGGTCGCCAAGGGGCTCTCCTACAAGCAGATCGCCGAACGTCTGGTGATCTCTCACCGCACCGTGCAGAACCACGTGCAGAACACGCTGAGCAAGCTGCAGATGCACAACCGGGTCGAGCTGACCCGCTACGCCATCGAGCGCGGGCTCGACGACGAGTAGTGAACGCGTCATCGGGATGGACGGCGCGGCGGGGCGGTCGGTCGGCTCAGCAGCGCCGGGTGAAGGCGACCTTCCCGCCGGGGAGCTTGGTCGTCTCGTAGTCGGGGTCGTGCGCACGGGCGTGGTGGCGTGGACAGAGCAGCCGGCCGTTCCTGAGGTCGGTCGGTCCACCGCGGGACCAGGGGGTGTCGTGGTGGGCGTGACACATCCCCGGGGGCCAGTCGCAGCCCTCGGCGGTGCAGCCGCCCTGTTCCAGGGCCAGCGCGATGCGTTGGGAGGCGGTGTGGAACCGGCGCCGACGGCCGAGGTCGAGGACCTGGGAGGCCCCGCCGAGGACGGCCGGGATGATCCCGGCCTCGCAGGCCAGGCGTCGGGCCTG
>NZ_JBFIKK010000053.1:0-20308 GCF_041600255.1 Nocardioides sp. | reverse complement strand
CCAGCGGGTGCTGCTGGTCACCGACGCCGGCGTGGCCGCCACCGGCCACCCGGCCCGGATCGCCGAGCAGATCGCCGCCCGCGGCCTGCAGGTCACGACGTACGACGGCGTGCACGTGGAGCCGACCGACGACTCGATGCGCGAGGCGATCGACTTCGCCCGCGACGCCGGGCCGTTCGACGCGATCGTGGCCGTCGGCGGGGGGTCGGCGATCGACACCGCCAAGGCGGTCAACCTGCTCACCACCAACCCGGGCGAGCTGATGGACTACCTCAACGCCCCGGTCGGCAGAGCGCTGGCGCCCACCGAGCGGCTGCTGCCGCTGGTGGCGATCCCGACCACCACCGGCACCGGCAGCGAGAGCACCACGATCTGCGTGCTGGACGTGCTGTCGCTGAAGGTGAAGACCGGGATCAGCCACCCGGCGCTGCGACCCACCCTGGCCGTCGTCGACCCGACCCTGACCCTCAGCCAGCCGTCCCTGGTCACGGCAGCCTCGGGGCTGGACATCCTCTGCCATGCACTGGAGAGCTACACCGCGCGCTGGTACGCCGACTTCGAGGCCAAGCGGCCGGAGCAGCGGGTGCCCTACTGCGGCGCGAACCCGATCGCCGACCTGTGGTCGGAGAAGGCGCTCTCGCTGCTCGCCGGCGCCTTCCGCGCGGCGGTCCGGGACGGCAGCAACGCCCCGGCCCGGGAGCAGATGGCGATGGCCGCGACCTTCGCCGGGCTGGGTTTCGGCAACGCCGGCGTGCACATCCCGCACGCCAACGCCTACCCGATCGCCGGTCGGGTCCGCGACTACCGGCCCGAGGGCTACCCGCAGGCCGAGGCGATCGTCCCGCACGGGATGGCGGTCTCGCTGACCGCGCCCGAGGCGTTCCGGTTCACCTTCTCCGCCGCCCCCGAGCGGCACCTGCACGCGGCCCGGCTGCTCGACCCCGCACTCCCCAGCTCCGCCACCGGACCCGACGTGCTGCCCGCCGTACTCACCCGGCTGATGCGCGACGTGGGCATCCCCAACGGCCTGTCGGCGGTCGGGTACGGCGACGGTGACATCGACGACCTGGTCGCCGGCTCGCTGCAGCAGCAGCGGCTGCTCGCGACCGCTCCGCGGGAGGTCCGAGGGGAGGACCTGGCACAGGTGTTCCGGGCATCGATGGAACACTGGTGACGTGCCTGCGTCCCCCGTCGAACGCCCCGCTGAACGTTCTGCCGACCCGGCAGCCGGCCGCTCCGCCGCGCCGTACGGCGAGCTGGTCGCCGCGCTGCGCAGCCGGGGCGTCGACGACGTCGACGACTCCACGCTGAGCCGGGCCCTCTACTCCTCGGACGCCTCGCTCTACCGGGTCGTGCCGCAGGCGGTGGCCCGGCCGCGCGACACCGACGAGCTGCTCGCGATCCTGGACGTCTCCCGCACCCTCGGCGTCCCGCTGACCATGCGCGGCGCCGGCACCTCGATCGCCGGGAACGCGGTCGGGCCGGGCCTGGTCGTGGACACGGTCCGTCACCTGAACAAGGTGCTCTCGATCGACCCCGAGGCCCGCACCGCCGTGATCCAGCCCGGTGTCGTGCACGCCGTCCTGCAGCGAGCCGCCGCCCCGCACCACCTGCGCTTCGGCCCCGACCCGTCCACGCACACCCGCTGCACCATCGGCGGGATGATCGGCAACAACGCCTGCGGCTCCCGCGCGCTGGGCTACGGCCGGATGGTCGACAACGTGGAGTCGCTCCGGGTCGCCTTCGGCACCGGCGAGGTCGTCACCACCGGCGCTGCGGGCGCCACCGGGGCGGCAGGCAGGGCGCTGACCGGGTTGGTCGACCACCACCTCGCGCACGTGCGGACCGAGTTCGGCCGCTTCACGCGGCAGGTCAGCGGCTACTCGATGGAGCACCTGCTGCCGGAGAACGACCGCCGCCTCGACCGCTTCCTGGTCGGCTCCGAGGGCACCCTGGGCCTCGTCCTGGAGGCGACCGTCGACCTGGTCCACGACGAGCCGAACCGCCAGCTCGTGCTGCTCGGCTACGCCTCGATGGCCGAGGCGGCCGACGCCGTGCCGGCGCTGCTGGCGGCCGGCGCGGGGCGCCTGATCGCCTGCGAAGGCCTGGACTCCCGGATCGTCGACCTGGTCCGGGCCCGGGGCAACGCCGTGCCCGAGCTGCCCCGCGGAGCCGGCTGGCTCTTCGTCGAGGTCGCCGGTGAGGACGCCTCCTCGGTGGCGGCCCGGGTGGTCGCGAGCGGCCAGGCCCTGGACCACCGGGTGGTGGTCTCGCCGGCCGAGTCGGCGGCGCTGTGGCGGATCCGGGAGGACGGCGCCGGTCTGGCGGCTCGCAGCCTCAGCCGCCCGGCGTACTCGGGCTGGGAGGACGCCGCCGTACCGCCCGAGCACCTCGGTGCCTGGCTGCGTGACTTCGACGAACTGCTCCGCGACCACGACCTCGACGGGGTGCCCTACGGCCACTTCGGCGACGGCTGCGTGCACGTGCGGATCGACTTCCCGTTCGTCGGCGAGTCCGAGGAGGTCGGCACCCGGGTCTTCCGCGACTTCCTGACCGCGTCGGCGCGCAAGCTGCGCGAGTACGGTGGCTCGCTCTCGGGCGAACACGGCGACGGGCGGGCCCGCTCGGAGCTGCTGCCGCTGATGTACGACGAGGAGTCGTTGCAGCTGTTCGCCGCCGCGAAGGCGATCTGCGACCCGGAGAACCTGCTCAACCCCGGCGTCCTGGTCGACCCCGACCCGTTCGACGCGCACCTGCGCCCGACCCGGCCGCGGTTGCCGATCGTGCCCGCGCTGCGGATGACCCACGACGGCGGCTCCTTCGGCAACGCCGTGCACCGCTGCACCGGCGTCGGCAAGTGCGTGGCGCCGGCGACCAACGGCGTGATGTGCCCCTCCTACCTGGCCACCCGGGACGAGAAGGACTCCACCCGCGGTCGCTCGCGGGTGCTGCAGGAGGCGATGGACGGCTCGCTGGTCGGTGGGCTCGGCGCCCCCGCGGTGGCCGAGGCGCTCGACCTCTGCCTCTCCTGCAAGGGCTGCGCCTCCGACTGCCCCACCGGCGTGGACATGGCGACCTACAAGTCCGAGGCGCTGCACCAGAAGTACGCCGGCAAGCGGCGTCCGCGCAGCCACTACACGCTGGGCCGGCTGCCGCAGTGGGCGGCGCTGGCCGCCCCGATGGCGCCGCTGCTGAACCGGATGCTCCGGGTCCGGCCGCTGGCCACCCTGGCCCGGGCCACCGCAGGGATCGACCAGCGGCGCTCCATCCCGGACTTCGCGCCGCGGACCCTGCGCCGCGGCCTGAACAGGGCCGAGCGCGCTTCGGCACGCCCGGGTCCCGGCGTCGCGGAGCCGGATGTCTGGATCTGGGCCGACTCCTTCACCGACCACTTCTTCCCGCAGAACGCGCACGCCGCGATCCGGGTGCTCGAGGCTGCCGGGCTGCGGGTCCGGGTGATCGACGAGGACGCCTGCTGCGGCCTGACCTGGATCACCACCGGCCAGCTCGACAAGGCGCAGAGGATCATGGCGCGCACGGTCGCCACGCTCGCGCCGTACGTCGCCGGCGGCGTGCCGGTGGTCGGCCTGGAGCCCTCCTGCCTGGCCACCCTGCGCAGCGACGCCGTCGAGCTCAGCGACGACCCGCGTGCGGTCGAGGTGGCCCGGGGCGTGCTGACCTTCGCCGAGCTGTTGGCGAGGATCGACTGGACCCCGCCGGACCTCACCGGGGTCGAGATCGTCGCGCAGCCGCACTGCCACCACTCCTCGGTGCTCGGCTGGGAGGCGGACGAGAAGCTGCTGCGCGCGGCCGGGGCGACGCTGACCCGCGTGGCGGGCTGCTGTGGCCTGGCCGGCAACTTCGGCATGGAGCAGGGCCACTACGAGGTGTCGACCGCGGTGGCCGAGACGCACCTGTTGCCGGCGCTGCGGGCCCACGAGAACGCCGTCGTCCTGGCCGACGGGATGTCCTGCCGGGTGCAGCTCGACGACCTCGCCCAGGTCCCGTCGATGCACCTGGCTGAACTGCTCGCCTCTAAACTTCAGGCGTGAATCCCCGCTACCGTCGTCTCGTGATCCCTGCCGCCCTGGTGGGCCTGATCCTGGTCGTCGTGATCGCTGCGGTGGTGAACCGGTGAGCGAGCCGTTGCTGCGGGTGCTGGCGAAGATGCGCAGCCACCTGCTCGACCCCGATGCGCTGGTCAAGGCGGTCGCCTCCGGGCGCCAGAAGGGCCAGCAGCCGACCTGGAAGCGGGTCGAGTTCCGCTACGTCGACCTCAAGGCCGGCCGGCACCTGCAGGTCGTGGCGTACGACGAGACCCAGGCGCACACCTCCAACCACGCCGTCGGCGACGCCGCCCGGGACGCGGTGGACGCCCTGCTGGACGAACCCTTCGGCAACTGGCACGTCGAGACCACGACCCAGAGCCACCAGGTCCGGGTGACGAAGAAACTCGAGGCGCTGCTGCACACCACCGAGCGCTCCGAGGAGGTCGAGGTCGACCGCGGCCACGACCGCGACAAGGAGCGACTGCTCGCCGAGGACGACCCGGTCTTCCGGGCGATCGGCCTGACCGACGCCGACGGGAAGCTGAAGCCGAGCCGTCAGGCCAAGTACCGCCAGGTCGAGGAGTTCCTGCGTCTGCTCGACGCCTCGATCGGTGACGCGATCAAGCGCGGCAAGCTCCGTCGCCCCACCGCCGAGGAGCCGCTGCGGGTGGCCGACCTCGGCTGCGGCAACGCCTACCTGACCTTCGCCGCGCAGCGTTTCCTGACCGAGGTGCGCGGTCTGCCCGTGCGGGTGACCGGCATCGACGTCAAGGAGCAGTCCCGCGAGCACAACACTGCGATCGCCGCCGAGCTCGGCGTCGAGGCGGAGTTCGTGGTCGGCAGCATCTCCGGCGCCACCCTCGACGAGGACCCGGAGGTGGTGCTCGCGCTGCACGCCTGCGACACCGCCACCGACGAGGCGCTCGCCCGGGCCGTCGCCTGGCGGGCCCGGCTGGTGCTGGCCGCCCCCTGCTGCCACCACGACATCGCGGCGCAGCTGCGCCGCAACCCCACGCCGTCGCCGTACGCGATGGTCACCCGGCACGGCATCCTTCGCGAGCGGCTGGCGGACACGCTGACCGACGCGTTGCGTGCCTCGCTGCTGCGGCTCGAGGGCTACAAGGTCGACGTCGTGCAGTTCGTGGAGAGCCAGCACACCCCGCGCAACACGATGCTGCGCGCGGTCCTGTCCGGCAGCCCGGTCAAGGGCGGCGGCGTCCGCGCGGAGTACGACGAGATGGTCACCGCCTGGTCGATCCGGCCGCGGCTGGCCGACCTGCTCGCCGAGGTGGACCGATCACGTGCGTGACCGTCTCCTCGCCGCGCTGCTGCTGGTCCCGTTCACGCTGGGGCTGAGCGCCGCTGCGCCGGCCGAGGACGGCAACGTGATGCTGACCTTCGCCGACCCCGAGATCGTCGAGTCCAGCGGCCTCGTGGTCCGCGACGGCCTGGCGCTGACCACCAACGACTCCGGCGACACCGGTCGGGTCTTCGCGGTCGAGGTCGGCTCCGGGAGGACGGTCGGCGTCACCCGGTGGTCCGAGGACCCCACCGACGTCGAGGCGCTGGCGCCGGCGCCGGACGGGGACGTCTGGGTCGGGGACGTCGGGGACAACAACGCGGTCCGCTCCTCGATTCGGGTCGCCCGGATCCAGGTGGGTCGGGGCGAGCGCACCGGCGAGGTGGCGTCGTACGAGCTGGGCTACCCGGACGGCCCGGCGAACGCGGAGTCGCTGCTGAGTCATCCGGTGACCGGCCGGCTGTACGTCGCGACCAAGACGGTCTTCGGCGGCACCTTCCACGAGGCCCCGGCGCGGCTCTCGGCCGAGGGGCGCAACGTGCTCCGGCCGATGGGGGACGTGCTGAAGATGGCGACCGACGGCGCCTTCTTCGCCGACGGCCGTCATGTCGTGGTGCGCAACTACACCCAGGCGGCCGTCTACACGTTCCCGGAGCTGGTCGAGGTCGGGTCGTTCTACCTGCCCTCGCAGCAGCAGGGCGAGGCGATCGCGGTCCTGCCCGACGGCGACCTGGCCGTCAGCACCGAGGGTCAGTACACCGACGTGCTCCGGGTGCCGCTGCCGCAGGAGATCCGCCGGGCGATGGGCGCCGGCGCGTCGGACGGGGTGTCGGAGGGCGCCTCGGACGGGGCGTCGGGCGGCGCCTCGCAGGGGGCGTCCACGTCGGCCGCGCCGTCCCCGGAGCCGTCGGCGACGACCCGGTCGCGCGTGGGGCGGGAACTGCCCGAGCAGACGAGCGCGGAGCGGCCGGCCTGGCCGTGGTTCCTGACCGCCTGGATCGCCCTGGGCGGGATCGTGCTGCTGATGTTTGTGCTGCGCCGGCGGGGATAGGTACTTCGGCATGCCGAGGCTGCGTCGTACGTCACCGGACCAGCCCGGGTGGACCCGGCGCCGGGCAGGAGCGGGGTTCACCTACCGGGACCAGCACGGCGATCGGCTCGGAGCCGAGGAGGTCCAGCGGGTCAAGGAGCTGGTGATCCCGCCGGCCTGGACCGACGTGTGGATCACGCCGTACCCGAACGGCCACCTGCAGGCGGTGGGCACCGACGACGCCGGCCGGCGCCAGTACCTGTACCACCCGGACTGGCGCACCCGACGGGACGCGGAGAAGTTCGAGCGGATGCAGGAGTTCGGCCGGGCGCTGAGTCGGGCGCGTGAGCTGGTGGTCGCGGACCTGGGGCGTGAGGGGATGCCGCTCGAGCGTGCCTGCGCGGCCGCCGTACGTCTGCTGGACCTGGGGTACTTCCGGATCGGCAACGACGCCTACGCCGACGAGAACGGCAGCTACGGGTTGACCACCCTGGAGCGGCGGCACGTGCGGCGGCACCAGGGGCGGCTGGTCTTCGGATTCGTCGGGAAGTCGGGCGTGGAGCACGAGATCGAGATCGACGACGCGGTGGTGGTCGAGGCGATCGAGGTGATGCGGCGACGCCGTGGGCAGGACCCGCGGCTGCTGTCGTACAAGGAGGGCCGGTCCTGGCGCTCGGTGCTGCCCGAGCTGGTCAACGAGTACGTCCGAGCCTCCACCGGGCTGGAGGCCACTGCGAAGGACTTCCGGACCTGGCACGCGACGGTGTTGGCTGCGGCCGCGTTGGCCGAGACCGACGAGCCGGGCGAGACGAAGGCGTCGCGCAAGCGCGCGGTCGCCGGGGCGATGAAGGAGGTCGCGTCGTTCCTCGGCAACACGCCGACCCTGGCGCGCTCGGCGTACGTCGACCCGCGGGTGGTCGAGGCCTACGAGGAGGGTCGGACCATCCGGGCGACGACCCGGCGTACCCATGACACCCCGGATGCTCGCCAAGCCGCCCTGGAACGCGCCACCCTGAAGCTGCTCAAGCGCTGACCTGCCAGTTGTGGTTGTCGGGAGCGGGTCGACCTGCCAGTTGTGGTTGTCGGGACGTCACCGGAAGTGACGGGTCGGCGAGGAGAACGTGGGCAGCTTCACCATGGGATGCAGCCGAACAGTCACTTCCCGTGCTCTGCAGAGCATGGGAAGTGCAGGTTGATCTGCATACCTTGATGAACCGTCAGGAAAGCCGCTCCACCACGTAGTCGATGCAGCCGGTCAGCGCCTCGACATCGGCCGGGTCGACCGCCGGGTACATCGCGATCCGCAGCTGGTTGCGGCCGAGCTTGCGGTAGGGCTCGGTGTCGACGATCCCGTTGGCACGGAGCACCTTCGCCACCGCGGCCGCGTCCACCGACTCCTCGAAGTCGATGGTGCCGATCACCAGCGAACGGTGCTCGGGGTTCTCCACGTACGGGAAGGTGTACGACGTCTTCTCGGCCCAGCCGTACAGCGCGTCCGAGCTCGCGGTCGTCCGCGCGACCATTCCGGCCAAGCCACCCTCGGCGTTCATCCAGTCCAGCTGCTCGGCCATCAGGAACAGCGTGGCGACCGACGGCGTGTTGTAGGTCTGGTTCTTCGACGAGTTGTCGATCGCGGTCGGCAGGTCGAAGAAGGCCGGGATGTGCCGGTCCGAGGCACCGATCGCCGCGGCCCGCTCCAGCGCGGCGGGCGACATGATCGCGATCCACAGCCCGCCGTCCGAGGCGAAGCACTTCTGCGGCGCGAAGTAGTAGGTGTCGACCTCCCTCAGGTCGACCGGCAGGCCACCGGCTCCCGACGTCGCGTCGATCAGGACGAGCGCCGACTCCGCCGACGTCCCGGACGGGCGTACGACGGGCGCCATCACGGCAGTCGACGTCTCGTTGTGCGCCCACGCGTACACGTCGACGCCGTGCTCGGCGACTGCCTCGGGGCGCGAGCCCGGCTCCGCGCTGATCACCGACGGGTCGGCCAGCCAGGGCGCCTCGGTGGCGGCCTGGGCGAACTTCGAGGAGAACTCCCCGAAGGTCAGGTGCTGGCTCTTCTCCCGGATCAAGCCGTACGTCGCGATGTCCCAGAACGCCGTGGCGCCACCGTTGCCGAGCACCACCTCGTAACCGTCCGGCAGCGAGAAGAGCGCGGCCAGACCCTCGCGCACCCGACCGACCGTGTCGCGGACCGGCGCCTGACGGTGCGAGGTGCCCATCAATGACGCTCCCGTCGCCGCCAGGGCGTCGAGGTGCCCGGTCTGGATCTTGGACGGGCCGGCACCGAAGCGTCCATCGGCGGGCAGGAGAGCGGCGGGGATCTGCAGGGCGTCGGTCATGACTGCCTTCCGGTGGGTGGCGGCGGTGCACCTGACGACGCTGTCAGATGCACCCTATTGTGGCATCCGCCGCCGTCGAGCCGAGAGAAGGAACGTCTGATGAGCCACCACTCGGGGAGTCGCCCACCAGTGCCCGGTCTCCGCAACCAGGCGGGCACCCGCACCGTCCTCCGGGCGGTCGGCCTCGTGCTGCTCGTCGGCGGACTCGCCGCCCTCGGCTACGGCTTCGTGTCGTTCGCCTCGGGCATCTTCTCCGACGACATGGGCCTCGATCCGGCCATGTCCGGGCCGGGGGACATGGGGCGCAGCTTCGCCCTCTTCGCCGGCGGTGGCTTCGCCGCCGTCGTCGGCTTCGGCCTCACCAGCGCCGGCTTCATGGGAGCGACCGCACGCTACGGCGCCGGCGAGACGATGCCGGTGGTGAAGGACTCGGCCGCCTACCTGACCGACGGCGAGGGGCTGCTCGGGGTGGGGCGCACCGTCGACGATGCCGACCCCGGTCAGGCCCACGAGGCGGCCACGGGTCCGTACTGCTCGCGCTGCGGGGTCCGCAACGACCACGACGCGCGGTTCTGCGACTCCTGCGGGAACGCGGTTGCCTGAGCCCGCCCTGGTCGTACGACGGGTGCCGATCACGGATCCCGACGCCCTGGCGCTGATCGACGCCGTCCAGGCCGAGTACGCCGAGCGCTACGGCAGCGGCGACGAGTCCCCGATCGTGCCGGAGGCCTTCGAGGGCCACGGCGGTGCCTTCTTCGTCGGCTACCTCGCGGAGCGTCCGGTAGCCACCGGTGCCTGGCGTCGTGGTTCGGTCGAGGCGTTCGGCACCACCCGCACGGCCGAGATCAAGCGGATGTACGTCGCGCCCGGCCACCGCGGCTCGGGTCTGGCCCGGCAGATGCTCACCCACCTCGAGGCGACCGCGGCAGCGGCCGGTGTGGAGGCCCTGGTGCTCGAGACCGGCACCAAGCAGCCGGAGGCGATCGCGCTCTACACGTCGTCCGGCTACACGCCGGTGCCCGCCTTCGGGCACTACCACTGGTCGCCGCTCTCGCGCTGCTTCGGCAAGCGACTCAGCTGACCACGAGGTAGCGCTCGTCGGTGATCTCGCGCCCCCAGTAGATCGCCTCGGGCAGGGGCCGCAGCGTGGCCCGCCGCCCGGTCGCCTCGACGAGCGCGACGGTCTCGGCGCCTCTCAGTCCGGCCTCGTTGGACCACCGGCCCTCCACCAGCAGCAGCATCCCGCCGGGAGCGAGCAGCTCGATCCACCGCGCCAGCGCGTCCGCGGGGTCGGGCATCGCCCAGAGCACGTGCCGACACAGCACGACGTCGTACGACGCCGGCGGCAGCGGGGGAGCGGCCGCATCGGCCTCCACGAAGCACACGCCCGCGACGCCGGTGGCCTTCTCCCGGGCAAGCCGCACCATCTCCGGGGAGAAGTCCACGCCGTCGACCCGATCACCCTCGGCGGCGAGCAGCAACGAAAGCGTGCCGGTGCCGCTGCCGAGGTCGGCGATCCGGGCCGGCGCGGCCGGCAGCACGTCGACCAGCAGCGCACGCCAGGCCGCCCGGACGCCCGCGTCGAGCAGGCCATGGTCGGGGGCGTCGTCGAAGGCCGCGGCCTCCGCATTCCAGACATCGATCTGGTCCAGACGGGTCATGTCCGGCAGGCTAACCGGCCGTTCCGACAGTCAACGCCGGACAGGGCCGCGACGCCCGACCTAGCCTCGATGGTTGGTGCCCAACCTAGGGAGGGATTGGCCCTGATGTTCATCCAACGTGGAGCGGCGCGTGTCCTCGCGCCCCTGCTCCTGACACTCGCGCTGATCGCGCCCGGAGCAGCCCAGGCGGCCGTGGTCGAGGACTACGCCGGCTACCAGGGACAGAGCAAGTGCAGCCCCCGGGCCAAGGCCGGGACGAAGTACCTGGCCCGCTGGCTGGTCACGAAGTACGGCGGCCGCCAGGGAGGCATCTCGCGGGCATGTGGCGGCGGTGCCTCCGAGCACAAGGAGGGGCGCGCCTTCGACTGGTCGCTGGACGCGGCGAAGAAGGCGGATCGCAAGCGCGCCCGGGCGTTCCTCGCCGATGCCTTCGCGACCGACAAGAAGGGCAACGAGCACGCCAAGGCCCGACGGATGGGGGTCATGTACATCATCTGGAACGACCGGATGTACCCCGCCTGGGACCGCTTCGACCCGAAGCCCTACCTCAGCTCCAGCTGCCCGAAGAAGCGGAAGTGCTCCAAGACCCTGCGGCATCGCGACCACATGCACATCTCGCTGACCCGCAAGGGCGGCAAGGCGCGCACGAGCTGGTTCCAGAGCCGGCTGGCCAAGGACTGAGCGCCCCCCGATCGGAAGGCAGAACGGCCGGCTCCCCCTGGGGGGAGCCGGCCGTTCGCGGGTTCAGGACCGGTTCAGCCCGCCCACTCCGCCTTCCAGCCGTCGACCTCGTCGGCCTTGCGGGCGCCGGGTCCGGTGTAGATGGCCGAGGGGCGGATCAGGCGACCGGTCCGCTTCTGCTCGAGGATGTGCGCCGACCAGCCGCCGGTGCGCGCGCAGGTGAACATCGAGGTGAACATGTTCGGCGGGACCTCGGCGAAGTCGAGCACGATCGCCGCCCAGAACTCGACGTTCGTCTCCAGCACGCGGTCGGGGCGTCGCTCACGCAACTCGGCGAGGGCCGCCTTCTCCAGCGCTTCGGCCACCTCGTAGCGAGGCGCGTTCAGCTCCTTGGCGGTCCGGCGCAGCACCCGGGCGCGCGGGTCCTCGGCCCGGTAGACGCGGTGACCGAAGCCCATCAGGCGCTCGCCACGGTCCAGCAGACCCTTGACGTACGCCGACGCGTCGCCGGACTTCTCGACGTCGCCGATCATGCCGAGGACCCGGCTCGGGGCGCCGCCGTGCAGCGGGCCGCTCATCGCGCCGATCGCACCCGAGAACGCGGCCGCCACGTCGGCGCCGGTCGAGGTGATCACCCGGGCGGTGAAGGTGGAGGCGTTCATGCCGTGCTCGGCCGCGCTGCTCCAGTAGGCGTCGATCGCCTTGACGTGCTTGGGGTCCGCCTCGCCCTTCCAGCGGATCAGGAACTTCTCGGCCAGCGTCGCGCCCTCGTCCACGATGGACTGGGGCACGACCGGGCTGTTCAGGCCGCGGGCCGACTGGGCGGCGTACGAGAGCACCATGACGGCGACCCGACCCAGGTCGTCGCGGGCCTGCTCGTCGGAGATGTCGTAGGTCTGGCCGAAGCCGAAGGCCGGCGCGAGCATCGCGACCGCGGCCTGGACGTCGACGCGCACGTCGCCGGTGTGCACGGGCAGGTTGTACGGCTCGGCCGGCGCCAGGCCGGGGTCGTAGGAGCCGTCGATCAGCAGGCCCCAGACGTTCTCGAACGGCACCCGGCCGACGATGTCCTCGATGTCGACGCCGCGGTAGCGCAGCGCGGAACCCTCCTTGTCGGGCTCGGCGATCTCGGTCTCGAACGCGATGACACCTTCGAGTCCGTGGTGTACCTCAGCCATGCGCGCGTGACTCCTTCAACGTCGGGGGTTCGGGGCGGTTGCCCGGAGGGCATTCTGCCCCGGCCGCCGCCGTCGCGCACGTGTGCCCACCTGTTGGCACGGTGACTCGCCTACTGTCGGAGGCATGGAGAAGGCCGATCCGCACGATCTGGACATCGCCGGACTGCGCGAGGAGTACGCCCGAGCGGGGCTCGTGGAGAGCGATCTGGCGCCCGACCCGGTGACGATGTTCCGGGCCTGGCTGACCGAGGCGCTCGAGGCCGGGCTGCACGAACCGACCGCGATGGTGCTCGCCACGGTCTCCGCCGAGGGGCGGCCGTCCTCGCGGATGGTGCTGCTCAAGGGCGTCGACGAGGAGGGCTTCGTCTTCTTCACCAACACGCACTCGCGCAAGGGCCGCGAGCTCGCGGCGAACCCCCGCTGTGCGCTGCTGTTCCCCTGGCATCCGCTGGAGCGTCAGGTGCGCGTCGACGGCGTCGCCAGCCCGCTGGGGGAGGAGGCGGTGGCGGCGTACTTCGCCTCGCGACCGCGCCGCTCCCGTCTGGGTGCCTGGGCCTCGCACCAGTCCCGCACGGTCTCCGGTCGGGACGAGCTGATGGCGGCGGTTGCAGCGGCCGAGGAACGGTTCCCCGACGAGGTGCCGGTGCCCGAGGAGTGGGGCGGCTACCGGGTCGTCCCCGAGGACGTGGAGTTCTGGCAGGGCCGGCCCGGCCGGATGCACGACCGGCTGGTCTACCGCCGTACCGACACGGGCACAGGCGCGGGCGCGGGCACGGGCACGGGCACGGGGTGGGCCACCCTGCGACTCGCCCCCTGACGGTGGCCTAGGCCGCATTGTGAGTGAGCGCTCACTCACTTAGGCTGGCCCGGTGAGCAGCAAGCGCGAACGCGCCCGTCCGATGTCGCCCGAGGAGCGCCGTGCGGCCATCGTGGCTGCCGTGCTCCCGTTGCTCGAGCAGTACGGCGCCGCGGTCACCACGCGTCAGATCGCCGAGGCCGCCGGGATCGCGGAGGGCACGATCTTCCGCGTCTTCGCGGACAAGCGTGCTCTCTTCCTCGCTGCGGCGCAGGAGGCCATGGACCCCGCACGCGCCCGCGAGGATCTGGTGGCGGCGCTGGTCGGCGTCCCCGACCTGCGTGACCAGGTGATCGCCACGGTCGAGCTGCTGGTCGACCGGATGGAGCGGGGGATGGTGGTGATGATGTCGGTGCGCTCGGCTTTGGGTGGCGACGGGTTCGGCGAGCGCGGCGCGCAGGACCCACCCGGGCCGCCCCGGTTCGTGGTCGAGGCCAACCAGCAGCTGCTGGCCACGATCACCGAGCTCGTCTTCGCGCCGCACCGCGCCGAGCTCCGGGTCGCCCCGGAGCGCGCCGCCCTCGCCCTGCGCAGCCTGGTCTTCGGGGCGTGGCACCCCGGCATGGGTCACGGCGACGAGACGCTCACCCCCGCCGACGTGGCCGACCTCCTGCTCGAGGGGATCGTGCCCCCCATTTCGCCGACCGCCCCGGGAGGCGCCCCGTGCTGATCCGACTGATGCGCACGCACCTGGCGCCGTACCGGCGTTCGATCGCCCTGATCGTCGCGCTGCAGTTCACCGGCACCGTCGCCGCGCTCTACCTGCCCAGCCTCAACGCCGACATCATCGACCAGGGCGTCACGCAGGGGGACACGGGCTACATCGTGCGCACCGGCGCGGTCATGCTGGTGGTGGCGCTCCTCCAGATCGGCTGCTCGATCGCCGCGGTGTGGTTCTCCGCGCGCACGGCGATGAGCTTCGGCCGCGATCTCCGCGCCGCCATCTTCCGGCGGGTCGGGTCGTTCTCGCAGCGCGAGGTGCAGCACTTCGGAGCGCCGTCGCTGATCACCCGGGAGACCAACGACGTCCAGCAGGTGCAGATGCTGGTCCTGATGACCTTCACGATGATGGTGGCGGCACCGATCATGATGGTCGGCGGAGTCGTGATGGCGATGCGTGAGGACCTCGGGCTCTCCTGGTTGCTGGCGGTGGCCATCCCGGCGCTGATGGCAGCCGTCGCCGTCATCGTGCGGCAGATGGTGCCCAGCTTCCGCCTCATGCAGGTCCGCATCGACGAGGTCAACCGACTGCTGCGCGAGCAGATCACCGGCGTCCGGGTGGTGCGGGCGTTCGTGCGCGAACCGCACGAGATCGAGCGGTTCGCGCAGGCCAACGAGGACCTGACCGCGGTGGCGATCCGCGCGGGCCGGTGGCTGGCGACGATGTTCCCGACGGTGATGTTGATCCTCAACGTCTCCTCGGTGGCGGTGCTCTGGTTCGGTGGCCACCGGGTCGCCGACGGCGAGATGCAGGTGGGTGCGTTGACTGCCTTCCTCGCCTACCTCGTCCAGATCCTGATGTCGGTGATGCTGGCGACCTTCACCCTGATGATGGTTCCCCGTGCCTCGGTCTGTGCGGACCGGATCAGCGAGGTGCTCGACACCGACACCTCCGTCGTTCCGCCCGAGGACCCGGTCACCGCGTTCCCCGAGCCGGGCACGCTGGTCTTCGACGACGTCGAGCTGACCTACCCCGGCGCCGACCTGCCCGTCGTACGGCGGGTGTCGTTCGCAGCGCGGCCCGGGCAGACCGTCGCGGTGATCGGCTCGACCGGCGCGGGCAAGAGCACGATGGTCAACCTCGTGCCGCGGCTCTTCGACGTCACGGGCGGTCGGGTGCTCGTGGGGGGAGTCGACGTCCGCGACCTCGACCCCGACCTGCTGTGGTCGGCGATCGGGCTGGTGCCGCAGCAGTCCTACCTGTTCTCCGGCACCGTGGCGACGAACCTGCGCCAGGGGCGTCCGGACGCGAGCGACGACGAGCTCTGGGAGGCCCTCGAGATCGCCCAGGCGCGTGACTTCGTGGCTGCCCTGCCCGCCGGGCTCGACGCGCCGATCGCCCAGGGCGGCACCAACGTGAGCGGCGGCCAGCGGCAGCGACTGGCCATCGCCCGTGCGCTGTTGCGACGCCCGGCGATCTACCTCTTCGACGACTCCTTCTCGGCCCTGGACCTCACCACCGACGCCCGGCTGCGCGCCGCGCTGCGGCCGGTGACCCGGGAAGCGACCGTCTTCCTGGTCGCCCAACGGGTCTCGACGATCCGGGACGCCGACCTGATCCTCGTGGTCGAGGACGGCCAGGTGGTGGGTCGCGGTACGCACGACGAGCTCGTCGCGGACTGTCCGACCTACCAGGAGATCGTCCGCTCCCAGCTCAGCGCGGAGGAGGCGGCATGAGCCTCACCCCGACGACCGCAGCCGCTGCGGAGCCGAACGACGACCGGTTGAAGGTGACCGAGCGGATCCAGGCCGGCCCCGGTCCGGGCCGAGGCCCGTTCGGCGGCGCGATGGTGGGCCAGAAGGCCTCCCGGTTCAAGCCGTCGGCCAGGCGGTTGCTGGCACGCCTCGCTCCCCAGCGGGCCGGCGCGATCGGGGTCGTCCTCCTCGCGGTGGTGAGCGTGCTGCTCACCGCGGTCGGCCCGCGCATCCTCGGCAGGGCCACCGACCTGGTCTTCTCGGGCCTGATCGGCAGCCGGCTGCCCGACGGCGTCACCAAGGCCGAGGCTGTGCGGCTCCTGCGGGCGCGCGGCGAGACGACGTACGCCGACATGGTCTCCTCGATGGAGGTCGTGCCCGGTCGTGGCGTCGACTTCGGAGCCGTCGCCGACGTCCTGCTGCTCGCGCTGGGGGTGTACGTCGCGGCCTCGGTGCTGGCCTGGCTGCAGGGCTACCTGCTCAACGACGTCGTGCAGGGCACGGTGCTGCGGATGCGGGCCGACGTCGAGGACAAGGTGAACGCGCTGCCGTTGAGCTACTTCGACCGCCAACCCCGCGGCGAGCTGCTCAGTCGGGTCACCAACGACATCGACAACGTCAGCCAGACCCTCCAGCAGACGATGAGCCAGCTGCTCACCTCGCTGCTCACCGTCGTCGCGGTGCTCTCGATGATGTTCTGGATCTCGCCCCTGCTGGCGTTGGTCGCGCTGGTCTCGGTGCCCCTCTCGATGCTGGTCGCCCGGGCGGTGATGAAGCGCTCCCAGGGGCTCTTCGTCGACCAGTGGCGTCGTACCGGCAGGCTCAACGCGCACATCGAGGAGACCTTCTCCGGGCACGCGTTGGTGAAGGTGTTCGGTCGGCGCCACGAGGTCGAGCAGACCTTCGCCACCGAGAACGACGCGCTCTACGAGGCCTCCTTCGGAGCGCAGTTCGTCAGCGGCCTGATCATGCCGGTGATGATGTTCGTCGGGAACCTCAACTACGTGGTGATCGCGGTGCTGGGCGGGCTCCGGGTCGCGAACGGGTCGATCTCGCTCGGGGACGTCCAGGCGTTCATCCAGTACTCCCGGCAGTTCACCCAGCCGCTGACCCAGGTGGCGTCGATGGCCAACCTGCTCCAGTCCGGCGTCGCCTCGGCCGAGCGGGTCTTCGAGCTGCTCGACGCCGAGGAGCAGACGGTCGAGGACGACCACCCGGCCGCCGCGCCGGGGGAGCGGCGCGGCGAGGTCCGCTTCGAGCACGTCGCGTTCTCCTACGACCCGACGGTCCCGCTGATCGAGGACCTCTCGCTGGTGGCCGCCCCCGGCCAAACGGTCGCCATCGTCGGCCCGACCGGGGCCGGCAAGACCACCCTGGTCAACCTGGTGATGCGCTTCTACGAGGTGTCGTCGGGTCGGATCACGCTGGACGGCGTGGACATCGCCTCGATGCCCCGCTCGGCGCTGCGCTCACAGATCGGCATGGTGCTGCAGGACACCTGGCTCTTCGCCGGTTCGATCCGGGACAACATCGCCTACGGCCGGCCGGGGGCGAGCGAGGAGCAGATCCTCGAGGCGGCGCGCGCGACGTTCGTGGACCGTTTCGTGCACTCGCTGCCCGAGGGCTACGACACCCACATCGACGAGGAGGGGTCGAACCTCTCGGCCGGCGAGCGACAACTGATCACGATCGCGCGGGCCTTCCTCGCCGCTCCCGAGCTGTTGATCCTCGACGAGGCGACCTCCTCGGTCGACACCCGCACCGAGCTGCTGCTCCAGCAGGCGATGGCAGCGCTGCGGACCGAGCGGACGTCGTTCGTGATCGCGCACCGGCTCTCCACGATCCGCGACGCGGACCTGATCCTGGTGATGGAGGACGGCTCGATCGTGGAGCAGGGCACCCACGAGTCGCTGCTGCGGCTCGGCGGCGCCTACGCCCGGCTCTACCGGGCCCAGTTCGCGGCGGCCGCCGACTGAGCGATCGGTGCGCCCGGTCCCGCGCGGCCGAACGGAAAAGTCCTTGAAGGCTGGACGACGCGCGCCTACCGTGGCAGCACACGGGAAAGGAGGTGGTCCAGAGAATGATTTCTTCGAGGACGCGTGAGGTGGCTGCCCGCTAGCAGCGACCAGCCAGCTGGGAGCAGCTGGCGAATCCACAGCAGTCACCCGACCCGCAGGCGATCCGGTCATCACGTCCGCCGGAGCGGGCCTCCTCCGAGGCCCACGTCTGCGGGTCGCTGCATGTCCGGGGTGGCTTGGGTCTCGTTCGCTGGGCGGATCGGGGTCGGGCGAATATGGTTGCCCAACACAACCTTTTCTCCTCCGTGAATCGAGTGCCCGTGCCCCGCCGCGCTGTCCCGCCCTCCGTCGAGTCCGCCCCGGCCGCACCCCTCGACGTACCCGCGCAGATGACCCACCGCGAGGTGATGGAGGCCCTGAGCGGCCTGCTCCTCGCGATGTTCGTGGCGATGCTGTCGAGCACGATCGTCGCCAACGCCCTGCCGCGCATCATCACCGATCTCGAGGGCAGCCAGACCGGCTACACCTGGGTGGTCGTGGCCACCCTGCTCTCGATGACCGCCACCACGCCGCTGTGGGGGAAGCTCGCCGACCTGTTCAGCAAGAAGCTGCTGGTGCAGAGCGCGCTGGTCATCTACTCGATCGGCACCCTGATCGCCGGCTTCGCGCCGAGCATGGAGGTGCTGATCGGCGCCCGGGTGGTCCAGGGTCTCGGCGTCGGTGGCCTGACCGCGCTGGTCCAGGTGGTGATCGCGACGATGGTGCCGCCGCGCGAGCGTGGTCGCTACTCCGGCTACCTCGGCGCCGTCTTCGCGCTGGCCACGGTCAGCGGCCCCTTGATCGGCGGGTTGATCGTCGACGCCCCCGGGCTCGGCTGGCGCTGGTGCTTCTTCGTCGGCCTGCCGGTCGCCGCGCTGGCGTTCGGGGTGCTGCAGAAGACGCTGCACCTGCCCGTCGTACGCCGCGAGGTCACCATCGACTACCTCGGCGCGACGCTGATCGTCGGCGGCGTCTCGATCCTGCTCGTCTGGGTGTCACTGGCCGGGAACCAGTTCGCCTGGGCGTCGGCCACCTCGCTCGCCCTGATCGCGCTGGGCGTGGGCGTCGTGGTCGTCGCCGTGTACGTCGAGGCGCGAGTGGCCGTCGACCCGGTCATCCCGCTGCGGCTCTTCCGGGACCGTACGACGAGCCTGGCCACCGGAGCCTCCGTGCTGGTCGGGATCGCGATGTTCGGCGCGACGGTCTACCTCAGCCAGTACTTCCAGCTCAGTCGCGGGATGACCCCGACCCACGCCGGACTGATGTCGATCGCGATGGTCGGTGGCCTGCTCGTCTCGAGCATCGCCACCGGGCGGATCATCAGCCACACCGGTCGCTACAAGCGCTGGCTGGTCGGCGGCATGGTGTTCGTCATCGTGGGCCTGGCCCTGCTGGGTCAGATCGACGACACGACGCCCCTGGCCGTGGTCGGCCTCTTCATGGCGTTCCTCGGGCTGGGCCTCGGCGCCACCATGCAGAACCTCGTGCTGGTGGTGCAGAACAACGTGGTCCCCTCCGACCTCGGGACGGCCAGCTCGGTGGTCGCCTTCTTCCGGTCGATGGGCGGCTCGGTCGGCGTCTCGGCACTCGGGGCGATGCTGAGCCACCAGGTGGCCGCCAAGGTGACGGTCGGGATGGCCGCGCTGGGGATCGCCGAGCCGGGTCACCGCACCCATGCGATCCCGGATCTCTCCGCGCTGCCGGGACCGGTGCGGGTGGTCTACGAGCACGCGTTCGGGGCCTCGATCGGGGAGCTCTTCCTGGTCTCGGTGCCGTTCGCCGTGCTGGCGCTGGTCTGTGCGCTGCTGATCCGCGAGGTGCCGCTGCGCACCACGAACCTGCCCGAGACCAGCCTGGCGCCGGAGGTCGAGCCCGAGATCGAGCGGCAGGCGGCCGCGGCGCGGA
Organism: Nocardioides sp.; assembly: GCF_041600255.1. GTDB lineage: Bacteria > Actinomycetota > Actinomycetes > Propionibacteriales > Nocardioidaceae > Nocardioides. The sequence goes on along the minus strand of NZ_JBFIKK010000053.1, from coordinate 831 downwards.
GGTCCGCCCGGTGACCGGCGTTGCGGGCTCCGGCTCCTCCCGCCAGGACTCGCTGCGTCGGCTCGAGTCCGAGGTCGGGGTGCTGGTCCGCCGGATCCGCAAGGTGATCGGGGAGCGGGCCCGCGCCGTGCACCCGGACCTGCAGCCGTCGTCGTACCTGATCCTGGCGCACCTGGCCGACCACGGACCGAAACGTGCCTCGGCCCTGGTCGACCTGTTCGACATCGACAAGGGCGCGGTCAGCCGGCAGGTGCAGCACCTGCTGGACCTCGGGCTGCTGGACCGGGTGCCCGACCCCGAGGACGGCCGGGCCAGCCTGGTCTCGGCGAGCGACGAAGCGGTCCGGCGGATGGCCGACGTGGCAGCCATGCGACGGGCCTGGCTCGACGAGCGGCTGGGGGACTGGTCCGACGAGCAGCTCTCCGGCTTCGTCGGGGAGCTGGGTCGCTACAACCGGGCGCTCGGTGGCGGGGCGTAGCGGATCCAGCACCCCGCTGCAACGCGGTGTTCTTGCCGCTGAGGCACCCTGAGGCGGCTTGTTCAGCGACAACAACCCCGCGTTACAGCGGAATCGAGCGGCCGATCAGCCGATCCACACCGCGGTGTCGCCCGGCAGCGACCCGTCGGCCAGCGGACCGCTGGCGATCAGCACCTCGCCCTCGGGCAGGGCCACCGGCGTGCTGCCGGTGTTGAGCAGCACCGTCAGGTGACCGCGCCGGAACGCGACGACGTCCGGGCCGAGGTCGACCATCTCCACCGCGTTGCCGGCGTCGACGATGCCGCGGCGGGCCGCGAGAGCCGCCTGGTAGAACGACAGCGTCGAGGCCGGGT
>NZ_JBFIKK010000052.1:0-21233 GCF_041600255.1 Nocardioides sp. | reverse complement strand
GCGAACGTCGCGGTGACGTCGGAGGGGCCGGCCTCGTCGAGGTGCTCCTGGACGTACTTGAGACTCATGACGCTCCTTCTGACCGTGCGTGCGCTCTCGAGAACCACGCTAACTGTCGATCCGTCGACCTCTCAGGGACCGACGGAACCAGACTATATATGATATTAGTACGGCTGACGAGGAGTTCTGCGGAGTTCTCGAGACCCGATCGACCGAGTTCGCCCGAGCGCCGAGCGGGCGCCGACCGCGCACCGTCAGACCGGGTACGCAGACGCCGTCGAGCCGGCCCCACCCTCACGGAACGCGCCCGGCGCGTGGATCGCACAGGTCTGCACGTACTCGGTGAGGCCCTCATCGCCGTACTCGCGCCCCCATCCGGAACGCTTGACCCCCCCGAAGGGGATGTGCGCGGCCAGACCGGTCCGGTTGTGGGTGTTGACGAAGCTGAAACCCGCGTCCAACCGGCTGGCCACCGCGAAGGCCCGGTCCTCGTCGGCGGACCAGATCGAGGCGCCCAGCCCCAGCTCCCCCGCGTTCGCCCGGGCCACTGCCTCGTCGACGGTGTCGTAGGTGAGCAGCGGTACGGCGGGGCCGAACTGCTCCTGGGCGACCAGGGGGTCCGCGTCGCCCGCGCCGACCACCAGGGCCGGGCGCAGGTAGTGGCCGCGGTCGAGGTCGGTGCCGGGCAGCACCGTGCCGAGTTCGTGGACCCGCGCACCGCCGGCGCGCGCAGCCTCGACCAGCCCGGCTACCCGGTCCCGGGACTCGGCGGTGACGACCGGTCCGATCGTGGCGCCTTCGGCGAGCGGGTCGCCGAGCCGCAGCACGCGCTGTGCCGCGGCGAGGTAGGCGGCCGTCATCTCCTCGGCCCGGTCGGCGGGGACGTAGAGCCGCTTGACCGCCATGCAGACCTGCCCGCTCGTGGCGAAGCTGGCCATCACCAGGCGATCCCAGTCGGCCTCGGCGAGGTCGGCGTCGTCCAGCAGGATCGCTGGGTCGTTGCCGCCGAGCTCGAGCACGGAGGGTGTCAACGCGCGACCCGCTGCTCCCGCGATCGCGGCGCCGGCCGTCGAACCACCGGTGAACGCGACGCGGCGCACCCCCGGATCGCTGACGAGAGCGGTGGCGGTCTCCGCGTCGCCGTGGACGACCTGCACCAGAGCGTCGGGCAGGGCGGCGCCGACGACCTCGAGCAGCCGGCTCACCCCGAACGGCGCCAGCGGCGACGGCTTCACCACGACCGCGTTGCCGGCGACCAGGGCGGGGGCGAGCTTGAGCAGGGTCAGGATCAGTGGGGCGTTCCACGGCGTGACCGCCCCGACGACGCCGAACGGCCGGTGCCGCAGCACCAGCCGGCCGCGCTCGTCGTCGTAGCCACCCTCGGCAAGCAGCGCCTCGCCGCGCGCGGCGTAGTGGCCGAGCAACGAGGTGGCGAACCCGGCCTCGCCGCGGCAGTCCGCCAGCACCTTGCCGGTCTCACGCGCGGTCAGGTCGGCGATCGCGTCGAGATCGCCCGCCAACCGCTCACCGGCGGCGCGAACGGCGGCGCAGCGCTCGTCCAGCGGGAGCGCTGCCCAGGCCTGCTGGGCGACTCCCGCCCGGGCGACGGCAGCGGCGACGGCCGGGGGCCGGTCGACCACGACCGTACCGACGACCTCGTCGGTGCGCGCCGGGTTGACCCGCGCGATCGAGGTCATGGGGTGGACAGGGGGCGCAGGCTGTCGATCATCGACGTCCGCCGCAGGTAGGTGCGCGAGGCGACCGGGTCGGCACACAGCGCGCGCAACTCGTCGTGGTACGCCTGCCGGGCGGCCTCGTCGGACTCCCGCAACCGCTCCCAGTTGTCGTGGGTGACCGCCTTCACGTACGACGTCGCGACCTCGCGCCGCGCGCTCAGCACGGCGTCGAGTTCCTCGACGGTGCCGGTGTGGGCGATCAGCGGGGCGAGCGCCCGGGCGACGAGGACGGCGTCGTGCAGACCGCTGTTCATCCCCATCCCGCCGAGCGGGTTGTTGACGTGGGCCGCGTCGCCGATCAGCAGCACCCGGCCGGTGCGGAACCGGTCGGCGACCCGCTGGTGGACGTTGTAGAGCGAGGCGTGCAGCAGGTCCCAGTCCCGACCGAGATCGGCGACACCGGTGAGCCGGGACTGCACCCGCGCCGGGTCGGTCTCGACCTCGTCGGGAGAGGCCGGGTCGGTCGGGAAGAGGATCCGCCAGTGCTCCGGGGTGCGGAGCAGCACCAGCCACTCCTCGGGGTCGAAGACGTAGTTGACCGCGGCGATCCCGGGGAGCGCGGCCTCGAGGTCCTCGCGGGTGGAGACGACCAGGAAGCGCTCGGGGTAGGTGATCCCCTCGAAGGCCGCGCCCGTCGCCTTGCGCACCGCCGACGAGGCGCCGTCGGCTCCGATCACCCACTCGGCCTCGAAGGCTCGACCCGCCTCCGTGCGGACCACCGGGCGGCCTTCGAGGTCATCGACACCCACGACCCGCTGGCCGAAGAGGACCTCGGCGTGCGGGTGGGCCGACAGGGCCTCGAGCAGGATCGGGGTCAGCTTCGACTGCTCGCACTGGACCCGGAACGGGTACGCCGTGTCGTCGGCGAGCACCGACAAGTCGAGGTCGGCGATCGGGCCGGTACGGCGGTCGCGGTACTGGAACGTCGTCGAGGTGATGCCGCGGTCGAGCAACGGGGCGAGGACGCCGAGGTCGGCCAGCATCTCCAGGCTCGGCGGGTGGAAGGTCGAGGCGCGCGACTCCGCAGCCAGGCCGTCCCCGGCCTCCAGCACCGTGACGGGCACGCCCGACCGAGCCAGGACGAGGGCGGCCGTCAGCCCGACCGGGCCGGCGCCGACCACGACCACGCGGGGGATCCTCATGAGTACTTCTCCTCCAGGGCCAGCAGGTCGGGCAGTCCGACCAGGTCGTTCAGGTCGGACCAGTCGAGCCGCGACGTGGTTCCCGCGTGCCCGTCGCGGGCGATGGCGGCATAGACGTCAGCGGCCGCCCGGGCAGCGGCCAGCAACGCGGAGACCGGGTGGATGACCGCGCGCACACCGACGGCGTGCAGTTCGGCATCGGTCGGGCCGGCCTCGACCGGGCCACCCGCCTCGGAGCGCGCGTGCACCAGTGGGAGGTCCGGCAGGGCGCCGTGCACGAGCTCGAGCGTGGCGAGGTCGGCTCCCTCGACGAACAGGGCGTCCGCCCCGACGGCGGCGAAGGCGCGACACCGCTCGAGGACGGCCTGGGCGCCGAGCACGGAGAACGCGTCGGTGCGGGCCACGATCACCAGCCCGGTGTCGGCCTCCACTGCTGCCTGCACCCGAGCGGCCGCCTCGGCCAGGTCGACGACGGCCTTCCCGGTGAGGTGGCCGCACCGCTTGGGCGCGACCTGGTCCTCCAGGTGCAGCCCGGCGATGCCGGCGGCGGCGTAGGCGGAGGTGGTGTGCCGCGCCTGGAGCGCATTGCCGTAGCCAGTGTCGGCGTCCGCCAGGACCGGGAGTCCGGACGCGGAGGCCAGCACGGCCCCTCGACGGGCGATGTCGGTCCCGTGCACGAACCCGAGATCGGGACGTCCCAGCTCGATGGCCGAGACCGCCGCCCCGGACAGGTGCAGGCCTGGCGCACCGGAGGCCGCAGCCAGCCGGGCCGAGACGGCGTCGTGGGCGCCCGGGAGGTGGACCAGTCGGTCTCCGTGCAGCAGGGCCCGCAGCGCGTCCGAGCCGGCACTCATGACGAGTGCAGCGCCGAGGCGCCCTCGATGCCCACGACCCGCGCGCCGGTGAAGATCCTGATCGTCTCGAGGGTGCCCTCCTCGCCCATCCCGGACCAGCCCCAGGCCGGCCGGGGGGTCATCAGGTGCAGGCTCATGATCGTGGATCCGTTGACCTTGACCTCGCCGGCCCTGACCTGGCGTGCGAAACGCATGGCCGCCTCGGTGTCCGCGCCCGTCACGTAGCCCTCGAGCCCGTAGGGAGTGGCGTTGGCCAGCCCCAAGGCCTCGCTCACGTCGCGATAGGTGTGCACGGTCGCGACCGGCCCGAAGACCTCGTGCAGCGCCGCGTCGCTGGGGACGCCGGTGAGCAGGGTGGGCGCGAGGAAGCTCCCGGTCCCCGGCACCTCGGTGCTGGCGTGCGCCGCCGCACCAGGCGCGCTGCCGAGCCGCTCCGCGATGTCGGCGCGCAACCGGGCGCGATGGGCGGAGTGCACGAGCGGACCGAACTGGGTCGCCGGGTCCAGCGGGTCCCCCGCCTTCAGGGCGGCCAGCCGCTCGAGAATCCTGGCCAGCACGTCGTCGGCCATGGACTCGGGCAGGATCAGCCTGCCCAGCGCCCGGCACCACTGCCCGTTCAGGGTGGTGAGCAGGTCGGTGGCCGCCCGAGCCGCTTCGTCCGGGTCCGCGTCGGGCAGCACCACCAGCGGGTTGTTGCCGCCGAGCTCGAGTTGGAGTGCGGTGAACCCCTGCGCACAGGCGGCAGCGATCTGCCGTCCGGCGACCAGGCCACCGGTGAAGGAGACCGCCCGCGTGCGTGGGTCCGTCACCAGCGCACCGCCGACCGAGGCGCCTCCCTGCAGCAGCTGGAAGGTGCCCGCGGGAGCGCCCGCGTCGGTCAGCACCCGATCGAGCACGCGTGCCAGCTCGGTGGTGCCGTACGCCGCGAACTCGCTCGGCTTGAGGATCGTCGGTGCGCCCGCCGCCAGCGACGAGGCGATCTTGTGGGCAGCCATCGGTGCGGGGGCGTTCCACGGGACGAGGCAGACGGCCGGACCCAGCGGGAGGCGGTGCACCTCGACCGGATGACCGCTCGCGCCCTGCTGGACGTCGAGCAACGCGCCGGAGCGCATCATCTGGGCCGCGAGGTGGAAGGCGCCGGGGACGATCATGCCCACGATGCCGGTCTGGGCGATCGGGACACCGGTGGCGAAGGCCTCCAGCGCCGCCAGCCGCGGCACCTCGGCCTCGAGGGCAACGCCGATCGCCTCGAGGATCTCCGCACGTTGCTGGAGCGGGAGTCCGGCCCAGGTCTGCTCCCGGTGCACGGCGTCGGCGGCCGCCAGGGCTGCTTCGACGGCATCCGGCGCACTGGCCGGAGCCGCGGACAACGACGTACCGGCGTAGGTGTCCTCGACGACGAGGTCCAGGACGTCGCCGGGCGCCGACCAGCCGCCGGCGACGAGTTCGTCGACGGTGGGAAGGTCGATGCGGGCGGAGCTCGTGGTGGTCACGGTGTCAGTCATTGTCCCGCACTCACTTCCCGAAGGAGTCGGGCGTGGTGAGCCCGGCCCAGCCCTCCTGCTCCACGATTGTCTTGGCGAGGTCCAGCTTGCCGCGTTCGGCGGGGAATGCCTGGACCAGACCCATCGCCGTGTCTCGCACCGCACGGCCGATCGTGTTGTCCATCTGGGCGCCCGAGGTCCCGCACATCTTCAACGCGTGCAGGGCCACCTCGTGGGAACGCTCGCAGATCGCGCCCTTGGCCAGCTTCCAGCTCGCGACCACCGCGGGCTTGGGCAGCAGGGGCGGGTCACTGGCCTCGAGAGCGATCTGACGAGCCAGCCACAGGTGGGCCTCGGCCAGCGCCTCCTCCGCCTCACCGATCAGCACCTGGTGCATCGGGCTGGAGGCGATCGGCTTGCCGGTGTCGGCGAACGTCGCGGACATGGTGCGCTCCATGGCGTAGTCCCACACCCCGCGCGCCACGCCGGCATAGATCGCCGCGATCGCCACCTGGTTGCCGACCCAGGAGCCGCGCGACATCTGGGTCGCCCGGGTGAAGCCACCGGGGATGGTCAGGGCGTGGTCGTCCGGCACGAAGGCGGACTCCATGATCAGGCCGTTGTTGTTCGAGGCCCGCATGCCCAGGCCGTTCCATCGCGACCGGGGGCGAGCGTTCTCGGTGTCCCGGGCGACCAGGAAGAGACCGAGTCCGTCCAGGCCGTCGACGTCGGCGCGCCGTGCCGTCACCAGGTAGTAGTCGGCCGTCCCGGACAGGCACCCGAAGGACTTCTCACCCTCGAGCAACCAGCCTCCCTCGGTGCGGGTGGCCAGGGTGTTGATCAGGACGTTGGCGTTGCTCGCCTTGACCGCCTCGCTGGCGAAGTTCGCCAGGCAGCGCCGCTCGGTGCCCATCATGTGCAGGACCTTCTCGGCGAAGGCCCTGACGACCGGCACCTCGTCGTCGCTGTAGAGGCCCGCCTCGGCCGCAGCGAGCGGCAGCAGTCCCCGCGAGGAGGCCGAGCAGTGGAAGAAGAAGGCGAGCGCGGTCGACCCGCAGACCGTGCCCAGCGCATAGGTGGTGGCGGCCAGATCACGCAGTCCACCGCCGAGACCGCCGTACTCCTCGGGGACGACCAGGCCGAGCAGGCCGGCGTCTCCCAGGAGCTTGACGTGTCCGGGGGGGAACTCGCCGAGGGCGTCCGCCGACGAGGATGCTGCGGCGATGGCGGGGAGCACGGACTCGACCCGCTCCATCCGGGCTCGTTCCGCCTCCGTCAGGTCCAGCAGCAGGCGCTCGGCCGTCAGGGGAGCCGTCTCCTGCTGGACCGGCTTCTGGGTGATGGTCATCCGGCTGCTCCTAGTGGTTGTACATGCATCAGGGGGGCGGCGACCGGGGTGCCCGGATCGGGCAGGGTGCCGAGTCGTCGGGACAGGTCGCCGATCGCGGAGACGTCGACCGGGGTCGCGACGTCCACCTCCTGCAGGAGGCAGACCAGGTCTTCGGTGCTGACCTCGTCGCCGCGTCCGGTCAGCGAGGTCTCGAAGTGGGAGACGCCGCTCTTCAGGGCGGTGATGGCCTTGACCAGGCCGAGGCGGTCCCGATCGTGCAGGCCCAGCCGGATCGGGACAGGGCGGGCAAGCGCGGCCACCTCCTGGAGGAGGTGTCGCACCGAGAGCGGTGTCGCCGCCCCGGCTGCGTCCTGCAGGCAGATCTCCAGGACCCGGGCCTTGCGGAAGACGGCGACGGCAGCGGTCACCGGCTCGGTGCGGTCCGGCCCGAAGGCGTCGGCCAGCCGCACGGAGCAGCGGTCCGCAATACCGTCCACGAGGGCCAGCGCACGGCCCACGGAGGCCTCGTCGGCCGGATCCACGACCACCTCGACCACCTCGACACCGGCCGCGAGGACCTGGTCGGCCTGGGCGCGATCGGAGACCAGCATCGACGTACCGATCCTCAACTGGGGGTCGGGTGCCGCCACGCGCACCCGCACGCCCGCGCGGACCAGTTCGCCGGCGACGCCCGGGCCGGTGCCCGCGTCGGCCAGGCTGGTGTCGGCCAGCGTCACGACGTCGGGCATCACGTCGGCGAACTGACCCCAGCCCCGCGAGTGGAAGAGCAGCGGGGCCGACTTCCGCGCGGTGTGGCCGGCCAGCACCTCGCCCACGAAGATCGTGTGGTCGCCGCCTTCGTAGGCGTGCAGCACGCGACAGTCGAGCCATCCGAGGGCGGAGTCCAACAGCGGCACACCCGTGGTGGACGTGGACCAGGTCTCCCCCGCGAAGCGGTCGTCGCAGTCGGGGACCATGCCGGCGAAGCGTCGTGCGACCTCCGCCTGGTCCTTGGCCAACACGCTGATCCCGAAGACGCCGGAGGTGGAGATGAGGTCGTGGCTGTAGAGCTTGCGGTCCAGGCAGATGGAGACGAGCGGCGGGGAGAGGCTCACGCTCGAGAACGAGCTCGCGGTCATCCCGTGCCAGCTGACAGCGGCCTCCTCGAGGCCGGGGGCGAGGGTGGTCACGATCGTGACGCCACTGGGCCACTGGGCCAGGACATCGCGGAACACCATTGGGTCGACCATGGCCGCACCTCCTCCACCGTAGAGAATATACGATATCTAACTAGCTTGCCAGAGAGTTGGGGGCGGACCCCCGCACAGGCAGGTCGTGCGAGGGTCCGCAGACGTGACGATATCATATATACCTTTGCCTGGGCACGCCCCTACTGAGAATGGCTCGTGGGCCGTGCCGGATATATGATCTAAATATGTCTCGTCGCCCTCCAGCAACCACCTCGGTCCGACCGATCGCCCACCTCTCCCTGGTCGACCGGGTCACCGACGAGCTGCATCGAGCGATCCTCAACGGCGACATCGCCCCGGGATCCACGGTCTCGATCGTCGACCTGTGCGAGCAGTTCGCGGTCAGCCACATCCCCGTGCGCGAAGCACTGCGCCGCCTGGAGAGCGAAGGACTGCTGAGCCTGCGTCCCGGCCGCAGCGCCCTGGTCGCCTCGCTGAGTGTCGAGGACCTCTCGGGCATCTACCGCCTGCGTAAGCTGATCGAGGGCGACCTGGCCCTGCGGGTCGCGTCGGCAATCACTCCCGAGACGGTCGCGGCGAGCTCCGCCGCTCTGGGGGAGTACGCCGAGATCGAACGGGAACCGTCCGCGCTCGCGTACACCCACCACGCCTTCCACACCGCGCTGCTGTCCGACGTCGCCGGCCCCGCCGACCTGCAGGTGCTGACGATGCTGTGGAAGTCCAGCGACCGCTACCTCCACCTCGCGATGAGCGACATCGACAGCGGGCCGGAGGCGACCGAGCACCGGATCCGCGAGCACCAACTCCTGCTGGACCTCGCCCAGCAGGGAGACGGCGCCGAGCTCGCCCAGGCCTGGGTCGCCCACCTCGACTCGAGCGAGAAGGCGCTGCTCGAGGCCCTCGCCAATCGGGAAGAGCTCTCCCACTAGCCTCCGCGGTCCGCCCGAGCCCGAGCTATCCCGAAGCCACCAACGGTGCGGCCAGAGCCCACGGGCGGCCGTCGACGAGATCGGTTCCCTTGGTCACGAACCGGTTCGCCGCACACTCGGGCCTCAGCACGGCCGTGGTGACGACGTCCTCGACGATCACGGGCTCGGGTCGGCTGATCACACCGGTGAACGGGCCGCGGCCCGGCGCCCACAACGTGAAGTCGCTCGAGAGCGGCACCACCATGCCCGCACCGTGCTCACCGCGCCAGGAGGCGACGGCCAGGTTGAGTCGGTTCTCCGCGGCTCGCTCCAGCAACAGGGGGTCGAGGTCCTGTCGGGTGGCCGTCGTGAACGGCACCGCCACGACGTCGGCGTCCTGGAGCGCCGCCAGTCGGAAGGTCTCGGGGTAGAGCGCGTCGTCGCCCACGACCACCGCCAGCCGACCCCACGGCAACGCGAGGATCTCCAGGGCCTGACCGAGTCGGGTCACTGCCTCTCCGTGACGAGCACTGACGTGCAGCTGGGGTTGCGACAGGAGCACCCCGCCACTGCTGACGGCGACTCCGACATGGGCGCCGTCCTGCAGCAGGCTGCTCACCACGACCGCCTCGGTGCCCGCTACCGAGGCCTGCAACTGTGCGACGTCGACGCCGGCCAGTTCGGGAAGCACCACGAGTTCGGCGCCGGCAGCCGCGGCGTCGGAGACCATCGCGGTCAGCTCCTGCGGGGTCGCGGCGACCGGGCAGATGACGACCGCGCTGATCTCGGGGGAGCCGACCGCGGCCACGCGACCCACCGGCGGCGCGGCGATGGCGGCGTACAGCTCGGGACGGCGTGAGGCGATCACGTCCGTGCCGTCCGGTCGCGTCTTGTCGTCGGCCGCACGGACGTCGATGTCGGCGATGACGACCGCCTCGCCGGTGCGCGGGCCCATCGCCACGATCGTGCCGTCCGGAGCCACGATCTGGCTCTCACCCGCACCGTGCAGGCGGTCCGCGGGAACGCCGACGCGCGCGGCCACGGCGGCGATGCTGCGCTCGGGCACGAGCGGGCCGACCTTGTTGGCCGCCACCACCCAGACCTTGTTCTCCACGGCGCGGACCGGGATGTGCAGCGATGCCTCGTCGAGCGCGAAGGAGTTGAGGCTGTTGAGCAGGAGCTGCGCGCCCTCGACGGCCAGCATTCTCGGGGTCTCGTTGATGACCCCGTCCATGCAGGAGTAGAGCCCGACCGTCCCGAACGGGGTCTCGACGACCGTGGAGCGCTCGGTCGCCGGGTCGAGGTGGTCGCGCTCACTGCCCATCAGCACCTGCTTGTCGGAGACGGCCAGGACCTCGCCCTCGGGTCCGATCAGGATGTTGCTCCCGGTGACCCGGCCGCCCTCCCGCGCCAGCGTGCAGTTGGCCATCAGGTGGAGGCGACGCTCGCCGGCCTTCTCCCGCAGGGCCGCGACGAACGGACCCTCCAGGGTCACGGCCATCCGGCGCGCGTGCTCGCGGTCGTCGTACCAGCTGACGTGGTTGCAGAACTCGGGGAGCACCACCACCTGGGCGCCCTGGTCGGCGGCCTCGTCGACCATTCGCAGACAGGTGGCGAGGTTGTCGCCGGCGTCCTCGGTGACCGCGAACTGTACGGCGGCGACGCGGAGGCGACTCTGCAGGGGAGCTCTCGTCATGGACAAACCATATATCTTCTATGATTTCTGGGTTACCGTATGGCGCATGTCTGAGACGACCCCGGCACCCACCCGAGTGACCACCCAGGCCTTCGTCAACAAGGACCCGGTCGAGATCGACCTCTCCAAGCCCGCCCCCTTCGGGTGGTACGCCGCGATCGTCATCGCCCTGGTCGCGTTCATCGACCGCGTCGAGGTGAGCCTCGTCGCGGGGGCCCTGCCGGTGATCCAGGACCACTTCGGGTTCAGCGACACCGTCGCCGGCCTGATCCCGACCTCCGCCGCCCTGGCCAGCATCGTCCTGCTCCTGCCCGCGGGCAAGCTGGCCGACTCCGGTCGACGGACCTGGATCATCGCCCTCGTCGTCCTGGTCTGGTCGATCTGTTCGGTGCTCAGCGGCCTCGCGACGACATTCGCGCTCTTCTTCGCGACCCGGATCCTGCTCGGCGCCGCCGCCCAGCTCTACAACCCGCCGGCCTCCAGCCTGCTCGCCGACTACTACCCCAGCCGCAGTCGCGCCAAGGCCTTCGGCCTCGAGCGGGCCGGCTTCTACACCGGCCTGCCCGCCGGCGTCGCCCTCGGCGGCATCCTGGCCGAGATCCTGGGGTGGCGCGCGGTCTTCTTCATCGTCGCAATCCCCGGGGTCCTCGTCGCGGCGCTCGTGCTGACCCTGCGCGAACCGATCCGCGGCATCGGCGACCGCCTCGACGTGCTCCGCGGCGCCCCCGTCGAGCCCGGAACGGAGCCGGCCGTCATCACCGGCCAGGCCGGCACGGTCCTCAAGGAGGCGCTCGCACTCCTGAAGATCCGGACCCTGAAGAGCCTCGCTCTGGCCCTCGGACTGCTCTACCTGGGTCTGGCCGGACTGTTCTTCTGGCTCACGGCCTTCCTCGAGCGCACCTACGACCTCAACGCCGACAGCGCCGCGGGCCTGACCGGCGGCGTCGGCGGCACGGGCATCGTGCTCGGCATCGTCATCGGCAGCCGGATCGGCGACCGCACGGAAGGCGTCAAGCCGGCCCACCGGATCCGCACCGGGTGGACCTTCCTGCTGATCGGCGCGATCGCGCTGACCGCGACCGTGCTTGCCCCGACGCTCTGGGTGGCAGTGGTTGCCATCGCCGCGGCCTGCATCGGCTTCGCCGGGGCCATCCCGAACCTGACCGCGGCCTCCGCCGACGTGGTTCCGGCCGTCCGCCGCGGGATGGGATTCGCCCTCCTGCAGTTCCTGCTGAGCCTGGGTGGTGCGATGGGGCCGTTGGTGATCGGACTGACCTCCGACGTCGCCGGCTCGCTGCGGATCGGCATGCTCGCCCTGCTGCCGGCACTGGTCGGCTGCCTGATCCTGCTGCCCCGCGCCGCCCGCCACTACGAGGAGGACGCGGCGGTCGCCCTGCGCCAGGCGGCCTGAACCACGCCCCCTGCCGTCCGCCGCCTGTCGGCGTAGCCGCGCTCAGTGCTCGCTGAGCAGGCTTCCGTATCCCTCGACCCGATCCTCGATGCCGTGCTCGCGCAGCGCGTGCCAGAGGGTCGCGGCGTTGATCGCCAGCACCGGGCGGCCCAGCTCGGCCTCCATCCGGTCGGCGATCCCGACGAAGGAGAGGTTGGTGCCGACCTGCACGATCGCCTCGACGCCGGGGCCGTCGATCTCCTCGACCACCGAGCGGACCCTGGCCTCGTCGACCCGCGCGATGTCCATCGCGGTGACGCAGCGCAGGCCGGTCACCTCGGCGACGTCGAACCCGGCCTCGGTGAAGAACCGGTGCACCTCGCGGTCCGCGTTGGGCTGGTACGGCGAGAACACCGAGATCCGGCGTACGCCGAGGGTCCGGAGTGCGGCCCGGCAGGCACTCGCCCCGGTGGTCACGGGCAGTCCGGTGCGGTCGTGGATGCGCTGCTCGAAGGCACGGTTGCCCTCGACGCCGCCCCAGAACGTCTCGGCGGACATCCCCATGACCATGCGCTCGGGCTCGGCGGTCAGCACGTCGCGGACCGCGGTGTCGATGGACCCGCGGATCTGGACGAGCAGCTCCTCGAACTCGCTCTCGTCCCCCATCACCGGGCGGGGGATGTACATCGACCCGGCGCGGAAGGCGACGCCGTCGACGCCGGCCCGCCAGTAGTCGTGCTCGACGACGGTGTTGGTGCTCGGCACGATGACTCCGAAGACGGCGCGGGTGCCCACGGCGTTGGTCATGGCGTTCCTCCTGTGCAGCGGGTGCGGTGACGGGTCATCGGAGCGCCGCCAGGTGCAGGTCGACCGCGCGGTGGGCGCGAGCTCGAGCCGGCGGCGCGTCGGCGAGAACGGCGTCGGCGAGGAGCGGGCCGACGATCGCGGCGACCGCGTCCTCGCGCTGCTGCCGGCCGGCGCTGGTGGCCCGGAGAGCGTCGCGGAAGGGTCGCTCGATGTCGGCCACGTAGCGCCCCCGGAGGTCGTCGGCCGAGACGAGCGCCCGCAGGAAGGCCGAGACGGGCTTGTCGCGCAGCCGGTCGCACAACTGGTCCACCGCGACGTGCAGGTCGTGCGCCGGATCGTCGGTCGGGTCGATGTCGGGCGGTGGTGCGACGTCGATCAGCGCGGCCAGCACCTCGGTGGGGGTGGGCCAGTGGCGATAGATCGTGGAGCGGGAGACGCCCGTCTCCTGGTGCAGCCGCTGCGGGGTCAGGGCAGCGACCCCCTCGACGAGGAGCAGGTCGAGGGCTGCCGTCAGCACGACCTCCTCGGTCGCCTCGGCGGGTCCGGTGGGGCGTCCGATCCTGGTCACCTGCCAAACGATACAGGTTGCATCGTTTATTACAAAGCGATACAGTGTGTATCACAAACCTTGCACCACTCCACACGAGGAGAACCCCATGCGACCTCACGTCGAACTCGTCGACGAGCGAGACCTGCTCTGGCACTTCGCCGAGTTCCCGCACGCCGAAGGCACCGCCCGCCAGAAGCACCTCTGCTATGACGAGGAGGACGGGTCGGCCTCGCTCAAGGTCGAGTTCCAGACCGACTGGCGCCGTCCCGCCGGCTACCACACCGCCGAGACCGAGTGGTACGTCCTCGAGGGCGAGCTCACCATCGGCGACCAGACGATGGGCGCCGGTGGCTACTGGCACGCGCCGATCGGCGTGTGGACGCCGGAGATCACCGTCGCCGAGGGCAGCCACGTGCTGGTCTTCCGCGAGTACGGCGACTGGACGTTCGTCCCCTCCGAGACCGGCCTGGACTCGGTCCGCGAGGACCAGAAGCTGATCGTGCAGGACACCGCGAACATGCCGTGGATCGACGTCGAGGACGGCAGCCCGATGCGCTTCGACCTCGGCGGCACCCCCGTCCCCGGGCTCTACATCAAGCTCCTGCACCGCGACGAGAAGACCGGCTTCTACACCCGCCTCATCAAGGCCAAGCCCGGCTGGGTCGAGCACCCGCTGGCCCACCACCCGTGCAGCGAGGAGGCCTACTGCCTCGAGGGCGGCTTCGACTACTCCTTCGGCAAGATGTGGCCGGGCACCTACTTCTGGCGTCCCCCGCTGGTCCGGCACGGCGACTTCACCGCCCACGAGACGGAGGGCTGCACCTGGCTGCTGCGCTCCGACTCCGACCTCGTCGACTGGTACACCGACAACGCCCGCATCGAGATGCACGGCGACCCCGTCAACTGGGGCGAGGGCTACGACCACAGCGCCGCCCCGCGCCCGGTCATCCCGGTCCGCTCGCGCAGCATGGGCCCGTGGGAGGACCCGCTCTACGTGTGAGGCAGCGGCCTCAGCCCAGCAGACGAACCACAGCGACGCCGGTGCCCTCGGGCACCGGCGTTCCTGCTGGCACGTGCGCGAAGGTGCGACCCTCGGGCCAGCAGACGTCGGCGTCGACGTCGTACGTCGACCCGGCCGCGTCCTCGGTGAAGATCGTCGAACCCACCAGGCCCGGCCGTTCGGTGCGACTCCCCCCCGGGGCGACCTCGAGCAGGGTGATCGCACCGGCGTCGGCGGCCTCCCCGTCGGCCCAGCCGCCGCCCGGACCCGAGAAGAAGACGACCGCCGACGAGCCGTCTGCGACCGAGGTGGCGGCCCGGGTGGCCCGGGGCTCGACCACGAGGTAGCCGCCGACCCCGGCGGTGTGCCCGCTCACCGTCAGCGCCCCGGTGAGGATCAGCATCTCCTCACCCGCCGGCTGGTGGCCGACCACGTCGCGTCGCCAGCCGTCCGGGAACTTCACGTGGACCGTCCTGGTCCCGGTGGCCTCGTCGGCGTGCAGCATCGACAGCTTCGCGGGCAGGTCCGAGCCGGCAATGGCGTGCTCGATCCAGGTCAGCTCCGGGGAGTCGAGATCGATCATGGTCATGGCAGGGCTCCTTGGTACGGCGGGATCGAGGTCAGCTGGGCGATCGCCTCGCGCTCGGAGACGACGTCCGCGTACTTGGCATCGAGGTCGGACAGGTTGCGCTCATGGGTGGGGGCGTCGCGATCACCGCAGGCATCGGCGATCACGATCGGCCGGAAGCCGTGCTGGAGTGCGTCCAGCGCCGAAGCCCGCACGCATCCCGACGTGGAGAACCCCAGCACATAGGTGGTGTCGACACCCCGGGCGCGCAACGTGGAGGCGAGCGAGGTGCCGAAGAAGGCGGAGGCGTACTGCTTCGAGATCACCACCTCGCCGGGCACGGGCGCCGGGTCCTCCGGGAATGCCGCGTACGGCGAGCCCGGCTCGAAGGCGCGCAGGCTCGGCACCTTGACCGCGAACCACCCGGCGTCCGCTCCACCGGCGGCCAACCTCACCTCGGTGAACAGGACCGGGTGGCCGGCGGCCCGTGCCGCGGCGACCACGCGGGCCGCGCTCACCCTGGCTGCTTCGAAGCGACCTCCGGGAACGGCCAGGGGACCGTCGTCGAGGTAGGCCCGGACCACGTCGACGACGAGGACCGCGGGAGCTCGCCCCGGTCCGATCCGGGCGCCGAAGAGCTCCATGAATCAGAGGACGCCGGCGGAGGCCAGTCGGGCACGTGCGTCCGCCGACAGCCCGAGCAGCTCGCCGTAGACCTCGTCGTTGTGCTGGCCGAGCTCGGGGCCGGTCCAGCGGATGGAACCGGGCGTCGCGGAGAGCTTGGGCACGACGTTCTGCATCGCGAGGTCACCGAACTTGGGGTCGGCCACCCGGACGATCGCCTCGCGCGCGATGAAGTGCGGATCGCTGAGCATGTCGGCAGCCTTGTAGATCCGGCCTGCGGGCACGCCGCCCTCGTGCAGCAGCGCCAGCAGCTCGTCGGCGTCGTGCTTGGCCGTCCAGACGCCGATCAGGTCGTCGAGCTCCTGCTGGTGCTGACCGCGGCCGGAGTGGTCGGCGTACCGGCTGCCCTCGGCGGCGAGCTCGGGATCGTCCATCAGCACGGCGAGTCGCTTGAAGACCGAGTCCTGGTTGGCGGCGATCAGGATCAGCTGGCCGTCCGAGGTCGGGTAGACGTTGCTGGGCGCGACGTTGGGCAGGGTGGCACCGGTGCGCTCGCGCTGGTAGCCCTGCACGTCCCACTCGGTGACCATCGACTCCATCATCGCGAGCACCGACTCGTAGATGGCGCTGTCGACGATCTGCCCCTCCCCCGTGACATCACGGTGACGCAGCGCCGCCAGGGCACCGATCGTCGCGTGCATGGCCGCCAGGGCGTCACCGATCGAGATGCCGGTGCGCGAGGGCTGCCGGTCGGGGTCACCGGTGATGTAGCGCAGCCCGCCCATGGCCTCGCCGATCGAGCCGTAGCCCGCACGCGAGGAGTAGGGGCCGGTCTGGCCGTAGCCACTGACCCGGACCAGCACCAGGCCGGGGTTGACCTCGCGGAGGCGGTCGTAGCCGAGGTTCCACTTCTCCAGGGTGCCGGGGCGGAAGTTCTCGACGAACACGTCGGCATGCCGGACCAGCTCGAGGAGGAGGTCCTGACCGGCCGGTTCGCGCAGGTTGAGGGTGACCGAGCGCTTGTTGCGCCCCACCACGGGCCACCACAGCGAGCTGCCCTCGGCCTTCTCCCGACCCCACTGGCGCATGGGGTCGCCCACACCCGGGGGCTCGACCTTGATCACGTCGGCGCCCATGTCGCCCATGAGTTGACCGGCGAACGGCCCGGCGAGCAGCTGCCCCGCCTCGAGCACACGAACGCCCTGGAGAGGTCCGGTTGAAGTAGTCACGGCAGGATCATATATCAGATATAGTTCTCCTGTGGAGACGTCCGAAACTAAAGTCCGCCCTTCCGTCACCGTGGTCGAGGTCTCACCCCGGGACGGCCTGCAGAACGAGTCCACCCTGGTGCCGACCGAGGTGAAGGCCGAGCTCGTCCGACGCAGTCTGGACGCTGGCCTGTCCCGCATCGAGGTGACCGCGTTCGCGCGGCCCGACCGGGTTCCGCAGATGGCCGACGCCGAGGCAGTGCTGGCCGCCGTCGTCGGCGATCCGCGGCTGAGCGCGATCGGGCTGGTGCTGAACCGGCGCGGCCTCGACCGGGCCATCGCCGCCGGTTGCGACGAGGCGACCGTGGTGGTGGTGGCCTCCGACGGTCTCGCCCTGCGCAACCAGGGCGCAGACACCGCGGCGCAGGTCGACGCCTGGCTCGACATCGCCTCTGCGGCCCGGGCAGCCGGGCTGCGCACGACCGTGATGCTGGCGGCCGCGTTCGGCTGCCCCTTCGACGGAGTCGTACCCCCTGAGCGAGTGCTCGACGTGGCCCGCCGCTGCCTCGAGGGCTCCCCCGACGAGCTCGCGATCGCCGACACCATCGGGGTCGGCGTACCGGCCCAGGTGACCCGGCTGGTCGGCGGCCTGCGTGAGCTCGACGCCGCAATCCCGCTCCGCGCGCACTTCCACAACACCCGCAACACCGGGTACGCCAACGCCGTCGCCGCGATCGAGGCCGGCGTCACGGTCCTGGACGCCAGCGCCGGAGGCATCGGCGGCTGCCCCTTCGCCCCCGGAGCCACCGGCAACATCGCAACCGAGGACCTGCTCTACCTGCTGCACACTTCCGGGATCCGGACCGGCGTCGACGGCGAGCGGGTCGCGGCGACCGGCACCTGGATCAGCGACCAGCTCGGGTTGCAGCAGGCCCCGGCCATGCTCGGTCGCGCAGGCTGGTTCCCCCCCTCCCCCCAGGAGTCCTGATGCCCCTCACGCCAGGTGGCGCCCCGATGTCGATCGTCGCCGGCCTGCGCGAGTTCGCCCGAGCCACCCCCTCGGCGACCGCGGTGATCGACGGCGACCGGCGCCTGAGCTTCGCCGAGCTCGATCAGCGCGCCAGCAGGCTGGCCACCCACCTGCTCGACTCGGGACTGCGCACCGGCGACCGCGTCGCCGTCCTGCTCGGCAACCGGTTGGAGTACCCGGAGGTCGCCGCCGGCATCGCGAAGGCGGGCCTGGTCATGGTGCCGCTCAACCCCCGCCTGACGCCGGCCGAGGCGGGCTTCATCCTCGAGCACAGCACCGCCTCGGCCCTGGTGGCCGACGACGCACTCGGCTCGGTGGTCGGGGACCACGCGGGACGCCTGGCCACGCTCTCCCTGGACGGAACGCAGCTCGGCGTGTCGTACGAGGAAGCCCTCGCCGCCGCGAGCAACGTCGACCCCCTGGTCCCCGTCGCGGAGACCGACCCGTTCTGCATCGCCTACACCTCCGGCACGACCGGCCGCCCCAAGGGCGTCCTGATCTCGCACCGCAGCCGGGCCCTCACCTTCTACATGTCGGCGCTGGAGTGGGGCCTGGGCAACGGCCGGGTCTCGGCGGCGGTGGCCCCGATGTACCACGGAGCCGGCTTCGCCTTCGGCTTCGCGCCGGTCCACACCGGCGGGACGGTGACGATGCTGCGGACCTGGGACCCGGAGGCCTTCCTCGCCCTGGTCGAGCGCGATCGGGTGCAGTCGGCCTTCCTGGTCCCGACCCACGCCCACCTGTTGCGCGCACTGGGCGAGGACGCCATCGCATCCCACGACCTGTCCAGCCTGGACACGCTCTACTTCAATGCCTCGGCGCTGCCCTGGTCCCTGAAGCAATGGGTGATGGAGACCTTCCCCGGGGTCGGCGTGCACGAGCTCTACGGTTCGACCGAGGCCGGGATCGTCACCAATCTGCGCCCGGTGGACCAGCGGCGCAAGCCGGGCTCGGTCGGGCACCCCTGGTACATGACCGAGGTGCGCGTCGTGGACGACGCCGGGGCGCCCGTCGGCCCCGGCCAGCCGGGCGAGCTGTTCAGCCGCTCGCCGTACCTGATGAACGGCTACCTCGACGACCCCGAGGCGACCGCGGCCTGCACCACCGAGGACGGCTTCGTCACCTGTGGCGACATCGTGGTGTTCGACGACGAGGGCTACCTCCACGTCGTGGACCGGAAGAAGGACCTGATCATCAGCGGCGGGGTGAACATCTACCCCCGCGAGATCGAGGAGGTGCTCGCCACCCACGAGGCGGTGGCCGAGGTCGCTGTGGTCGGCGAGCCGGACGAGACGTACGGCGAACGCGTGGTCGCCCACGTCGTCCTGCGGGCGGGCCACGAGCTCGACGAGGCGACCCTCGCCGCTCTCGAGGCGCACTGCCGCACCAGCCTGGCCGGCTTCAAGGTGCCCCGGGAGATGCACGCGCGCACGGCACTCCCCCGCAATGCGGCCAGCAAGGTTCTCAAGCGGGAGCTCCGTTCGATATGATATATAGTCGCTCACTGAGCCGGTCGAAGGAGACCCCATGCGCCCCCATGTCGAGCTGATCCAGGAAGACGACTACGTCTGGCACGCCGCTGAGCTGCCCGGAGGCGAGGGGCGCGCGAGCGAGCGGCGGCTCTCCGTCGACGAGGAGGACGGATCGTCCTCCCTGCGCGTGGACTTCCACACCGACTGGGGTCGTGGGCCCGGCATCCACCACGCCGACACCGAGTACTACGTCCTCGACGGCGAGATCGACTACGGCGGCCGCACGATCGGCAAGGGCGGCTACGTCTACGCCCCCAAGGGTGTGCCGATCGACTACCTGAAGATCACCGAGGGCACCCGGCTGCTGCACTACCGCGAGTTCGGCGGCGCCGGATTCGACCCGGTGGACTCGCTCGCCGGAGCGTCGCGCTGGGCGGAGGCCCGCGAGGACGTCATCGTCATCGACTCCGAAGCCATGCAGTGGGACGCGGTCCCGAACCCGGGCCCGATGCCGGGCCTCTTCATCAAGTACCTGCACGTCGATCCGGTCACCGGTTTCTACACCCGCCTCGTGCACGCGCAGGAGGGTTGGGCCGACCACCGCCTGGCTCACCACCCCTGCTACGAGGAGGCGTACACCACCCAGGGGCACATGGAGTACAACTTCGGCACACTCGACCTGGGCACGTACTTCTTCCGTCCGGCTCGCGTGAAGCACGGCCACTTCACCACCATGGAGGGCGGCGCCACCTGGCTGCTGCGCTCGGACGGCGAGCTGGCCAACTGGTACACCCAGAACGAGTGGGTCCGCTGGGGCGGCGACGGCGTGAACTACCCCGTGGACGCGGAGTCCTTCCCGGCCCGGTACTCGCAGTCGACCCACGACCTGGCCCAGCCCTGGCGCACGGACGTCGACGTCGAGCAGCTGCGGGCGGCCTGGCAGTTCCAGCAGGACCAGGGAGCTCCGAACGCCGAGTTCCATCTGCACGGACTCGGCGCCGACCGCTCCGCGATCGCGATCGCGAAGGCGATGGACGCGTTCAACCTGCAGGGCGGGCACGGCGGGCACGAGCACACCCACTCCCACGACCACGACCATGACCACGACCACGGCCACGGCGAGCACACGCACGACGTACCCGGCTTCGACTGGGGTCGCGACCCGCGCGGTCTCGAGCACACCGACGAGCGCACCGACGACCACGCGCACAACTGGGGCGCCGGCCGTCCCTGGCAGGCCGGGGACCCGATACCGGCGCCGATCATCTCCTCCCTCCCGGTCCGCAGCCGCTCGCGCGGGCGCTGGGACGGGGACGGCATGTGATGGTCCACGGCTTCAACGGCTACAGCGCCGCCCTCTTCCTGCACATCCTGCTGTTCGTCTACTGGCTGGGTGGAGACCTCGGGGTCTTCTACTCGAGCCGCTACATCATCAAGCGCGAGCTGTCGCCCGAGACCCGGGCGATCGCGGCGAAGATCATGCACGGCATCGACCTGGCACCGCGGATCTGCCTGGTGCTGTTCGTCCCCAGCGGGGTCACGCTGATGTACTACGGACCGCTCGGCGACCTGTTCTTCGCGCCCGGCTGGGTGCTCGTCCCGATGTGGATCGCCTTCCTCGGGTGGCTCGCGGTGGCGGTGCTCGACTACTACCGCGGCGGTGACACCCCGCAGGGGCGGCGACTGCAGCTGGCAGACCTGTGGGTGCGCTACACGCTCGTGGTCGCTCTCCTGGCGGTCTCGGCCTACACGATCGTGGTGAGCCAGCCGTTCGGGGTCGACACGAACCCGAAGTGGCTCGGGGCCAAGGTGGCGGCCTACGCCCTCTGCATCCTGATGGGGGTGCTGATCCGCCGCGAGCTGCGCCCGTTCGGCCCGGCGTTCGGCGAGCTGATGACCACCGGTTCGACACCCGCGGTGGAGCGGGCCATCGTGGGGTCGATCCGTCGTTGCGAGCCGTACGTCTTCGCGATCTGGGCCCTGGTCGTGCTTGCCGCCGTGCTCGGCGTCGTGAAGCCCGGCTCGACCGCCTTCTGAACCGACCCACCCCGACCCGATCGACTCGACAAGACCTCGTACGTCAGAAGGAAGTGCGCACGGTGACCAAGCAGGTCAAGCAGCTCGATCGGGTCATCATCCGGTTCGCGGGCGATTCCGGCGACGGCATGCAGTTGACCGGGGACAGGTTCACCCAGGAGTCGGCGGTGTTCGGCAACGACCTGG
>NZ_JBFIKK010000051.1:0-21320 GCF_041600255.1 Nocardioides sp. | reverse complement strand
TTGAGCACGCTGATCTGCTGGCTGATCTGGGCGTCCGTCACGTCGCCGTTGCCGGAGCTGTCGCGCATCACGTGGACGTAGACCGGCACGGTGGCAACGGCGGCCGCGGCGGCTGCCGGCGTGATCCCGCGAGCGCGCAGCCGCGCCTTCGTGGACCGTTCGACGGCGCGCAGCTCCTGGGCGCTCAGGTCGCGGTGGTCCAGGCCCGAGCGCCCACCGCGGGCGGCGTCGGCCGAGTCGTGGTCGTCGGTGACCAGGCAGTTCGAGCCCGCCTCGCGGGCGGGTACCTGAGCCGAGGCCGGGGCGGTGAGCCCGGTCCCGAGGAGGGCCAGGGTGGTCAGGCCGGCGGCGGTGGTCGCGGCAAGGGTGCGGGAGATGCGCATGCGGTTCCTTCCAAGGGGGGCCGCTGGATCGCAGCAGCCGGGACTCGTGATGATGGCCCCGGCCGGAGGCGCAGCGGAACAGTCCCGCGCTGCGCACTTGTGCACTGCACGAACTCGCAACTCTGCCGCTGCGAGAGCGGTCTCAGCGCCAGGCGGAGACGATCGCGGGCACGTCACCGATGCGATGCGCCACCGCATCGGGCAGCCCTTCGGTGTGCCCGACCTGCTCGGCCGGGATGGTGCTGTGCGGAACGTGGATCGCGCGCATCCCGGCGTTCTGAGCTCCCCAGATGTCGTCGAAGAGCCGGTCCCCCACGTAGACGCAGCGGTCCGGCTCAAAGACGCCGACGGCCGCCATCGCCGCATGGAAGGCGTACGGCGACGGCTTCGTCCAGGGGAGCTCGCTGGTGTAGACGTCTGCGTGGATCAGGTGCCGCACGCCGTCGCGCTCGAAGATCGCCTCGTGCAGGGCGCGCGGCCAGATCGTGTTGGACAGCACGCCGACCTTGAGCCCGTCGGCGCGCAGCGCCTCCAGCATCGGGGCGACCTCCGGGTCGGTCCGGGTGTGCGGGTCCCAGAAGTCGAAGTACGCCGAGAGCCGCTCCGGGTCGTGGTCCAGGCCCGCCTGCGCGAAGACGTCGGCCAGGGTCGCGCTCTGCTGGTGGTCACGCGAGCGCCCCCAGATCGCGGCGCCGGCCGCGTGCAGCCGGGCGCTGATCTCCGACAACTCGTGGCGCGCGTTCACCACCGCGCGGGCCAGCACCCGTGCCTCGGCGTGGAAGTCGACGGTGTGCCACGGCGTGAGGGTGCCGCCCCAGTCAAAGATGACGGCCTCGACCCCGCCGGTGGCCCCGCCCATCTCGCCCGCCGGGGTCAGGAGCGGACGAGGCGCACGACGTGGTCCACGACGTGGTCGGCTGCCACCTGCTCCTGCTCGCCGCTGGCCCGGTGCTTGACCTCGATGACGCCGTCCGCCAGACCCTTGCCGACCACGACGATGGTCGGGATACCGATCAGCTCGGCGTCCTTGAACTTCACCCCGGGGCTGATCTTGCCCGCGCGGTCGTCGTAGAGCACCTCGATGCCCTGGGAGCTGAGCTCGTGGGCGATCCGCTCGGCAGCACTGAACAGAGTGGCGTCCTTCCCGGCCGCCACGATGTGCACGTCCGCGGGCGCCACCTCGCGGGGCCAGGAGAGACCGATCTCGTCGAGGGTGCCCTCCGCGATGGCGGCGACGGCACGCGAGGGGCCGATGCCGTAGGAGCCCATCGTCACGGTGACGAGCTTGCCGTTCTCGTCGAGGACCTTGAGGTCGAGTGCCTCGGCGTACTTGCGACCCAGCTGGAAGATGTGGCCCATCTCGATCCCGCGAGCCGACTCCAGCGTGCCCTCGGTGCAGCTCGGGCAGGCGTCACCGTCGCGGACCTCGGCGGCCTCGATGGTGCCGTCCGCGGTGAAGTCGCGACCGGCCACCAGGTCGATCACGTGGCTGCCGTCGACGTCGGCGCCGGTCACCCAGCGGCTGCCCTCGACCACGCGGGGATCGACGAGGTAACGGATCCCGCTCGTGCTCTCCTCACCGAGCACGCCGGGCCCGATGTAACCCTTGACCAGGCTCGCGTGCTGGGCGAAGTCCGCCTCACCGAAGGGCTCCACCTCGATCGGCTCGAGCTGACCTTCCAGTCGCTTCTGGTCGACCTCGCGGTCGCCGGGCAGGCCGATGGCCACCGGCTCGCGGGTGCCGTCGGGGTACTTGAGGACGACGAGGACGTTCTTCAGGGTGTCCGCGGCCGCCCAGGACCGGTCCTCGCGGGGGAACTTCTCGTTGAGGTGGTCGACCAGCAACTCGATGGTCGGGGTGTCGGGCGTCGACTCTGCGTGCGCGGCAGGGACGTCGTCGTACCCGACGGGCGCGGGCGGGCGGACCTGGACGGCCTCGACGTTGGCGGCGTAGTCGCAGTGGGTGCAACGGACATAGGTGTCCTCCCCCACGTCCGCGCGCGCCAGGAACTCCTCCGACTTCGAGCCACCCATCGCACCCGAGGTCGCCTTGACGATCACGTACTCGAAACCGAGCCGATCGAAGATCCGGATGTAGGCGTCGCGGTGCTGCTGGTAGCTCGCCTCCAGTCCGGCGTCGTCGACGTCGAAGGAGTAGGAGTCCTTCATCACGAACTCACGACCGCGCAGGAGCCCGGCGCGCGGACGCGCCTCGTCGCGGTACTTCGTCTGGATCTGGTAGATCGACAGCGGCAGGTCCTTGTACGACGAGTACAGGTCCTTCACGACGAGGGTGAACATCTCCTCGTGCGTGGGGCCGAGCAGGTAGTCGTTGCCCTTGCGGTCCTTGAGCCGGAAGATGCCGTCGCCGTACTCGGTCCAGCGGCCGGTCGCCTCGTAGGGCTCACGGGGCAGCAGCGCGGGGAACGAGAGCTCCTGGGCGCCGATCGCGTCCATCTCCTCGCGGATGATCGACTCGACCTTGCGTAGCACCCGCAGGCCGAGCGGGAGCCAGGTGTAGATGCCGGGGGCGGCGCGTCGGATGTAGCCCGCGCGGACCAGGAGCCGGTGGCTCGGCACCTCGGCGTCCGCGGGATCGTCACGCAGGGTCCGCACGAACAGGCTCGACATCCGAAGAATCATGCGGGCAAGGCTACTGGTCCCCGCGACAACCTTTCGCAGCCCGTCGACGTCTCCCCTGACGGGACCGGAAGAAGCCCGGTCATGACCTCGGGAGCACCCCATGCGGACACCACTCAGAGCCTCCACCCTTGCCCTGCTCGCGGCCGTCACGACCCTGCTCGGCGGGGTCGGTCCGAGCGCCGCCGTACCCGAGACCGAACTCAAGCCTGCTCGGATCGAGCGCGGGGACGACATCCGGGTCCCCCACGTGGAGGACCGGACCATCGTCGACGGCGACCTTCGGGTCCCGGTGAAGGGCCGGTCGGTCACCCTGCTCGGTGTCTCGGGCGAGGACTACGTCGTCGTCACCACGCACTCCCGTCGCCCCCAGCACCGCACGGTGCGAATCAGTCCGGACGGCCAACGCCGGCTCCTGCTGCGGGGGATCACGGTGTGGAACCAGGTGCTGGCGGACGACGGCAGCCGGATCGCCGTCCTGCACCACCGCCGCGCCGCACGCACCACGGTGGCCGTCCACGACGCGGAGAGCGGTGAGCGCGTCGGAAAGGCCGCCTTCCGTGGCTACCGCGACGTGCTGGACTTCGCCGAGGAGCGGATCGCCCTGGGCGGCAACAACCCGGGCCGCACCGTGGTCTGGGACGTCGAGGCAGGGACCCGACGCCAGGTGGCGCCCCGGTACGGCTATGCCGCCGACCTCCGGCGCAACCGGCTCGCGACGTACACCGGCGACCCGTACGACGGCGGCTGCTCGGTGGTGAGCACGCTCGAGAAGCCGCGTCGTCATCTCTGGACGTCGTGCTCGGAGCGGGTGCACGCCTTCTCGCCGTCCGGGTGGCGGATGGCGACGATCCACATCCTCGCCGACGGGCTCGGTCCGAACGAGGTCCGGCTCCGCACGATCCGGGGCAAGGTCCTGGCGCGCTACACCACCTACTGGTTCGGCCAGGTCTGGTGGGAGTCCGGACGTGACCTGTTGCTGGACACCAACGGTCGCCGCAAGAGCGCCGTCGTCCGCTGTGCGATCCGGGACTGCGAGCGGGCCACCGACCTCGAGGAGACCGAGACACCGTGAGGTCGATCAGAACATGACGGTGGCGAACCGGGCGGTCTCCTCGAAGCCCACCCGTCCGTAGACCCGGCGCGCTGCGTTGTTCCAGTGGTTGACGTAGAGCGAGACCACCGGGGCGATCTCGGCCTGCACCAGCTCCACGACCGCTGCCATGCCGGCCGTCGCCAGGCCCTCGCCACGGCGGTCCGGCGCCACCCAGACGCCCTGCACCTGGGCGGCGTGCTTGGTCGCGCAGGCGACCTCGGCCTTGAACACGAGGCGTCCCTCGTCGAAGCGGGCGAAGGACCAGCCCCGGTTCGCCAGCTGGGTGACCCGGGCCCGGTAGAGGTCGGCCCCGCCTCCGGCCTCGGGCGACAACCCGACCTCCTCGGTGTACATCGCCACGCACGCGGGGTAGAGCTCGTCGAGGTCGGCGAGGGTGGTCCGGCGTACCAGCGGGTCGGACGGGATCGCGGGCGCACCGGAGATCTCCAGATGGGGCTGGTTCCAGCGGGTCTCCCGCGGTTCCCCCCAGCTCTGCGCCACGCCCTCCCAGAACACCTCGACGGCCTCGTGCGGCCCGACGATCGTGGAGACCGTGCGGCCGCGCGACATCGCGCGGTCGGCGAAGGCGGCCGCGTCCTCGCGGGCGGCACCGATCGTGACCAGGTTGGCGCCCACGTGGCACGCGGCTCGCAGCCGACCGCCCTCGAAGCGGCCCCACATCTCCCCGCCCAGCCAGCGGGGCTCGAGGTTCGTGGTGCGGGCGCGGTACAGGGCGAAGACGTTGACGACCGGGTCGAGCTCGGCAAGCTCCACGAACGCCCCGAGGTCTCGGGCATCGAGAGGACGGACGCCGTGGCGCGACATGAGCACGACAGCAGCGTATCTGGCCGGAGCCGGTCAGATCGCCTGGACGGCGACTAGGAGACGCTGACCTGGGCGGTGGCGCCGTCGACCGACTCCATGCCCTCGGCGATCTTCATCGCCTCCTCGATCAGGGTCTCGACGATCTTGGACTCGGGCACGGTCTTGATCACCTCGCCCTTGACGAAGATCTGGCCCTTGCCGTTGCCGGAGGCCACCCCGAGGTCGGCCTCGCGGGCCTCGCCGGGTCCGTTCACCACGCAACCCATCACGGCGACGCGCAGCGGCACCTCGAGCCCGTCGAGCCCGGCGGTGACCTCCTCGGCGAGCTTGTAGACGTCGACCTGGGCGCGCCCGCAGGAGGGGCAGGAGACGATCTCGAGCTTGCGCGGACGCAGGTTGAGCGACTGCAGGATCTGGATACCGACCTTGACCTCCTCCACCGGGGGCGCGGAGAGCGAGACCCGGATCGTGTCCCCGATCCCCTGGGACAGCAGGGCCCCGAAGGCGGTCGCGGACTTGATCGTGCCCTGGAAGGCGGGTCCGGCCTCGGTCACCCCGAGGTGGAGCGGCCAGTCCCCCGCCTCGGCGAGCAGCTCGTAGGCACGCACCATCACCACGGGGTCGTTGTGCTTGACCGAGATCTTGAAGTCGCGGAAGCCGTGCTCCTCGAAGAGGCTGGCCTCCCAGACGGCGGACTCCACGAGCGCCTCCGGCGTCGCCTTGCCGTACTTCTCCATGATCCGCTTGTCGAGGCTGCCGGCGTTGACGCCGATCCGGATGCTGGTACCGCGGTCCTGGGCCGCCTTGGCGATCTCCTTGACCTGGTCGTCGAACTTGCGGATGTTGCCGGGGTTGACCCGGACGGCCGCGCAGCCGGCGTCGATCGCGGCGTAGACGTACTTCGGCTGGAAGTGGATGTCGGCGATCACCGGGATCTGGGAGTGCTGGGCGATCTGGGCCAGGGCGTCGGCGTCGTCCTGACTGGGGCAGGCCACCCGCACGATGTCGCAGCCGGTCGCGGTGAGCTCCGCGATCTGCTGCAGCGTCGCGTTCACGTCCGAGGTGAGCGTCGTGGTCATCGACTGCACCGAGATCGGGGACTGGCTGCCGACGCCGACCTTGCCGACCTGGATCTGGCGGGTGGGACGACGCGGGGCGAGCACCGGAGGGGGTGCCTCCGGCATGCCGAGGCTGATGGCGGTCATGACCTCAGGTTACTGGTCATCGCCCGGAACGCGGCCAGCGCGGTCGTCGCCCTCAGGAGTACAGGCGCAACGGGACGACGAGGTCCCCGACGATGAGCACGACGCCCATCAGCAGCAGGACCGAGGCCACCATGTAGGCGACCGGCAGCAGCTTGGCCACGTCCACGTACCCGGGGTCCGGACGGCCGCGCAGCCGGGCGAACCCTCGGCGCACCGCCTCCCACAGCGCGCCCGCGATGTGGCCACCGTCGAGCGGCAGGAGGGGGATGAAGTTGAACATCCCGATGAAGAAGTTGAAGCCGGCGATCAGCATCAGCAGGAAGACGGCCTTGTCCTTCACCGGGAAGCCCTCGTACGAGACGGTCTCGCCCGCGAGGCGACCGCCGCCCACGATGCTGACCGGGCTGTCGATCGCGCGCTCCTCGAGCCCGACGATGGCACGGGCCACGCCCCACACCTTGGCCGGCAGCGTGCCCAGGGCCACCACGGTGTCCTTGGTCATCGTGCCCATCTCGCGCAGGGTGTAGCCCAGGCCGCCGGTGGCGACGTACGTCGTCGGGGTGACCCCGAGGAAGCCGACCTCGCGCAGGGTCTCGTCGCTCTGCGAGGTCGGTCGGGCCTCGACGGTGGTGTTGGTCCGACCGGTCAGCCGCTCGCCGTCGCGCAGGTAGGTGATCACGGTGTCGCCGTCGTCGTTGGCCCGGATCATCTCGCGCAGCTGGTCCCAGTCGGTGACGGGTCGGCCGTTGAACGTGACGATCTGGTCGCCCGGGAGCAGGCCGGCCTTCGCGGCGGGGCTGATCGGGTCGGACTCCTCGCAGGTGAAGCGCTCCTCCACGTAGGGGATCACGCACTGCGAGACGGTGCTGATGACCGGCGGGCCCTCCTCGACCCGGATGTCACCGGCGTTGCCGTAGGTGGCGAAGACACCGGCGAAGATGACGAAGGCGATCAGCAGGTTGACCGACGGCCCCCCGGCCATCACGACGACCTTCTTCCACCACGGCATCCGGTAGAAGAGGCGCTCGGAGTCCTCGGGCCGGATCGTCTCCCACTCCGCGGCGCGCGCGTCCGAGATGAGCTGGGTGAACATGCCGGTGTTCGACTTGCGCACCCGCACCACCTGGTTGCCCTGGGCGTCCACGGTGACCTGCTCGGCCAGCGTCTCGGCCCCCGGCGGGAGCATGCCGACGATCTTGACGTACCCGCCGAGCGGGATCGCCTTGACGCCGTACTCGGTCTCCCCGACCTGCTTGCTCCACACCGTGGGGCCGAAGCCGATGAAGTACTGGGTGACCTTCCCGCCGAAGCTCTTGGCCGGGATCATGTGGCCGAGCTCGTGCAGACCGATCGAGGCGAGGATGGCGACCACGAAGATCACCACGCCGAGCGTGTAGTAGACGACGCTCATCGCGCACCCTCCTGGGCCGAGCCCTCGATCATGCTGGCGGCGCGCTCTCGCGCCCACCCGTCGGCGGCCAGGATGGCGTCGACGGTCAGCTCCTGCTCCGAGGGTACGTCGTGCTCGGTCAGCACGGCGGCGATCGTGTCCACGATCCCGGTGAAGGCGAGCCGTCCGCGGCGGAAGGCATCGACGCAGGCCTCGTTGGCAGCGTTGTACACCGCCGGGGCCGTCCCGCCTGCGGCGCCCGCGCGACGAGCCAGCTCGACCGCCGGGAAGGCCTCGTCGTCGAGTGGGTGGAACTCCCAGGTCTCCGGTCGGGTCCAGTCGACCGCAGCGGCTGCGTCCGGCACCCGGTCGGGCCAGGCCAGGCCCAGGGCGATCGGGATCGCCATGGTCGGCGGGCTCGCCTGGACGAGGGTGGAGCCGTCGGCGAACTCGACCATGGAGTGCACGACGCTCGTGGGGTGGACCACCACGTCGATCCGGTCGAAGTCGATGCCGAAGAGCAGGTGGGCCTCGATCACCTCGAGGCCCTTGTTGACCAGCGTGGCCGAGTTGATCGTGATCACCGGACCCATGTCCCAGGTCGGGTGGTTCATCGCCTCCTCGGGGGTCACCTCGGCCAGCTGCTCGCGCGTCCGGCCGCGGAAGGGACCGCCGCTGGCGGTGAGCACGAGACGACGCACCTCGGCGGCGGTGCCGCCGCGCAGGCACTGGGCGATGGCGGAGTGCTCGGAGTCGACCGGGACGATCTGGCCGGGCGCCGCGCGCTCCAGCACGAGGGGGCCGCCCATGATCAGCGACTCCTTGTTGGCCAGCGCGAGCGTGGTGCCGGCGTCGAGGGCGGCCAGCGTCGGCAGCAGACCGACCGCGCCGGTGATGCCGTTGAGGACGACGTCCGCGGGTCGGCCGGCGGCCTCGACGGAGGCCTCCTCGCCGAGGCCGTGGAAGGCGGGTCGGAACTCCTCCACCTGACGAGCGAAGAGATCGGGGTGGGATCCGCCGGCGGTCAGCCCGACCACCCGGAACCGGTCGGGGTTGGCGCGGACCAGGTCGAGGGCCTGGGTGCCGATGGACCCGGTCGAACCGAGGATCACCACGTCGCGAGTTGTCACCGGGTCATCCTCTCAGCAGGCCCCGGCGATCGAGTTGTCGGATTCCGCTGCGGCCCGGGCCGGCGTCCCCGCAGGCTGGGGCGCGTGCTCCCGTTGTCGTCACGGCCCGTGATCGCCGGTCTCCTTGCCCTTGGGCTCGCGACCACGCTGCTGGCGGGCACCGGGTCGGTCGACGCCCAAGCGGTGCCCGGACGGGCACCCTGCTCGGCCGGGAACGTCTCGCTCACCTTCGACGACGGACCGTCGGCGCACACCCCCGGACTGGTGCGCAGCCTGCGCGAGCTGCGGGTGCCGGCCACCTTCTTCATGGTCGGCCAGCGGGTGGCGGCCGAGCCCGCGACCGCTCGTCTGGTCTCCCGCAGCGGGTTCCTGGTGGCCAACCACAGCCATGCGCACGCCGCCATGACCCGGCAGTCCGATCGTGAGATCACCCGGACGCTGCGCTCGACGCACCGGCTGCTCACCCGGGTCGGTGCCCGGCCCACCCGCCTGATGCGTCCGCCGTACGGCGCGACCGACGCCCGCGTGGAGGCGGCGATCGCCCGGTCCGGCCACCGGTCCGTCCTGTGGGACGTGGATCCGCGTGACTGGGACGGATCGGCAGCCGCCACGATCGCGGCGCGGATCCTGGCCCAGCTCCGGCCGCACCGCAGCAACGTGGTGCTGCAGCACGACGGCATCCACAACTCCCCCGCGTCGATCGCGGCCGTCCCGCGCGTGGTGAACGAGGCCCGCCGGAGGGGCTATTGCTTCGTCGCGCTGGACGACGCCGGACAGCCGGGCTTCCCCGTGCCTCGGCTGTCGGTGAGCACCACCGACGCCCGCGAGGGCGAGAAGGCCACCGTCCGACTGCGGCTCGACCGGCCGACCGCCCGGGTGACCACCGTGCGTGTGCTGACCCGCGGCGCGAGCGCGCAAGGCGGACGCGACTTCGACTCCCGCCGTACGGTCGTTCGGTTCCCGGCCGGCAGCACCCGACGCACGCTGCGGATCCGCCTGCTGCGCGACGGGCTCGACGAGCCTGGGGAGATGTTCACCGTCGCCGTCGACCGACCGCGAGGGCTCCACCTCCCGGACCAGTCGCAGCTGAAGGTGAGGATCACCGATCGCGATCGAGAGCCGGCGCTGGCCGCGGTGGACCTCACGGTCGAGGAGCCGCTCACCGACCAGCAGGTGCCGGTGACCGTGCGCCTGGGCCGACCGAGCGGTCGGCGGATCAGCCTCGTGGTGGCCACGGTGGCCGGCACCGCCGACGAGGGCGACTACGTCGCGCTGCGTCAGCGGATCGAGGTCCCTGCGGGCACGACGCAGGTGAGCGTCCCGGTCACGGTGCGCTCCGACACCGAGGTCGAGGAGGACGAGACGTTCGTCCTGCGGATCATCCGGGCCCGGTTCGCCCGGATCCTCAAGGCCGACGCGGTGGTGACGATCAGCGGGCAGGCGGCGGAGGAACGCCGCGGTCGGCGATGAGGGGTCGGCGACCGCGGTGCTGGGCGGATGACCGGCCACCGCGTTGACGAAGTCGTCGCCCTCGAGCGAGCGCAGGTCCAGATCGGACCGCGGGCGATGGCCCCGGCTGGTGGGTCGAATCCGGCGGTTCACCATGGGATGCAGCCGAAACATCACTTCCCATGGTCTGCAGAGCATGGGAAGCGTGGGTTGGTCTGCATCCCATGGTGAACCTGCGACATCTGAGGCTCATGTGAACGCCGACACCCACGTCTGCACCGACCCGGCCAGTGAGGCGCGCTCCCCGAGCATCAGCGTGTGAGCATGGCGCGATGGAACCTCGCCTCCTCGTCCGCCGCCCCAGCCCCCGCCTCGCCGACGGGCTGCTCACCCACCTCGAGCGCTCCGAGGTCGACGTCGACCTCGCCCAGGCGCAGTGGACCGAGTACGTCGCTGCCTTCGCCCGGGCCGGTTGGCAGGTGATCGAGGTCGAGCCCGCTCCGGACCTCCCCGACTCGGTCTTCGTCGAGGACACCGTGGTCATGTACGGCGACCTGGCGGTGCTGGCGCGCCCCGGAGCCGACGAGCGGCGACCCGAGGTCGACGCCACCGAGGCGATCGTGGCCGGCCTGGGCTACCGGGTGGCCAGGATCGAGAGTCCCGGCACGCTCGACGGCGGAGACGTGCTCAAGCACGACGGCACGGTCTGGGTCGGTCTGGGCGGACGCACCAACGCCGAGGGCCTGGCACAGCTGACCGACCTGCTGGAGCCGGAGGGCGCCCGCGTGATCGGCGTCGGCGTCAGCAAGGTCCTGCACCTCAAGTCGGCCGTGACCGCCCTGCCCGACGGCACCGTCGTCGGCCACGAGCCGCTCGTCGACGACCCCGAGGTCTGGGACCGGTTCCTGGCCGTGCCGGAGGAGGCCGGCTCGCATGTGGTGCTGCTCGACGGACGAACGGTGCTGATGGCGAGCAGCGCACCACTCACCCGCGCCCTGTTGCAACAGCGCGGACTGGAGGTGGTCGCGGTCGACATCAGCGAGTTCGAGAAGCTCGAGGGCTGCGTGACCTGCCTGTCGGTCCGGCTGCGCGGCTGAGCGCTCGGCAGCAACCGGGGGCCGCTCGCCTCAGAGCCCGTTGTCGGCGGTGCGTTCCGGCGCCACCGGGGCGATGAGCCAGGCCTCGAAGAACCCGTCGAGCTCCTCGCCGCTGATCTTCTCGGCCAGCCGCCGGAACTGGCCGGTCGACCCGGTGGAGCCGGCGCGCTCGCTGACCCAGGTCCGCAGCAGCGTCCAGAAGTCCTCCTCGCCGATCCGGTTGCGCAAGGCCTGCATCGCCATGGCTCCCCGCAGGTAGACCTCATGGTCGAAGAGATGGGACGGCCCGGGATCGCCGATCTTGAGCTGCCAGAACGTCGGGTCGTCGTCGAGGTCGGCGTACCGGTCGTCGAGCCAGGCCTGCGCCGTCGGGCCGCCGTGGGCCTCGTCGTAGGCGACCTCGAGGAAGGACGCCGAGCCCTCGTTCAGCCAGATGTCGCGCCAGCCGTGCAGCGCGACCGCGTCACCCAGCCACTGGTGGGCGAGCTCGTGCACCACGATGGACGACGAGCCGCGAGCAAGCACCGGGTAGGTGGGACGGGTCTGGTTCTCCAGCGCAAAGCCGGGGTTCAGGCTGGTGGTCAGGCCGCCGGTGGAGGCGAAGGGGTACTCCCCCAGCCGACCCTCGAGCCAGCTCACCACCCCCGGCGTGCGCTTCATCAGCCGCATCGAGCGATCTCGCGTCGGTTGCGGGATCCGCTTCGAGACCGCGACGTACCAGGGCAGTCCGCGATGGCTGCCCTGCCCGACCTCGAAACGACCGGCCGCGAAGAAGGCGAGGTAGGGCACCATCGGCTCCTCGGCACGCCAGTGGGTGGTGGCCAGCCGGCCGTGCACGCGACGGCTCACCTGCTGCCCGTTGGCGACCACCCGCTCACGGCGCGGCACCGTGATGTGGATGTCCATCCGGGCCCGGTCACGGGGATGGTCGTTGGCCGGGAACCACCACGGCGCCATGTGCGGCTCGTTCATCGTGACGACCTCGGTGTCGTCGGCCAGCCAGTTGCGCTCACCTCGCCAACCGATAGTGCCGGGTCGACCGGCGTAGCTGACCCGCACGCGGAAGACGGTCCCCGCCGCGATGGGCCGCCTCGGGGTGATCTGCAGCTCGTGCCGGTTCGGTTTGCGGAACTCGACCGGGCGCCCGGCGATCCGTACGCCGCGCACCGGCAGCAGCAGGTCCAGGTTGAACCGCGACAGCGCCTGCGTGGCCCGGATCGTCAACCGGGTGTGGCCACTCAACCTGCCCGACCCGAAGGAGTACCGGTCGTGCACCTGGTAGCGACGTACGTCGATCCCGCCGTTGCCGTCCAGGGGGAAGTAGGGGTCACCGATGCCGGCGGCTCCCGGACTGGCGGCCGCGGACGAGGCCATCACCTGCTCGGCAGCGGCAGGAAGCGTGCTGGCGCCGAGGCAGAGGGCGAGCAGCAGGCAGGCGGTCGCCCGGGCCGCGCCCGGGTGCCGGCCGAGTCGGTTCGTCACCCGGTGAACCTACCTGTCCCGGGCGCCCGAGAAAGCCGTTGTCCACAGGAGCCCGGGCCTGCTTCACTGCGAGGAGTTCCGGCAACCGGCCGGTGCCCGACGAGAGGAGCAGTCATGCGTACGACGGTCCTTGGCCTGCCCGCAGCCCACCTCCTCTCGACTCCCTGGAGCACCCACCGCGATGTCGCACCTCTTCGGCTCGTCCACCGAGCACCCCGATCAACCTGAGCACCCTGATCACCCGCACGACCTCGACCCCTCGTTCGTCTTCGACTTCACCGTCTACGACGACCGCGACGACACCTCCCAACGCTGGTCCACCTGGCTCAGCGTCGAACCCCTCTCCCGCGGCCCCGAGCCCCGACCCGACTGGGTCGTGACCTCCCAGGGCGCCATCGACACCGAGCTCAGTGTCCTGAAGACGGGCAAGGAGGCCGACGTCTTCCTGGTCGAACGCGGCGACCCCCGGGATCCGGACGCAGCGGTCGTGATGGCCGCGAAGCGCTACCGGAGCACCGAGCACCGCACCTTCCACCGCGCCGCCACCTACACCGAGGGTCGCTCCACCAAGCGCTCACGTGATGCCCGCGCCTGGCCCAGACCCGTGCGGAGCCCGCGCTGCTCCGCTCCTGGTTCGACCAGCTCCGCGAGGCGATGGTGCTGCTGGTCCGCGCCGGGCTCGCCCACGGGGACCTCTCGCCGTACAACATCCTCGCGGCGGGCGAACGGCTGGTGATCATCGATCTGCCGCAGGTCGTCGACCTCGCCGGCAACCCCGCCGGCCTCGACTTCCTGATGCGCGACTGCACGAACGTGTGCACGTGGTTCCGCGCCCGCGGGCTGGACGTCGACGAGCAGGAGCTCTTCGGTGAACTGATGGCCCACGCGTTCTGAGCGGCCCCGCTAGGTTCGCGGGTGTGAAGCGCACCCACGGACGGCTCGTCCACGTCGACACGCTGGCGGAGTTCGACCGCCGGATGGCCGCTGGGGCCAGCAACCTCTCGGGGTGGCGCATCCAGGGCGTCGACCTCACCGACCGCAGCAGCGACCTGGCCCGCTGCCGGGTCGGTGGCGCGACCTTCCTGGGCTGCCGGCTCTCCAGTGACACGGCGGCCTCGGTCCGGGCCGGGGGTGCGTTGGTCCTCCCGGTGATCCCGGACGTACCGATCGACACCTATCGCTCGCGTCTCTACACCGCCGACGAGCTCTACGACACCGTGTCGTACGCCGACTCGCTGGACGCGCGCGCCTACGCATGGTCGATGCAGGACCCCCGGGACCTGTCGGCCTCCGTCGAGGAGGAGGCCACCCTGGCCCGGTCGCTGCACGACCACGCGGTGGACCGGGCGCTGCGCAGCTGGGTCAGCGGACGACGGGTGGTCGGGGTGATGGGAGGCCACGCCCTGCGCCGCGGCGAGGCCGGGTACGCCGACGCGGCCAGGCTCGGCCGCCTGCTGGCCCGCCACGCCGTGGTCGCCACCGGTGGCGGGCCGGGCGCGATGGAGGCGGCCAACCTGGGGGCCTGGCTCGCCGGGCGCCCGGCGGCCGAGCTGGACGAGGCCCTGAGCATGCTGGCCGTTGTGCCCACGTACCGCCCCTCGATCGACGCCTGGGCGGCAGCGGCGTTCCGGGTGCGTGAGCACTTCGCGGGCGGGGTCGAGTCCCTGGCGATCCCGACCTGGCACTACGGCCACGAACCGCCGAACGTGCTCGCCACGGCGCTGGCCAAGTACTTCCGCAACGCCACCCGCGAAGCCGTGCTGCTCGAGGTCTGCGACGCCGGCATCGTCTTCCTGCCCGGCGCCGCGGGCACCGTCCAGGAGATCTTCCAGGACGCCTGCGAGAACTACTACGCCGACGAGTCGTCGCTGGCTCCCATGATCCTGGTCGGCAGGACCCACTGGACCGAGGACCTGCCGGCCTGGCCGCTGCTGCAGGCGCTGGCCCGGGAACGGACCATGGCCCCGATGGTGCACCTCGTGGACACGGTCGAGGAGGCAGCCGCCCTGCTCGCCGCGTGACCAAGGTGGTCCGTGCGTCGTTCACCCGGCATGGATCTGACTCGTCGCGGGCTCTTCCGCACCGGTGCCGTTCTCGGCACCGCGGGCGTCCTGGGCGGTTCGCTGGCCCAGAACGCCGTCGCCCGACCTGCCGCGAGCGTACGAGCCACCACGCTGCGTTGGGTCCTCGAGCGCGGACCGGGTGGGATCGGCGGCTACCGCAGGGTGGTGCGTCGCCCCGGGGAACGGCACCTGGTCAGGACCGACCTGGGGGTCGAGGCCCGGTCCGGCCGGCACCGCCGTCGGCGTGCGGTGCTCGCCTTCGCCCAGATCAGCGACGTGCACATCATCGACCACCAGTCCCCGGCACGGGTGGAGTTCCTCGACCGCTACGACGACACCACCGAGCCCGGCGATCCGGTGCCCGGCATCTTCGGCTCCGCCTACCGACCCGGCGAGATGCTCTCCGCCCAGGTGGCCGAGGCTGCGGTCCGCCAACTGAACCGGGTGCGTCGTGGCCCGGTGACCGGCGAGCCGCTGGCCTTCGTCATCCAGACCGGCGACAGCTCGGACAACTCGCAGTTCAACGAGATCCGCTGGAACATCGATCTCCTCGACGGCGGCCGGATCCGGCCCGACTCCGGCGACCTCGGACGCTACGAGGGCGTCATGGACGACGACACGACGTACTACGACACCCACTACTGGCACCCGGACGGCACCCCCGAGGGTCAGCAGGACGACCGGCCACGACGCAAGTACGGCTTCCCCACGCTGCCCGGCCTGCTGGACGCGGCACGACGGCCCTTCCGGGCTCAGGGCCTGAAGATGCCCTGGTACGCAGCCTTCGGCAACCACGACGGTCTCGCCCAGGGGAACTTTCCGGCCACCATGCAGTTGAGCCGACTCGCCGTCGGTCCCCTGAAGCTGATCACTCCCCCGGCCGGGTTGACCCAGACCGACCTGTACGACGCCGTCCGCGGCGACTACGCCGCGTTCGTCAACGGTCTCGCCCTGACCCCCTCGGTCCGCCATGTCACGGCGGACCCCGACCGCCGCATCCTGGCCCGGGCCGAGCTGGTCGAGGAGCACTTCACCACGACCGGCCGGCCGGTGGGGCATGGCTTCACCGAGACCAATCGCGCCGAGGGGACCGCCTACTACGCCTTCGACCGGGGCCGCGTGCGGTTCATCGTGCTCGACACCGTCAACCCCAACGGGGAGTCGAGCGGTTCGCTCGACCAGACCCAGTTCGCCTGGCTCGGGGCGCAGCTCGAGGCGGCCCGGGACCGCTACGTGGTGGTCTGCAGCCACCACACGGTCGACAGCATGGACAACCAGCTGGTCGGCACCGGCGGGGAGGCCGAGCGCCGGGTGCTGGGCGGCCAGGTGCTCGCCCTCCTGCTCGAGCACGACAACGTGCTCGCCTGGGTGAACGGCCACACCCACACCAACCAGGTCTGGGCCCGGTCCAGGGCTGGTGGCGGAGGTCTGTGGGAGATCAACACGGCCTCGCACATCGACTGGCCCCAGCAGTCCCGCCTGATCGAGATCGTCGACAACCGCGACGGGACACTGTCGATCTTCGCCACGATGCTGGACCACCAGTCACCGACGCGCCTGAACGGCAGGCTCGGCGGCATTCCGCAGCTGGCGTCGCTGGGCCGCGAGCTCGCCGCCAACGACTGGCACGAGCGTGAGTTCGACCGGCGGGGCCGTCGCGACGCCCGCAACGTCGAGCTGCTGCTGGCCAAGCCCGCACTCACGGACTGAGCCCGAGCGCCGGCGTTCAGTCGCAGGCGCTCACTCGGTCGCGGCCAGCTGCCCGCAGGCTCCGTCGATCTCGCTGCCGCGGGTGTCGCGGACCGTGGTGGGGATGCCCTTCGCCTCGAGCCGACGGACGAACTCGCGCTCGTCGGCCGGGTCCGAGGCGGTCCACTTCGAGCCGGGGGTCGGGTTCAGCGGGATCAGGTTGACGTGCACCCAGCCCCAGTCGCCGTAGGAGTTCAGGACGTCGCCGAGCAGGTCTGCACGCCACGCCTGGTCGTTGATGCCGCGCATCATCGCGTACTCGATCGACACGCGGCGCTTGGTGACCCGGGCGTAGTTCCAGGCCGCCTCGACGGTCTCGGCGACCGAGTAACGGGTGTTGATCGGGACCAGCTCGTTGCGGAGCTCGTCGTCGGGGGCGTGCAGGCTCAGGGCCAGCGTGACCGGGATGCCCTCCTCGGTGAGCTGGTTGATCCGCGGCACCAGGCCCACCGTCGAGACGGTGATCCCGCGGGCCGACATCCCCAGACCGTCGGGCGCCGGGTCGGTCAGCCGACGTACGGCGCCGATCACGGCCTTGTAGTTGGCCAGCGGCTCGCCCATGCCCATGAAGACGACGTTCGAGACCCGACCGGGGCCACCCGGCACCTCGTCGCGAGCCAGCGAACGCGCGCCGGCCAGCACCTGCTCGACGATCTCGGCGGTGGACATGTTGCGCTGAAGCCCACCCTGGCCGGTGGCGCAGAACGGGCAGGCCATCCCGCAGCCGGCCTGGCTGGAGACGCACATCGTGACCCGACCGGGGTAGCGCATCAGCACCGACTCGACGAGCGCGCCGTCGAACAACCGCCACAGCGTCTTGCGGGTGGTGCCCTTGTCCGCCTCCATGGTGCGGATCGGGGTCATCAGGTTCGGCAGCAGCGCGGCCACCAGCTCGTCACGCTGGGCGGCCGGCAGATCGGTCATCTCGGCCGGGTCGTCGACCAGCCGGGAGAAGTAGTGGGTGGACAGCTGCTTGGCCCGGAAGCCGGGCAGTCCCTGCTCCGTCAGGAGCGCGGTCCGCTCGGCGGCGGTGAGGTCGGCGAGGTGCCGAGGCGGCTTCTTGCGGCCTCGGGGCTCGTCGAAGACCAGCTGCAGGGGCTTGGCTCCGGCAGCGTCGGCGGTGGGTGCGTCGGGGGAAGGTGCGTCAGACATCAGACCCCGATCATCGCATCCGGGCCCGCAACGGGCCGATTCGTCACCCCTGGAACTCGACCATGTACCAGATGACGAGCATGGCGACGCCCACCACGACCACCAGGCTGACCGCCATCCCGATGAGCATGTAGAGCCCGAAGCGACGCGTCCGCGGCGCGGCCACCAAGGCTACGGGCGCGACGAGCGCGACCAGCACCA
This sequence comes from Nocardioides sp., assembly GCF_041600255.1. Taxonomy (GTDB): domain Bacteria; phylum Actinomycetota; class Actinomycetes; order Propionibacteriales; family Nocardioidaceae; genus Nocardioides. The sequence goes on along the minus strand of NZ_JBFIKK010000051.1, from coordinate 3,458 downwards.
GCGGGAAGAGCTGCTCGGCGACCTGGTCGTCGAAGAGCGCGTTGAGCAGGGTGATGAAGGCGCCGGGCACCACGATCACGAAGACCAGCCCGGTGAAGAAGCCGGTCAACGCCGTGAACGTTGGGTGGTCGCGGTGCCACCAGTCGAGGTCCCGCTCGTCCGGCACGTCCGGACCGGTGTGGTGGTCGTCGGTGGTGCGGTGGGTGTCCATCACGGTCTTCCTCGTCGTCCGGAGTGGAGCCAGCATCTCACCCGGTCGGCACGCCCGGCAGTCGTGCCGACCGGATGAGAGGGCGTGTCGTGGTGGCCCCTCAGTCGACGTCCACCCAGTCGAGCGTCCGCTCGACCGCCTTCTTCCACTGGGTGTAACCCTGCTCGCGCTGCTGGTCGTCCCACTCCGGCGACCAGCGCCGGTCCTCGTTCCAGTTCTCCCGCAGCTCGTCGGTGCTCTCCCAGAAACCGACCGCGAGGCCCGCGGCGTAGGCAGCGCCCAGGGCGGTGGTCTCGGCCACCTCGGGACGGCTGACCTCGACCCCGAGCACGTCGGCCTGGATCTGCATGCAGAGCTCGTTCGCGGTCACCCCGCCGTCCACCTTGAGCACCTCCAGACGGACGCCGGAGTCCTTCTCCATCGCCTCGGCGACGTCGCGGCTCTGGTAGCAGATCGACTCCAGCGTGGCCCGGGCCAGGTGGGCGTTGGTGTTGAAGCGGGAGAGCCCGACGATCGCCCCGCGCGCATCCGAGCGCCAGTACGGCGCGAACAGCCCGGAGAAGGCGGGAACGAAGTAGACGCCGCCGTTGTCGTCGACCTGGCGGGCCAGCGACTCGCTCTGCGAGGCGCCGCTGATGATGCCCAGCTGGTCCCGCAGCCACTGCACGGCCGAGCCGGTGACCGCGATCGACCCCTCGAGGGCGTAGACGACCTCGTCCTCGCCGAACTTGTAGCAGACGGTGGACAGCAGCCCGGACTTCGAGCGGACGAGTTCGTTGCCGGTGTTGAGCAGCATGAAGTTGCCGGTGCCGTAGGTGTTCTTGGCCTCGCCCGGGGCGAAGCAGACCTGACCGACGGTGGCCGCCTGCTGGTCGCCGAGGATCCCGGTCAGCTTCACCTCGCCACCGAGCGGTCCGTCGATGCGGGTGACGCCGTACGCCTTGGGGTCGCTGGAGGACCGGATCTCCGGGAGCATCGCCCGCGGGATGTCGAAGAGCGCGAGCAGTTCGTCGTCCCACTCCAGCGTTTCGAGGTCCATCAGCATGGTGCGGCTGGCGTTGGTCACGTCGGTGACATGGACGCCCCCGTCCGTCCCGCCGGTCAGGTTCCACACCACCCAGGAGTCGGTGTTGCCGAAGAGAGCGTCCCCGGTCTCGGCGGCCTCGCGCACCCCGTCGACGTTCTCGAGGATCCACTGGATCTTGCCCCCGGAGAAGTACGTCGCGGGCGGCAGCCCGGCCTTGTGCCGGATCAGGTCCCCGTGGCCGTCACGCTCGAGCTTGGAGGCGATCCGGTCGGTCCGGGTGTCCTGCCACACGATCGCGTTGTAGTACGGGCGCCCGGTCCTGCGGTTCCAGACCACGGTGGTCTCGCGCTGGTTGGTGATGCCGAGTGCGGCCAGGTCGTCGGCCTGGATCCCTGCCTTGCTCATCGCCTTCTGGATCACCGAGCGGGTGCGCTCCCAGATCTCCACCGGGTCGTGCTCGACCCAGCCGGCCTGCGGCATGATCTGCTCGTGCTCGAGCTGGTGGCGCGCCACCTCGCTCCCGGAGTGGTCGAAGATCATGAAGCGCGTGCTGGTGGTGCCCTGGTCGACGGCACCGACGTAGTCAGCCATGGAGGTCCTGCTTTCTGTGGAGTGCGGTGGTCACCGGTTGGGGAGGGGCTCGCTGACGGCTTCCTCGGACGTGGCCTCGGGCTCGAGGGGGTGGTCCTCGATCAGGATCTTGAACAGGAAGCCGCCGAGCAAGCCGCCGAGCAGCGGCGCGACGATCGGCAGCCAGAAGTAGAGCTGGTCGTTCTGGTCCCGCATCGCCCCGCCGTACCCGGTGAGCAGCGACGCGATCCGAGGACCGAAGTCGCGGGCGGGGTTGATGGCGTAGCCGGCGTTGGCGCCCCAGGCCATGCCGATGCCGACGACGAGCAGGCCGATGATGAACGGGCCGAGGTTGGCCAGGGGCGGGTTGTTCCACGCTGCGGTGAGCGCGAAGATCACGAAGACCAGGATGGCGGTGCCGATGACCTGGTCCAGGAAGGCGGTCGGGATGCTGACCGGACCGGAACCGTTGCCGGGGAGGGTCGAGAAGATGCCCTGGGTCTTGATCGTGTGGTCGGGGTCGACCGCGGCGATCAGGTCGGCGTACCCCACCCGGACGATCAGGGCGGCCACGAAGGCGCCGGCCGTCTGCGCCAGGGAGTAGGGCAGCACCTTGCGCCAACTGAACCCCTGGAAGGCGGCGAGCGCCAGGGTCACGGCCGGATTGAGGTGGGCCCCGGAACGACGGGCTGCGACGTAGACCCCGAGGGTGACCCCGATCCCCCAACCCCAGGCGATCGAGTCGTGGTCCCCCAGGCTGCCGTCGCCCGCGGTGACGACCTGGGCGACGACGCCGACCCCGAGCAGGATCAGGATCATCGTGCCGGCGAACTCGGCGGCCAGCTCCCCGACGAGCGGATTCCTGCGGCCGGTGGTGCCGTTGCTGCTCATTGCTGCTCCTCACCGATGCACCCCGAGGCGCACCTGTCGGAGCGCCTCTACCCAGAGGACGGGGGTCCCACACCTGGACCGAGGAGTCCGGGACGATGTCGCGCTAGAGCAGCTCGGGCAGCAGCACGGCGACGTACGTCGCAGCCACGGCGAGAATGCCGACCGCCACGCCGAGCAGCAGCCCCCGACCACGCCGCCGGCGGGAACTGCTCACCACCACGGACAGCGCTGCCGCCACCGGGAGCACGCCGAGCCCCACGAAGACGACCGTGAGGGCGAGGTCGAGCAGCTCCTCCCCGCCCAACCCGAAGGCCACGAAGATGAAGGCCACCACCCACAGCGAGCCGATCGCGGCACCGAGCACGAACCCCAGCAGGATCCGGAGCGGGCTCAGCCCGGCTCCGGACGCGGCCGGCGGGACAGGCGTGGTCATCGGGGCTCCTTCGGTCGGCGCTTCGTGGCCAAGATCCCACTCCCGGGAGCGTCCCGGAGCCGAATCCACCACGACGTCTCAGACCTCCAGGACGACCAGGCCAGGGTGGGAGAGGCGCTGCCAGCGATCCAGGTCGAGGGCCGCGCCCGACACGGCTGCCGCGACCAGCGCCCAGGCGGTGGCGTGCCCGATCAGCACCACGTCCTCGTCGGCATGCACCTCGAGCACGCGTCGTATGGCGGGAACGACCCGGTCGCGGCAGGCGGCCAGCGACTCCCCCGCGACCTCGCGCAGTTCCTCGAGGATCCCGACGTCCTGCTCGGTCA
>NZ_JBFIKK010000050.1:0-21353 GCF_041600255.1 Nocardioides sp. | reverse complement strand
TCCGAGATCCTGGCGACGACCGGGAAGTCGCCCAGCGAGCACTACGCCGAGCTGATCGCAGCGCACGGCGACCCGTCGTACGCCCGGATCGACGCGCCCGCGAACCGGGAGCAGAAGGCCAAGCTCGGCGCGCTCTCCCCCGAGGACGTGACCGCCACGACGTTGGCCGGCGAGGAGATCACCGCCAAGCTGACCGAGGCGCCCGGCAACGGCGCGAAGATCGGCGGCCTGAAGGTGACCACCGCGTCGGCCTGGTTCGCCGCGCGCCCGTCGGGCACCGAGGACGTCTACAAGATCTACGCCGAGTCGTTCCGGGGCGCCGAGCACCTGGCCGAGGTCCAGGCCGAGGCGCGGGACGTGGTCTCGGCCGCTCTCGGCTGATTTCTGCTCCTGGCCTCTGCTCCTGACCTCTGGTCGCGAGGTCCCGGATCTGCCATCGTCGGGCTGTGCGACTGATCGACGGGTCGGCGGCCGACCACGAGGCGATGATCGAGTTCGCCTGCCAGCGCAACCCCACGATGGGCCCCGAGGACATCGGGTGGCAGCTGATGGTGCCCGAGACCTGGCCCGACCTGCGGACCGTCACGGCGCTCGACGACGCCGACGAGATGCTGGGCTGGGGCTGGATGGCCACCGGCACCCACGCGCCACCGGGACGTACGTCGATGTGGGTCACCGTCCGGCAGGACGCGGAGGGCTCCGGCGTCGGCTCCGCGATCTTCCGCTCGCTGCTCAACGGCCGGCCGGACTCCGCGACCGAGCTCCGCACGATGGTCCGGGACACCGAGCCACGCTCGCTTGTGATCGCCCAGCGCTGGGGGTACGAGGTGGAGGAGCTGTCCATCGAGTCGGAGCTGCCCCTGGTCGGGCTGCCCACGCCGGCCCCACCGCCGGACGTCACGCTCGAGAGCTGTCCCTCACTGGAGTTCGACGACCAGGACGCCGTCGAGACGATGCTGCTGGCCAGCCAGACGAACCCGGAGGCGGGTGCGGGCAACGTGCTGACCTGCGCCCACCTCCGGCAGACCTCCGCCGGGGGTACGTCGATCGGGGTGCTCGCCCGGGTGGACGGCGTACCCGCCGCGATCGCGCACGGCACCTCCGTGGAGGGGTTCCTGTTCATCAGCTACACCGGCGTCGACCCTGCTTTCCGCGGCCGGGGCCTGGCGAAGCTGGTCAAGCAGCAGGCGCACCTCGACGCCGCAGCCTCCGGGGCGACCCTGAGCCGCACCGAGAACGAGGAGCACAACGCCGGGATCCGCCGGGTCAACCAGGAGCTCGGCTACCGAGTGCTGCACGGCACCTATCGGATGCGCCTGCCCCTGGGCTGACCCGGCGGACTCCTCCGAGCGCAGGAGACCGGTCGGTCAGGCGGCCTGGCTGGCGCGACGGGCCTGCTGGTTCAGCCGGGCCTGGGCGGCACGACGTACCCGCGGACCGCCGGTGGTCATCGTGTAGAGCATCTTCAGCTGCGGCACGGCGTTCTTGGCGTTGGTGGTGGCCAGCCAGCCGTTGGGCAGCGACAGCCGGATCACCTTGTGCCAGGCGCTCGCGACCTGCTTCGGGAACGGCGCGGAGTGGTAGTTGAGCCCGTTCTTCTCGAACAGCTCGCGCACCTTCGGGGCGATCTCGGCGTACCGGTTGCTCGGCAGGTCCGGGAAGAGGTGGTGCTCGATCTGGTGCGAGAGGTTGCCGGACATCACGTGCATCGCCTTGCCGCCGGAGATGTTGGCGGAGCCGAGCATCTGGCGCAGGTACCACTCGCCGCGGGTCTCCCCGTCGATCGAGCGCTTCTCGAAGGTCTCGACACCCTCGGGGAAGTGCCCGCACATGATGATCGAGTGGCTCCACAGGTTGCGCACGATGTTGGCGGTGAAGTTGGCCGCCAGGGTCGGCAGGAACGAGCCGGTCGGCAGCGACAGCGCCGGGTGGACCAGGTAGTCCTTGGTGGCCTGCTTGCGGACCTTCTTCAGCACCTGGCTGACCCGGGCCTTGAACTCGGGGTCCTTGGTCTTCTTGCGCTTGATGTTCGCGCCGAGCTCGAGGTCGTACGCCGCGATGCCGTACTCGAAGAAGCAGGCGTTGACGAAGTTCCAGAACGGCTGCACCAGGAAGAACGGGTGCCAGGGCTGGTCCTCGTCGACGCGCATGATGCCGTAGCCGAGGTCGTTGTCCTTGCCGATCACGTTCGTGTACGTGTGGTGCAGCTCGTTGTGCGAGTGCTTCCACTGCTCGGCCGGGGTGACGTGGTCCCACTCCCAGGTGGTCGAGTGGATCTTCGGGTCGCGCATCCAGTCCCACTGGCCGTGCAGGATGTTGTGGCCGATCTCCATGTTCTCGAGGATCTTGGCGACGCTCAGGCCGGCCGTGCCGACGATCCAGGCCGGCGGGAAGATGCTGGCCAGCAGCACCGCGCGCGAGCCCAGCTCGAGCTTGCGCTGCACGCTGATGACCTTGCGGATGTACGCCGCGTCGGACTCGCCACGAGCCTCCAGGACCTCCTGGCGGATCTCGTCGAGCTGCTTGCCCAGGAGCTCGATGTCCTCGGCACTCAGGTGGGCGATCGGGTTGTCGGACTTCTTCTGCAGGGCGGTCATGTGCGCTCCTCGGTCAGGGGTGTCAGTGGGGTGTCAGTGGGGTGTCAGTGGTGGCAGTGGGGTGTCTGGGACCGGCCGGTCAGTGGTCGATGTCGCACGCACCGGCGGCCGCGTTGACGCAGGTCTGGATCAGCACGCCGCCGTCTCCGGTCTCGCCGGGATTGGCGACGGTCAGGGCGCCGTTGCGCAGGTCGCGGACGGCGCCGCTGCGCAGCGGCAGGACGCAGCCGAAGCAGATGCCCATCCGGCAGCCGCTCGGCATCAGGACGCCCGCCTCTTCGGCGGCGTCGAGGATCGGGGTGTCGCCGGCCGCCTCGACGAGGGTGCCGGTGCGGCCGAAGGAGACCGTCCCGCCCTCGCCGGTGACGACCACGGCCGAGCGGAAGCGTTCGATGTGCAGGGCGAGGCCACGCTCGGTGTGGTGCTGCTCGAGGGCGTCGAGCAGGCCGACCGGCCCGCAGGCGTACGTCGTGCGCTCGGCCAGGTCCGGGACGATCGTGTCGAGGTCGGCGACGTCGAGCATCCCGTCGACATCGGTGTGCAGCTCGACCAGCCGCAGCCGGCCCTCGGCGGCGTAGCGACGCAGCTCGTCGCCGAAGATCACCTCCGAGCGCGACAGCGCGGAGTGCAGGACGACGATGTCGGCCCGGACCCGCTCGGCGCGGGAGAAGAGGCTGCGCAGCATCCCGATCACCGGCGTGATCCCGGAGCCGGCCGTCACCATCAGCAGCTTGCCCGGCATCGGGTCGGCGAGGACGAAGTCGCCCTCGGCCTGTCCGAGCTGGAGCATCGTGCCGGGACGAACCCGGTGGACCAGGTGGTTCGAGACCACGCCGTCGGGGATCGCCTTGACCGTGATCGAGATGCAGCGGTCGGCGCGCGGGCCGTGGGTCAGCGAGTAGGTGCGCCACAGCCGGACGCCGTCGACGTCGACGCCGATCCGGACGTACTGACCGGGCACGTGGCCGGCCCAGTCCTTGCCCGGCTTGATCACCAGGGTGGTGGCGTCGGCGGTCTCGGGGTGCACGGCCACGATCCGGCCGCGCAGCTCGGCCCCCGAGCGCAGCGGGTGGAAGACGTCGAGGACGTCGTCGAGCTCGAGCGGGGTGACCGCGGCCTCGGCGAACCGGCGCAGACGCTGGCGCAGGGTGCGGGCGGTCGGGGCGGCGATCGCGGTGCGGGAGGTGGTGCTGGGGAGGGCAACGGTGCTCATGGCTCCACTGTCGTCCACCCAGAGGGGTAAAGTCCTGACCGTGGCATGTGAATGCCTACGTCACATTTGTTCGCTGGGAACAATCTCTTCCAGGAGGCAGCATGGCCGGCCGCACCCCGAGGACCGGGCCGCGACGTACCGCGGGTCACGGCCTGGCCCTGCCCGCACCGGCGGTCGACCGGATGCGCGCCCTGCTGCCGACCGTCGCCGACAAGGCGGTCACCGCGATCATCGCCGAGGTGCCGTCGTACGACGGGGCGCTGAGCGGCTCGATGGGCGAGAACATCCGCAGCGCCGTGCAGATCGCGCTCGGCGGCTTCCTCTCCCTGGCCAGCGGCGGCCGGGGGGCCGACCCGCAGACCCCGACCGCCCCGGCCGTCGAGGGCGCCTACCAGCTCGGTCGCGGCGAGGCCCGCAGCGGCCGCAGCACCGAGGCCCTGCTGGCCGCCTACCGCGTGGGCGCCCGGGTCTCCTGGCGGGAGATGTCCACCACCGCGGTCGCCAACGGCGTCGACGCCGAGACGCTGGTGCCGTTCGCGGAGCTGGTCTTCGCGTTCATCGACGAACTGTCCGCCGCCAGCGTCGCCGGCCACACCGACGAGCTGGCCACCACCGGCCGGGTGCGGCAACGGATGCTGGAGCGGCTCGCCGGGCAACTGCTCGGCGGCGCCTCTCCCGAGACCGTGCTGGCCAGCGCGGAACAGGCCGGCTGGGAGCCGCCGGAGACGCTGACCGCGGTACTGGTGCCCGAGTCCCAGGTCCGCCCGGCCCTGACCTCGCTGCCGGCCACGACCCTGCAGGCCGTCGACGTGCCCGACCTCGACGGTGCCGCCCTGCTGCTGGTGCCGGACATGCACGGCTCGAGCCGCGCCGTGCTGCTGCGGGCGCTGGCCGATCGGGGAGCGATCGCCGGGCCGTCCCGACCCTGGCTGGCGGCGCGAGCGTCGTACGACCGGGCGCTGCGGGCGCGGTCCCTGGGCCTGGTCGACGACACCGAGGCCCACCTGCCCGCGCTGGTCCTGCGGGCCGACCCCGAGGCGCTGGCCGACCTGCGCGCCCAGGTGCTGGCACCGCTCGCCGACCTGAGGCCCGGATCGGCCGAGAAGCTGGCCGCCACCCTGCGCTCCTGGCTGCTGCACCAGGGCCGCCGTGACGACGTCGCCGCCGAGCTGTTCGTGCACGCCCAGACCGTGCGCTACCGGATGGGCCAGCTCCGTGAGCTGTACGGCGAACAGCTCGACGACCCGGCCAGCGTGCTGGCGCTGGTGCTGGCGCTGGGGACCGACGACCTGGCCGGCTGAGGTCGCGGTCCGCGGTCCGCGGTCCGCGGCGAGCGTTGGAGGAGTCCCGTAGCGTCTCGGGGTGGAGGTACCACCCATGACGGCTCTCGTCCGCCCGCCTGCTCGACCCGCGCCTCGACTGGCCGCCCTGACCGGCGGGCTGCTCGCCCTTGCCCTCGTGGCCAGCGGTTGCACCCGCGGGGTGGCCGACCCGGGCAGCCTGCCGACGCCACCGGCGTCGACCTCGGCGAGCGTCGAGTCGCCGTACCCGACCTACGTGGCGTTGGGTGACTCCTACACGGCCGCACCGCTGGTGCCGACGACCGACACCACCAACGGCTGCCTGCGCTCGGACAGCAACTACCCCTCGCTGGTGGCGGCCGCGATGCCCGGCACCGAGCTGGTCGACGTCAGCTGCAGCGGCGCCGACAGCGCCTCGCTGGTTGGCGCCCAGCGGACCGCGACCGACACCCAGCCGCCCCAGTTCGACGCACTGACCCCCGAGGTCGACCTGGTCACGGTCGGCATCGGTGGCAACGACTTCAACCTGTTCGGCACCCTGCTCGGTCAGTGCGTGGTCCGCGGGGGCGCCGGCGCCCAGCCCGACGAGGGGTGTGCGGCCGAGCTCGACGCCGCCGGCCGGGCGAAGATCGATCGCCAGCTCCGGACGATCACGTCGTACCTGACCTCGATCGTGACCGGGATCCGCGACCGCTCTCCCGAGGCCACCGTGGTGGTCGTCGGCTACCCGCAGATCGTGCCCGCGACCGGCACCTGCCCCGACCTGCTCCCGCTCGCGGCCGAGGACTACCCCTTCGCCCGCGAGCTGAACGAGAAGCTGGCGGCCGCCGTGAAGCGCGGGGCCCGTGCTGCCGACGCGGCGTACGTCGACGTCTTCCGCGCCAGCAAGGGCCACGACATCTGCTCCGCCGACCCCTGGATCAACGGCCAGCAGAGCGACCTGGGCGGCGCGCTGGCCTTCCACCCGTTCGCGGCCGAGCAGGAGGCCGTCGCCGAGCTGGTGCTCGCCCAGCTCGAGGCCTGAGGGGGGTGTCGGATTCCCCGGAGATCCGGGGATCCCTGCGCTTCCAGGGCATTGCACTGCCATGGAAGCGCTAGGAACCCGTGGGAAGCACTGAGCCATCAGCGCCACCAGCGCCATCAGCGCCACCCCTGACGACACCCCGCCGAAGCACGGCCGCAGCCCTCAGAGGTGGGAGAAGACCGTCTCCCCCGCCACGATCGTGGCCGCCACCTGTACGCCGCGCAGCGCCGCCGCCTGGGTCGCGGAGTCACCCGCCGCCAGCGGATCGTCGTCGAGCAGCACCAGGTCGCCCCGGTTGCCCGGCTGCACCGTCGGCTGACCGTCGACCGACGCGGTGAACGCCTCCTGCGGGGTCAGCGCCTGCTCGGCGTACCAGGGCTCGCGCTCGTCGGCGCTGCGGTGCACCGCCGCCGCCATCGCCAGCCACGGGTCCATCGGGGAGACCGGCGCGTCCGAGCCCATCGCCAGCTCCACCCCGTCGTCGAGCATCCACCGCAGCGCGAACGACCGGTTCCCACGACCCGGCCAGATCTTCTCGGTCAGGTCGCGGTCGTCGAGCAGGTGCGCCGGCTGGACGCTGGCCCGGATGCCCAGCTCGGCCATCCGTCGTACGTCGTCGCGGCCGACCAGTTGGGCGTGCTCGATCGAGCCCCGCGCACCCGTCTCGGCGTACGACGCCAGCGCCTCGGCCACGGCCGCGTCGCCGATCGCGTGGGTCGCCACCTCCAGCCCGAAGACGTGAGCCCGGGCGAGCAGGCCGCGCAGTTCGTCGCCGGAGAGGTTGGGCTGACCGCAGGGGTACTCCAGTCGGTGCGCGTCGGCGTACGGCTCGCAGCACCAGGCGGTCCGGGTGTTGAGCGAACCGTCGGAGATGATCTTCAGCGGCCCCATCGTGGCCCGCTCGTCGCAACCCGGGAGCACGTCACCGGTGCGCAGACCGGCGGCGATCACGTCCTCGAGGGTGTCGGCGTACGTCGCCATCCGGATCCGCAGCAGGTCGCAACCGGCCGCCCAGCGCTCGGCCCACTCCGCAGCGCCGCCGCTGAACTCGAAGTCGACGATGCCCACGACCCCCATCGACGCGGCGTGGTCGAGCGTGCGGCGGTAGGCCTCGGGCGAGGTGCCGTCGTTGCCCACCAGCGTCGCGAGGCGCGGGTACGCCGCGAACCACTCCGCCTCCTGGACCACCGAGTCACGGACCGGCATCGCGAGGTGCATCAGCGCGGTGGTGTTCAGCCAGGCGTGGTGGCCGTCGCCGCTGATCAGCACCACCGGGGTGTCGCCGGAGACCGCGTCGAGCTCGGAGACCGTGGCGTCGCGCTCCCAGTGGCCCGAGCGGTGGCCCCAGCCGATCACGGGCAGGTCGGGGTACTCCGCCACCCGCTCGGCGACCAGTGCGGTGGCCTCCTCGTGGGACCGCACCCCGGCCAGGTCGAGCCGACCCGAGGAGAGCGTCCACTGGGCCATGTGCACGTGCTGGTCCCACAGACCGGGGGCGACCCAGCGGCCGGCGGCGTCCAGTTCCTCCACGCCCGCTGGGCGATCGAGCGAGGGGCCGACGGCGCTGACCGTGCCGTACTCGACGAGGACGTCGACCGGGGCGTCCGGGACGGGATGACCGTCACCGAGCGGGACGATCCGGGCATTGCGCAGGAGAAGGCTGGTCACCGGGCTCACGCTACGTGCCGACCTGCCAGTTGTGGTTGGTACCCAGCCGCTGACCTGCCACTTGTGGTTGCTCCCGGCCAACCACAACTGGCAGGTCAGCGGGCCTGGGGCAACCACAACTGGCAGGTCACGGATAGTTTGTCGGCCATGGGGATCCGCGGAGTCGAGGTGGCGTTGGCGACCACCCTGGTGGGCGTCGGGCTCGGCTTCGCCGCCGGAACCGTGCTCACCGACGAACCCGCCCGCCTCGCCGGAGCCCTTCCGGTCCCGGCCAGCTCACCGTCGGTGCCGCTCGACCCGCCCCCCACGGTCCTGCCGGACCCGGACCGACCGACCCTGCCCACCCGCCTGCCGAGCCACACCGAGACGGTCGGAGTCGCGCCATACGACCTGGAGTTCCCGATCCCGAACGGGTGGCAGGAGTTCGTGATCGGCCCGGCCGAGAAGCGCTGGACGCTGCCGGGCAACCCGTCGCAGTCGTACTCCGTCCGGGTCGAGCTCGTGATCAGCCAACGCATCACGATCGAGCGCCTGATGGAGCAGCGCGCCGAGGAGCTCGACGGCCTGCTCGGTTTCAACGTCCTGGAGCGCACCGACGACACGCTGGTCTTCACCTACATCGACGAGACCGACCACCAGCGGTTGAGCGTGGTCCGGTGGATCTCCCCCCGCGGCTCGGGCACCGCCGAGGCCGAGATCGCCGCCACCGGCCGGATGCGCGACGAGGCCGGGCTGCGAGCCCTCGTCGCCCGGATCGCCGACCGCGCCCGCTGAGACGTACGCCGGCTACGACATCCCGTGCGTACGCACCGCGTCCAGCACCTCGTTGGCCGTGGCCCGGTCGGCGCTGCGCACCTGCACCCACATCAACCGGTTCGACGCCACCTGGACGACCCGCTCCACCAGGAACCCGCCCGGGCAGGCCGCGAAGACCACCGTGAGTGACGGGTCGCCGGCGGCCAGGTCCTCGATCGGCGCCTGCGCCTTGAGGCACTCGGGGTGCTGCGGCACCTGGCTCGGCAACCTGGTTCCGGGCAGGATCCCCACGAAGACGCCCTGGGCCGCGTCCCCGGTCCGCCAGTCCCGGGAGGTGCCGAGCGAGAGCCCCGGGAAGTCGTCGGAGTCGTTGGGCGGGAACCAGCCGTCCGTCGCGACCGCCTGCCCCCAGGCGCGTGGCACGGTCGCCGACAGCGACCCCGAGTCGTCGCTCACCGTGACGTGGCTGCCCCACTCGCGCTGCAGGGCGTACCCGGTGCCCGCGCCGGCCGCCAACGCGAGCGCCAGCAGCCCCACCAGCACCGGGCGCCGACGGCGGGGCCGTACCGGCTCCTGCTCCAGCACCGGCTCCTGCGACGGCTCCGGCATCGGCGAGGTCACCGGCGACATCACCGGCGACATCACCGGCGACATCACCGGGCTCGGCAGCGGCGAGGGCGCTCCCCCGGCCTGCGTCAGGTCCGGGTCGAGCGACATCCAGGGCACCGCGGTGGCGCCGCGAGCCACCCCCGCGGCCGGGTCGAGGGCGAGGGCGCCCGCCAGCGCGTCGGCGTACGCCGTCACGTCGGGGAAGCGGTCCTCCCGGTCCGGCGCCAGGCCCCGTCGTACGACGTCCTCCACCGCGGCCGGGAAGGCCCGCTCGGGCGTGGAGAGCGCCGGCGGCGACCCGGGGGCGCGGGCGGCCGCCAGCGTGGTGTGCGCGTACGGCGCGTGGCCGGTGAGCAGCACGTAGGTCAGGGCCGCCAGGGAGTACTGGTCGGCGCGGGCGTCCAGCGACTCGCCCTGCGCCTGCTCCGGCGCCACGAAGGTCGGTGTGCCGGCGATCATCGTGAGCCGCGAGGACATGTCGAGCGCCTTGCCCAGACCCAGGTCGCCGACCATCGCCCGCACCTCGCCGTCGACGGTGCGGAAGAGCACGTTCGCCGGCTTCACGTCGCGGTGCAGGATGCCGCGCGCGTGCAGCGCCTTCAGGCCGACCGCGACCTGCCGCACCACCTCCAGCGCCTGGGACGCGGCCAGGCCCTCGACCTCGAGCCGGTCCGCGAGCGTGCCCTGGTCGGCGTACGCCATCACCAGGTACGGCCGACCGTCGTCGAGCTCCCCGGCGTCGTAGACCGACACCACGTGCGGCGACTCGACCTTGCGCAGGTAGCGCCCCTCCTCGAGGAAGCGCTGTCGGACGTGGTGGTCCTCGGTCCAGTTGTCGGCCAGCACCTTGATCGCCACCGGGGAGTCCAGCTGCTCGTCGTAGGCCAGCCACACGGTGGCGAACGCACCGGCCCCGATCCGGCGGCGTACGGCGTAACGACCGAGACGAGAAGGCATGGGCACGGTTGCATTATGTTGCAGGTCACAGCGAAGGGACATCCGCCCATGACGTGGGACTCAGACTCGGCCGGGACCACGCCCGACGAGATCGACGACCTGGCTCGCCGAGCTCAGTCGGGCGACCGGCAGGCGCTCGAGCAACTGCTCGCGGCCGTGCGCCCGCGCACGCTCAACATCTGCCGGGGGGTGCTGCCCCACCCCTCCGACGCCGAGGACGCCTGCCAGGACGCCCTGGTCAACGTCGCGAACAAGATCGGCTCCTGGGGCGGGCGCGGCAGGTTCACCACCTGGCTGCACGTGGTCGCGGTGAACTCGGCCCGCAGCACCTATCGCCGGATGAAGAACCAGGCCGTCGCCAGCGACCCCCAGGCGTTCACCCTCCTGGACCGTCCGGACCCGCGCACCACCAGCGTCATCGCCGGCACCCGGCTGGACCTGCTCGAGGCGATGGAGAGGATCGAGCGCGACCACCCCCAGTTTGTCGAACCGCTGCTGCTGCGCGACGTGTACGGCATGTCGTACGACGAGATCGCCGCCCACATCGGCGTCCCGCTGGGGACCGTGAAGGCGCAGATCCACCACGGCCGCAAGCTCGCCCGTCCGATGCTCCGGGACGAGGAGTGAGGCGCTCCCCCACACGCGGGACAGTGGCGGTGGCCCTGCTCACCGCCGCGCTGCTGGCGGGGTGCACCGGCACGAGCCCCGACCCCGGCGCTGGCGCCGGCAGTCCCGGCAGTCCCGGCGGCGACAACCCGGTGCCCGACGTCGACGACCCGGCGCTCAAGGTGGCCGAGAGCGAGCCGGTCGAGGACAGCGTCTACCCCGAGGTCGGCGACCCCGGCGTCGACGCCCTCGCCTACGACCTCGACCTCGCCTGGGAGCCCGACACCGAGACCCTCACCGGGGTCGAGACCCTGGTCTTCCGCTCCACCGAGGACGACGACGACGTCCAGCTCGACCTCAGCGCCGCACTGACGGTCTCCTCGGTTCAGCTCGACGGGCAGGAGGTCGAGCACGAACGGATGGGCAAGGACCTCGTCGTCCGGGCGGCCGTCGAGCAGGACCGGCGCTACACCCTGCGGATCGCCTACTCCGGCACGCCCACGCCGGTCACCGCGCCCACCACCCGCTCGGACTTCAGCGACCTGGGCTGGCGGATCACCGACTCCGGCGAGACCTGGACCATGCAGGAGCCGTACGGCGCCTACAGCTGGTACGCCGTCAACGACCACCCCTCCGACAAGGCGCTCTACTCGTTCACGATCAGCGCCCCCTCGCCGTTCGTCGGGGTGGCCAACGGCGAGCTGGTCGAGCGGACCGACGAGGACGGCACCACCACCACCCGCTGGGAGCTCGACGCCCCGGCCGCGTCGTACCTGGTGACGGCGGCGATCGGGGAGTTCCGGATGACCACCGACTCCTCGCCCAGCGGGGTGCCGATCAGCTACTGGACGGCGCCCGGCGACCGGTCCGGCCTGCGCAGCCTGCGGGTCACCCCCGAGGCGTTGGACTGGCTGGAGGCCCGGCTCGGCCCCTACCCGTTCGAGACCCTCGGGATCGTGCTCGTCGACTCGCAGAGCGGCATGGAGACCCAGACGATGATCACGCTGGGCCGGACCGAGTACACGACCTCGGCGCGAGTGATCGTCCACGAGCTGGTGCACCAGTGGTACGGCGACCTGGTCACCCCGACCGACTGGACCGCGCTCTGGATGAACGAGGGCATGGCGATGTACCTGCAGGGCGTCTGGATGGTGGAGTTCACCCCGGCGTTCCGCGGCCAGACCATCGACGACCTGATGGACGAGTGGGCCAACTTCGAGCCGATCCTGCGCCGCGAGTCCGGCCCGCCGGCCGCCTTCGACCCGGCCGCCTTCGGCGAGGGCAACGTCTACTACGGTCCCGCGCTGATGTGGCACGAGCTGCGCCGGCAGGTCGGTGACGACACCTTCTGGACCCTGGTGCGGGACTGGCCGCAGGTGAACGCGAACGGCAATGCCACGGCCGAGGAGTACCTGGCCTGGCTCGACGAGCGCACGGATCGCGACCTGACGTCGTTCTTCCGAGCCTGGCTGTACGGCAAGCAGAGCCCGAAGCGGCGATGAGGCTCCTGGTCCTGGGCGGCACCGCCTTCCTCTCGCGCGCGGTCGCCGAGGAGGCGCTGCGTCGGGGCCACGACGTCGTCTGCGCCGCCCGGGGAGCCTCGGTGTCGGTGCCGCCGGGTGCCCGGCTGCTGGCGTGGGACCGCACCGGACCGCCGCCCGACGAGCTGGCCGAGCTGGCCTCCGGGGTCGACGCCGTCGTCGACGTCGCCCGACACCCGTCCTGGGTGCGGCGGGCGGTCCGGCTGCTGCCCGACGCGCACTGGGTCTTCGTCTCCTCGATCAGCGTCCACCCCGACCACGGCACCCCGGGCGGCACCCCGGAGACCCTGGCCACGCTCGAGCCCCTCGACGAGGACGCCGACCCGATGGCCTCGCCGGAGACCTACGGCGCGATGAAGGTCGCCTGTGAACGCCACGTGCGCGCCGGCGCCGCGACGTCCCTGGTCGTCCGGCCCGGGCTGATCGTCGGGCCGGGTGACCCCACGGGTCGGTTCAGCTACTGGCCGGCCCGGCTGGCCGACACCGCCGCCTGGCCCGAGGTGCTGGTGCCCGGCTCGCCGGACGACTCGGTGCAGCTGATCGACGTCCGCGACCTGGCGGGGTGGCTCGTCGAGAGCGCGGAGAGGCGGCGTACCGGCCTCCTCGACGGTGTCGCCCGGCCGATGACCCGCGCCGCCTTCGTCGACGCCGTGGCGGCGGCGGCCCGCGACCTCGGCCGCCACGACCCGGCCACGAGCTCGTTCACCGCGGTGGACCAGGAGTTCCTGCTCGAGCAGGGCGTCGAGCCGTGGATGGGGCCGGACTCGATCCCGTTGTGGCTGCCACAGCCGGCGTACGCCGGGATGATGGCCCACGACCCGGCCGCGTCGTACGCCGCCGGGCTGGTCACCCGCCCGCTCGCCGAGACCGCCCGCGACACCCTGCTCTGGCTGGACGAGCACCCCGAGGCGGTGGTCACCGGGATCGGCCGGAGCCGGGAGTCGGACATCCTGGCCGCCTGGCACGCGGCGAGGGCCTAGCCTGTCGCCCGTGACCCGACTGACCGCCGCCGACCTGATCGACCTCGTGCTCGACGCGGGCTCATGGACCTCCTGGGACGTGCCGCCCGAGCGCGGCGCCCTCTCCGAGGAGTACGCCGCCGCGATCGCCGCCGCCACCGCGAAGAGCGGCGTGGACGAGTCAGTGCTCAGCGGTGAGGGCCTGATGCGGGGGCGCCGGGTGGCCGTGGTGGTGGGTGAGTTCGGCTTCCTCGCCGGCTCCATCGGGCGGGCTGCGGCCGATCGGTTGGTGACGGCGATCCAGCGCGCCACCGCGGAGGGACTGCCGCTGCTCGCCGCACCGATCAGCGGCGGCACCCGGATGCAGGAGGGCACGCCCGCCTTCGTGCAGATGGTGCGGATCTCCCAGGCAGTCGCGGCTCACAAGTCGTCGGGGCTGCCCTACCTGGTCTACCTGCGCAACCCCACGACCGGTGGCGTGATGGCCTCCTGGGGGTCGCTGGGACATGTCACGGTCGCCGAGCCCGATGCGCTGGTCGGCTTCCTCGGGCCACGGGTCTACGAGGCGCTCTACAACAAGCCGTTCCCCGAAGGCGTGCAGACCTCCGAGAACCTCTACGCCCGCGGGATCATCGACGCGGTCGTCGCCCCGTCCGAGATCGCGGACATCCTGGACCGGGCGCTCTCGATCCTGCTCGCTCCCCGCGACGGCGTACCGGTCGTGGCGGCGCCCGCCGAGGAGGAGATCCCGGACGTCGAGACCTGGGACGCCGTGACCCGTTCGCGTCGGCCGGACCGGCCCGGCGTACGGCGGCTGCTGCGGTACGCCGCCAGCGACGTCGTACCGCTCAACGGCACCGGGCAGGGTGAGTCCGACCCCGGCCTGCTGATCGCGCTGGTGAAGTTCGGGCAGGCGCCGTGCGTCTTCCTCGGCCAGGACCGGCGCGGCCAGACCGCCGACCACCCGATGGGGCCGGAGGCACTGCGCGAGGCGCGACGCGGGATGCGGCTGGCCTCCGAGCTCGGGCTGCCGCTGGTCACCGTGATCGACACCCAGGGCGCCGCCCTGTCGCCGGATGCCGAGAACGGCGGGCTGGCCGGCGAGATCGCGCGCTGCCTGGCCGACCTGGTCACCCTGGACGCGCCGACGCTGTGCCTGATGCTCGGCGAGGGCAACGGCGGCGGTGCGCTGGCGCTGCTGCCCGCCGACCGGGTGGTCGCCGCCCAGCACGCGTGGCTCTCGCCGCTGCCGCCCGAGGGCGCGAGCGCGATCGTGCACCGCGACCTCGAGCATGCGCCGGAGATGGCGCGCCAGCAGCAGGTGCGCGCGCTGGACCTGCACGCGCGCGGGATCGTGGACCGGGTGGTGGCGGAGAAGCCGGACGCCGCCGACGAGCCGGAGGCGTTCTGCCAGCGGGTGGGGGCGGTGCTGGAGCACGAGCTGAGCGCGCTGCTGGCCTCGGGCCCGCGGACGCCGGCCGAGCGGGCCGGGCGGTACGTCTGAGCCGCTCGGCTGAGCAGCGCCGTTTTCCGCTGTAACGCGGGGTTATTGACGCTGAACAACCTGCGGAGGGGGCACTCAGCGTCCATAACACCGCGTTACAGCGGAAGGGGCGGCTGCTTCAGGAGGGCGGCTGCTCCGGCGCCGTCAGCCGAGCGATCTGCTCGGCCACCCCGCGTCGTACGTCGCCGGGGTCAGCACCGGTCGCCTCGCTCATGAACGCGCCGAAGATCAGCCACCCGAGCGCAGTCGCCCCGGCCACCGCGGAGTCGGTCGCCCGCCCGGGGTCCGACTCCCGCCACAGCGACGCGAACAGCTCGGTGGTCGACGCCGTACCCGGCACCGCGACGTCCGGGCTCTCCAGCACCGCGTGCGCCAGCGCCCGCCAGTACGTCGGCCGCTCGGCCAGGACGTCGAGGACCTGGTCGACGACCGCACCGTCGACCACTCCGCTGCCGTCGGTGGGCACCCCGGACGCCACGATCGCCTCGACGACGCCCCGGGACTCCTCGGCCAGCACCTGCTCGAGCACCTCGGCCTTGGTCCCGAAGTGCCGGTGCACCAGCGCGTGGTTGACCCCTGCGCGGGCGGCGATGTCGCGCACCGAGAAACCATCCGGGCCCCGCTCGGCCACCAGGGCGCGGGTGGCGTCGAGGACCGCGACCCGGACGGCCTCGCGTCCGCGCGGCCGAGGTCCGGACGTCTGGGTGGAAGTCATTGTCCAACTGTAACCATCCGGTTACAGTTCCTCCATGCCGAGTCGTCGTACCCCCCTCCTGCGCGCCGCCACCGTCGGCCTGACCGCCCTCGCCCTGGCCCTGGCCCTGGCCGGCACCAGCGCCTCGGGCGCCACCGGTGACCGGACCAGCAGCGTGGCCCCGCCGATCCCACCGTCGCCGTCCGACGCCCGCGTCGAGAAGTTCGAGGGTGCCGCCGCCAAGGCCCGGCCGATCAAGCAGCGCCGGCTGCCCCAGCACCCCTTCCTGGCGCCCAACGGCCGCAGCAGCATGCACAACGACGCGTACAGCTCGGACGCCTACGAGGTCAGCGGGCCGCTCGGCCGCGACCTGGTCGTCACCTCCGCGACCTACGGCATTCGCGAGTGCGCCACGATCACCTTTGACTCCCAGGACCGGATCCTCGCGCTCTGCGGCGGACTCGAGGGCTTCGTGATGATGCTGATCGACCCGGTGACCCTGGACCCGATCGCCGAGCTCGCCATGCCCGGCCGCGACGTCACCTCCGGCGCCAACCCGCTGACCGACATCTGCGGCGGTACGTACTTCTTCCTCACCCCGGACGACCACGCCATCGCGACCACCACCGAGAGCTCGATCTGGGAGGTCCGGGAGACCGCGACCGGCCTCGCCAAGGTGGGCTCGTGGGAGCTCGCGCCGCACATCCCGGACGGCGACTGCGTGGTCGCCACGGCCCCCGACTGGAAGGGACGGGTCTGGTTCTTCACCCAGCAGGGCACGGTCGGCACGCTCAACCGCAGGACGGGCAAGGTCCGCACCCTGCGCCTGGGCGAGGCTCGCGGCGAGGGCATCTACAACTCGGTCTCCGCCGACGAGACCGGCGGGGTGTACGTCGTCACCACGCACGCGATGTACCGCCTGGACGCGGGCCGTACGGCGCAGCCGCGGATCACCTGGCAGCGTGACTACGACCGCGGGTCGGTGCAGAAGCCGGGGATGCTCTCCCAGGGCTCGGGCACGTCGCCGACGCTGCTGGGCAGGAAGTGGATGGCGATCACCGACAACGCCGACCCGCGCACCCACATCGTCGTCTACGACCGTCGCAAGGGCGTGAAGCGTCGGCTGCACTGTCGGATCCCGGTCCTGCCCGAGGGGGCGAGCACCACCGAGAACAGCCTGGTGGCAGCCGGCAACTCGGTGATCATCGAGAACAACTACGGCTACCAGAACCCGGGCTCGACCATGTTCGGGCGCTCCACCACGCCGGGCATCGCGCGGGTGCTGATCAAGAAGCGCGGCTGCAAGGTCGCCTGGACCAACACCTCGACCGCGCCCACGTCGGTGCCGAAGGGGTCGTTGGGCAACGGACTGGTCTACGCCTACACCAAGCCGCCGCGCTCCGACGGCATCGACGCCTGGTACCTGACCGCCATCGACATCCGCAGCGGCAAGACCGTCTGGAGCCGGCTGACCGGCACCGGCACCCAGTGGAACAACCACTACGCCGCGATCTACCTCGGGCCGGACGGCACGGCGTACATCGCCACGCTGAGCGGGTTGGTGCGGATCCAGGACGGCCCGGCGTGAGTGTGGAGCCGCCCAAGACGTACGTCGTCACCGGCGCCGCGTCGGGCATCGGCGCGGCCACCACGGCGTACCTGCGCGAGGCGGGTCACCTGGTGATCACCGTCGACCTGGCCGAGGCGGACGTGGTCGCCGACCTGTCCACGGGCGCCGGGCGCGCTGCGGCGGTGGCCGGCGTCCAGGACCTCACCCGGGTGGTGCACGGCGTGGTGCCCTGTGCCGGTGTGGCCGGGCTGACCGGCGTCGACCCCCAGCTCGTGGTCTCGGTCAACTACTTCGGGTCGGTCGCGCTGGTCCGCGGACTCCGGGCCGAGCTGGCCGCCGCCGGCGGCGCCTCGGTCGTGCTGCTGGCGTCGAACTCGATCACCGCCCAGCCGGGGTGGAGGACCGAGGTCACCACCGCCTGCCTGCGCGACGACGAGACGGCGGCGCGGGCCGAGGCGGCGAGCGTGGACGCGGTGATGGTCTACCCGGCGACGAAGGCCGCGCTGGCCTACTGGGTGCGGCGCGAGTGCGTGAAGGCGGAGTGGGTCGGCGCAGGGATCCGGCTGAACGCCGTCGCGCCCGGTCTGATCGCGACCCCGATGACCGACCAGCTCCGGGCGGACCCCCAGCTGGGGGTCTTCGCGGACGCCTATCCGAGCGCGCTCGGGCGGCCGGGGTTGCCCGAGGAGGTGGCCGCGACGATCGGCTTTCTGCTCTCGGACGCCTCCAGTCTGGTGGTCGGCTCGGTGCTCTTCGTGGACGGCGGGACCGATGCTCTGCTGCACCCGCTCAAGCCCGAGGGCATGCAGGTCAACCCGATCGCGCTCGGGGTGCTCAACTCGATGGCCGGCGTGGCCACCAAGCTCTCCGCCCTCCGCCGCAAGCGCTGACCTGCCACTTGTGGTTGGCCCCAGACCGCTGACCTGCCACTTGTGGTTGCCCCCCAGACCGCTGACCTGCCACTTGTGGTTGAAATGCCGAAGCGCCGACCAACCAGAAGTGGCAGGTCGGCGCCTCGTGAGCAACCACAAGTGGCAGGTCAGCGTCAGAAGAGCAGGGCCGAGGCCGGGTCCTCCAGGATCCCCGCGACGTCCGCCAGGAAGCGCGAGCCCTTCTCGCCGTCGATGTGCCGGTGGTCGAAGGAGAGCGCCAGGGTCGTGATCTGACGGATCGCCAGCTCGTCACCCGCGTCGCTCGACACCACCCACGGCTGCTTGCGCACCGCACCGAAGCACAGGATCGCGGACTCGCCCGGGTTGATGATCGGCGTACCGGCGTCCACGCCGAAGACCCCGACGTTCGTGATCGTGAACGTGCCACCGCTCATCTCCGCCGGCTGGGTCCTGCCCTCACGAGCGGTGCCGGTGAGCTGGTTCAGCTCGCCGGCGAGCTCGAGCAGGGAGAGGTCCTGCGCCTCCTTGACGTTCGGTACGACGAGCCCGCGCGGCGTGGCGGCCGCGATGCCGAGGTTGACGTAGTGCTTGACCACGACCTCCTGGGCCTGCTCGTCCCAGTAGGAGTTGATCTCCGGCGTCCGCTTCATCGCCAGCATCACCGCACGCGAGAGCACCAGCAGCGGCGAGACCTTGACGTCGCGGAACTCGCGTCGCGTCCTGAGCCGCTCGACGAACTCCATCGTGCGGGTGACGTCGACGGTGATCCACTCGGTGACGTGCGGCGCCGAGAAGGCCGACGACACCATGGCCGAGGCCATCATCTTCCGCACGCCCTTGATCGGCTCGCGCGTCTCGCGCTCCCCGGAGGAGGCAGCCCGGCGCGGCGCCGACTCGACTTGGCCGGACGCCCCCGCCGACGAGCCCGACGACGAGCCCGACGACGAGCCCGCGCCCGAGGCGGCTGCCTCGACGTCGGCCCGACTGACGGTGCCGTTCGGCCCGGAGGCCCGGCACGAGCCCAGGTCGACCCCGAGGTCCTTGGCCAGCTTGCGCACCGGCGGCTTCGCCAGCGCGCGCGCCTCGGAGGTTGTGACCGCACCGCGCGGCACGAACTCCGAGACCGGCTCCGGCTCGCGGGTCCGCGCCGAGGTGGCCGGCACGGCCGGCTCGTCGGACTCGGCGACCGGATCGGACAGCGCGCCGCCCTGCGAGAAGGCGCCCTGGACCTGCATCTGGGTGTTCGCGGCGGACTCCGAGGACGGCGAGGCCGACCCTTTGCGAGCACGACGGACCGCACCTCGCTCGGCCTTGTTGCGACCGACCAGGCTCTCGCCCTCGCCACCGCCGGAGGCGCGCGGGTTGGACAGGTCGATCTCCATCTCGGCGTCCGACGAGCCCGCGGGAGCAGCGGCCGGCGCGTCGTTCGGGTCGCCGACCGAGATGATCGGCGTACCGACGTCGACGGTCTCGCCCTCGGACACCATCAGCGCCAGCACCGTGCCGGCGTACGGCGAGGGCAGCTCGACCAGCGACTTGGCGGTCTCGATCTCGACGATGATGTCGTTGACCTCGATGACGTCGCCGACCTTGACCTTCCAGGAGACGATCTCGGCCTCGGTCAGGCCTTCGCCGACGTCGGGCAGCTTGAACTCAGACATGTGGTGGATCTCCTCAGAAGGCCAGGGAGCGGTCGACGGCGTCCAGCACCCGGTCGAGGTCGGGGAGGTACTCCTCCTCGATCCGCGAGGGCGGGTACGGCGTGTCGAAGGCACCGACGCGCAGGACGGGAGCCTCCAGCGAGTAGAAGCACTGCTCGGTGATCCGGGCAGCCACCTCCGAGCCCATGCCGAGGTTCACGTGCGCCTCGTGGGTGATCACGGCGCGGCCGGTACGACGTACCGACTCGAAGACCGGGCCCATGTCCAGCGGGGAGAGCGTGCGCAGGTCGATGACCTCGAGCGAGCGCCCCTCGCTCGCGGCGGCCTCGGCCGCCTTGAGCGCGGTCTTCACCGTCGGGCCGTAGGCCAGCACGGTGACGTCCGTGCCCGCCCGCACGACACGCGAGGTGAACAGCGGGTCGGGGGTGGCGCTCTCGTCGAGCTCGGCCTTGTCGGCGTGGTACTGCCGCTTGGGCTCGAGGAAGATCACCGGGTCGTCGCAGGCGATCGCCTGCTGCATCATCCAGTAGCCGTCGACCGGGTTGGAGCAGGCGACCACCTTGAGGCCCGGGGTGTGCGCGAACTGCGCCTCCGGGGACTCGCTGTGGTGCTCGACGGCACCGATCCCGCCACCGAACGGGATCCGGATGACGATGGGCATCTTGACCTTGCCCTGGCTGCGGAAGTGGATCTTCGCGACCTGACAGACGATCTGGTCGTAGGCGGGGTAGACGAAGCCGTCGAACTGAATCTCGACGACGGGCCGGTAGCCGCGCATCGCCATCCCGACCGCGGTGCCGACGATGCCGGACTCGGCCAGCGGCGAGTCGATGACCCGGTCCTCGCCGAAGTCCTTCTGCAGGCCGTCGGTGATCCGGAAGACGCCGCCGAGCTTGCCGACGTCCTCACCCATCACGAGGACCTTGTCGTCGTCCTCCATCGCGCGGCGCAGCCCCATGTTGAGGCCCTTGGCGAGGGTGATCTTCTGCGTGGCCATCAGTGGTCGCTCCCCTCGAAGGACTCGAGGTACGCGGCGAAGCCTTCGCGCTGCTCCACGAGCTCCTCGGTGATCTCGGCGTAGACGTGGTCGAAGATCTCCAGCGGCTTCGGGTCCGGCAGGGCCTTGCAGCCCTCGCGCAGGTGGACACCGAGCTCGTCGGCCTCGGCCTTGACCGCGCCGAAGAACTCCTCGTCGGCCAGCCCGTTGCGCTTGAGGTAGACCTTGACCCGCTCGATCGGGTCCTTCAGCTTCCAGCGCTCGACGTCGTCGGAGAGCCGGTAGCGGGTCGGGTCGTCGGTGGTGGTGTGCGCCCCCATCCGGTACGTGTACGCCTCGACGAACGTCGGGCCCTGGCCGTCGCGGGCACGCTGCAGCGCGGCCTGCGTCACGGCGTACGTCGCGAGCACGTCGTTGCCGTCGACGCGGACGCCGGGGAAGCCGAAGCCGAGGGCCCGCTGGTAGAGCGGGATCCGGGTCTGGCGCTCGATCGGCTCCGAGATCGCCCACTGGTTGTTCTGACAGAAGAAGACGACCGGCGCGTTGTAGGAGGCGGCGAAGATGAACGCCTCGTTGACGTCGCCCTGCGAAGAGGCGCCGTCGCCGAAGTGGGCGATCACCGCGGCGTCCCGGTCGGGGTCGCCGGTGCCGACGTCGCCGTCGCGCTGCATGCCCATCGCGTAGCCGGTGGCGTGCAGGGTCTGCGCGCCGATCACGATCGTGTAGAGGCCGAAGTTGTTCTCGTTCGGGTCCCAGGCGCCCTGGTCGACGCCGCGGAAGAGGCCCAGCAGGTTGAGCGGGTC
>NZ_JBFIKK010000049.1:0-21867 GCF_041600255.1 Nocardioides sp. | reverse complement strand
GGCGGCGGTCTCGGTCCGGATCCCGTCCGGGACGCCGTCGGGCGACACGGCCCTGACGGTCACCGGTCTCACGACCGGTACCTCGGTGCCCGTCCACGTGCAGGTGGCGCCTCCGGCGGCCACCGAGGTGGCAGCGACCGCCGAGGACATGGTCTACGGCACCGACGGGTCCGTGTCGGTCACGGTGACCTCCGAGGAGCCCGCCCAGGGCTCGGTCGAGCTCTACGACGGCGAGACCCTGGTGGCTTCGGAGACGGTGACGGACGGCGCAGCCGAGGTCACCATCCCGGGCACGGCTCTCGAGCCGGGCAGCCGGGAGCTGTCGGTCCGCTTCATCGGTGCCGAGGGCTTCGCGAACTCCGCGACCACCGTCGAGTTCGAGATCGCCAAGGCCGTTCCGGTCCTGGAGGCGACGGTGGCGCCGGGCACGATCGTGGTGGCCAACGACGTCGCGACGGTCGACGTGACCGTCTCGGCGGACGGGTTCACCCCGGCCGGCTCGGTCGGTGCCTTCATCGGCGGCTTCCTGGTGGACGCGGCCGACTTGGCCGACGGCTCGACCACGCTGCATCTCGGTCCGTTCGACTCAGTGGGTACGCAGGACGTCGAGATCCGCTACTTCGGCAACGCCCACGCCGAGGTCGTCTCGGAGCAGGTCAGCGTCGACGTGGTCAAGGCGACCCCGACGATCCGGACCAAGCACGTTCCGTCCAAGGTGAAGGTCGGGAAGCGCGCGCGCTTCCGGGTCGTCGTCAAGGCGAGCAACCTCACGCCCACGGGTCGGGCCCAGGTGAGCATCCGCGGTGAGGTCTACCGGATCGGCAAGCTGGTCAACGGCCGCGTCGTGTTCTCGCTGCCGAGGTTCGCCCACCCGGGCCGCAAGGTCCTGAAGGTGACCTACCTCGGTGACGACAAGGTCGCCGAGCGCACCGTGCAGCACGTGATCCAGGTGCGCAGGCGCTGAGTGCAGGACACCGGTCCGGTTGACCGGTGAGCAGGGGGTCGGCCTTCGGGTCGGCCCCCTGTTGCGTCGTACGGCAGGGGAGGCGCCGCTCAGCGACCGGCGAGGTCGAACGCCGCCTGCACCAGGGTCAGGTGGCTGAACGCCTGCGGGAAGTTGCCCACCATCCGACCGCGACCGCCGTCCCAGGTGGGGTCGTACTCCTCGGAGAGCAGGCCCACGTCGTTGCACAGCCCCACCATGCGGTCGAAGAGCGCGTGCGCGTCGTCGGTACGGCCGGCGGCGGCGTAGGCGGAGACCAGCCAGAAGGAGCAGGCCAGGAACGGGTGCTCGTCACCGGACAGGCCGTCGACGCCGGTGTCGGTGCGGTAGCGCAGGAGCAGACCGTCGCGCATCAGGTCCTGCTCGACCGCCGCGATGGTGCCGAGCATCCGGGGGTCGTCGCCCCCGATGAAACCGATCTGGGAGAGCACCAGCAGGGACGCGTCCACCTCTTTGGTGTCGTAGTGCTGGGTGAAGGTGTTGCGCCCCTCGTCGAAGCCGCGGGTGAGGACCTCCTCGCGGATCTCGTCGCGCAGCCGGCGCCACTTCTCCACCGGACCCTCCAGACCGTGCCGCTCCACGGCCGCGACGGCCCGGTCGAAGGCCGCCCACATCATCGCGCGCGAGTGCGTGAAGAACCGCGGCTCGCCGCGGATCTCCCACAGCCCGTGGTCGGGCTCGTCCCAGTGGGTGGCGAGGTTCTCCACGAGGGCGCGCTGCAGGTGCCAGGCGTCGCCGTCCACGGCGACGCCGGCGGCGCGGGTCACCTCGAGGGCGATCATCACCTCGCCCAGGACGTCGGACTGGTGCTGGTCGACGGCGCCGTTCCCGACCCGGACGGGTCTGGACCCGGCGTACCCGGGCAGGTGGTCGAGGGTCCACTCCGGCAGCCGTCGTGCGCCGTCCACGGCGTACATGATCTGGACGTCCTCGGGCGAGCCCGCCACCGCTCGGAGCAGCCAGTCCCGCCAGAGCATGGCCTCCTCGGTGAAGCCCGCCCGGACCAACGACTCCAGGGTGAGCGCGGCGTCGCGGAGCCAGCAGTAGCGGTAGTCCCAGTTGCGTTCGCCGCCGAAGTCCTCGGGCAGCGACGTGGTCGGTGCGGCCACGATGCCACCGGTGGCTTCGTGAGTCAGCAGCCGGAGCGTGAGCAGCGAGCGTTCCACGATCGCCGCGTGCGGTACGTCGCGGGGACAGCTGCCGGCCCAGCTCTCGTCCGCCGCGATCGTCTCCTCCAGCCGGTGCCGCAGGTCGCCGAGGCTGTCGAGTCTCCGGTGCGAGGGGATCCAGGTCGTGGAGAAGACCAGCTCCTCACCCGCCACGAGTTCGAAGACGTCCACGTGTCGGTGGTCCTCGGCGACCGGAAGACGCGGTCCGCGCAGGATGAGCTTGTCGGGGCCGCCGATGGCGGTGATCACGTGTTCGCCGCAGATGACCTCGCGGCGCACCCAGGGCGCGACATGTCCGTAGTCGAACCGCACGCGCCACTCATGGTGCACGCTGACCCGGCCGCTGACGCCACGGACGATGCGCACGACGTCGGCCCGGTCGTCGCCCTGCGGCATCAGGTCGGTCACGGTGAACACCCCGGTCGAGGTGGTGAAGGTGGTCTCCAGGACGCCGGAGGCACCCCGGTAGCGACGCTGGACGTCGACACCCTCCTCGACCGGGCAGAGCAACCACCGCCCGTGCTCCTCGGTGCCCAGGAGTGCGGCGAAACAGGCGGGGGAGTCGAACCGCGGCAGGCACAGCCAGTCGATCGACCCGTCCCGCCCGACCAGGGCTGCGGTGCGCCGGTCGCCGATCATCGCGTAGTCCTCGATGGGGAGTGCCATGCTGCGAGGCTAGCCACCTGCTGCGCAGGGTCGCGGGGGCGGGCGTCCCGGTGCAGGGCCGGACGTGGACCGGGGGGTTAGCATCCGCGCATGGACCAGGTCAGTGAGACGGAGCGTCCCGAGGACTCCGCGACGGCGACGTTGGCGATGGGTCTGCACGTGCTGCTGCAGGCGCGCGGGGAGACGGTGGCCACCGCCGAGTCCCTCACCGGCGGACTGCTCGCGGCGATCCTCACCGACGCCCCGGGCGCGTCCGGCTCCTACGTCGGCGGCGTGGTCGCCTACGCCACGGACCTGAAGGTCGGCCTGCTCGACGTTCCTCGTGCGGTGGTCGAGGAGCACGGCGTGGTCTCGGCCGAGTGTGCCGCCGCGATGGCCCGCGGTGTGCGCGAGCTGACCGGGGCCGACTGGGCCGTCAGCACCACCGGGGTCGCCGGACCGGCGCCGCAGGAGGACAGGCCGGCCGGCACCGTCTTCCTCGGCCTGGCCGGTCCCGGGGGAGTCCGGACCGAGCGGTTGGGCCTCGAGGGCAACCGGCACACGATCCGTGAGTCGACCTGTGCGTCCGCACTGTCGGCGCTCTCGGCGATGATCGAGTCCGACGGACGGGCTGCTGCAGCCGGGGAAGAAACCGCTCTCCGGTAGCGTTGGCCACCACACACGAGGAAGGGAGACGCGCATGGTGCTGTTTCGTCGGCTGCTGGGCGATGTCCTGCGCGACAAGCGGATGCGTCGCGGCATGACGCTGCGCGAGGTCTCCGCCGAGGCCCGGGTCAGCCTGGGCTACATCTCCGAGATCGAGCGCGGCCAGAAGGAAGCCTCCTCGGAGCTGCTGGCCTCGCTCTGCGCCGCCCTCGATGTGCCGCTCTCCGACGTCCTGCGCGACGTCTCCGATGCGATCGCGCTCGCCGAGGCAGCCGCTGCTCCGACTCCGATCTCCGTCACCTCCGGACGCCCGGCCCGTGTGGTCGTCGCCTCAGCTGCCTGAGCCGTCACTCGCGTAACGCGCCCACCGGAGCATCGTTTGCCCTGTGAACGACGGCGTCTGCCGTCGTTCGTCTGTGCGCCGACCCGAGGTGAATGATGACTGCTGCTCGTCCCCGCCGCTCGTTCCGCCGCGTCGGGGGGCCGCTCGTCGCCCTGGCGCTGGCGGCGTCGATCCTGCCGCCGTTGGTCTCCGCCCAGGCTGCCGCCGACCCCGTCGCCCCGGACCCGGCGTCCTCGCTGTTCGTGCCCCTGCCGCAGTTCAGTGCCGCCACGACGGCCAAGCCGCGGGTTCGTCCCACGCAGTACGCCGCCCACCGGGTCGACGTGGCCGGGGTCGAGCGGGTCCTGGCCGACGCCCCCGACCTGGCGTCCGTCGAGGCGGGCACTGCCGAGCCGGTGAGGTTCGCCCTTCCCGACCCGAGCGGTGAACTGCAGGAGTTCGCCGTCGTCGAGAACAGCGTGATGGCGCCCGCCCTGTCCCGTCGCCACCCCGAGATCCGCACCTTCGCGGGCACCGGGATCACCGACCCCACCCAGAGCATCCGACTCGATGTCACCCCGATGGGCTTCCATGCCTCCGTGCGGAGCCCCGGTGCCGGCCGCGCCTGGTACGTCGACCCGGCCGAGAACCTCGAGGGCACTCGCACCCACCTGACCTACTTCGGCTCGTCGGTGGCTGAGCGCGAGGGCTTCTTCGTCGAGCGTGACGCCGGTGACACGGCCGAGATCGTGGCCGCGGCGCCGCAGCCGGAGCAGGCGGCCGGCCCCAGCGTCATCCGGCGCACGTACCGGCTCGCGCTGGTCAGCGACCCCTCGTACGCCACCTACTTCGGCTCGAGCAATGTCACGGCCGAGAAGGTCACGCTCATGCAGCGGGTCAACCAGATCTACAACGACGACCTGGGCATCGAGCTCGAGCTCGTCGCGGGCACCGACAGGCTCAACCTGGACACGGTCACCAAGGCGACCGGCGCGAACGGCCCCTGTGGCGCGAACGGCTGCTACACCGAGGCCCAGATCTCGACCTGCAGCAGCAGCACCCTGACCCGCAACGCGTTCGTCATCGGTCAGCTGATCGGTGCCGACCGCTACGACATCGGGCACATCGCGCTCGGCAACAACGGTGGCGGCATCGCCGGCCTCGGCGTGGTGGGCGGCTCCCGCAAGGCCGCCGGATGCACCGGGCTCCCGTTCCCGAAGGGCGACTTCTTCGCCATCGACTACGTGGCACACGAGATCGGGCACCAGTTCGGCGGAAACCACACCTTCAACGGCACCCAGAGGAACTGCTCGGGCACCAACCGCAACGCCGGTACCTCGGTCGAGCCGGGCTCCGGCTCGTCGGTGATGGCCTACGCCGGCATCTGTGGCCAGGACGACCTGCAGCCGCACACCGACCCGTACTTCTCCCAGCGCAGCATCGACGAGGTCACAGCGGTGACGCTGCGGACGCCCTCGCTCCTCGACGAGGTGCAGACGGTCACGCTGAACGGCTTCGACGCCGACGGTGACTCGGTCACGCTGAAGTACACCGACCCGGGCACCGGGGCGGTCCGCCAGCAGACCGTCGTCCGCGGGAACTCCACCTACAACCTGCTCCGGTTGAGCGACCAGATGCGGACGCTGACCGGTCACACCGTCCGCGTCGGCGGCTACGACGGGGCTCCCGCGCCGGTCGACGGCGGCTTCACGCTCACCTTCAGCGTGCCCGAGGACGGCGGCGGCGTCGACCTGCCGCGGCTCGAGGTCGCCGCGGTCAACGGGGCCACGGCCTCCATCGGTGTGCAGACCAACGGTGGCGAGGGCACCAACGCCGGCCACGTGATCACGACCAGCGCCAACCGCAAGCCGGTCACGGTCGCGCCCGCTGCCAAGACCCTGCCGATCCGTACACCGTTCACGCTGACCGGCTCGGCCACCGACGCGGACGGCGACGAGCTGATCCACCTGTGGGAGCAGAGCAACGCCGGCGCCACCACCGGGACCGCGCTGGTCAGCAACACCAAGGCCAACGGTCCGCTCTT
Organism: Nocardioides sp.; assembly: GCF_041600255.1. Classification (GTDB taxonomy): domain Bacteria; phylum Actinomycetota; class Actinomycetes; order Propionibacteriales; family Nocardioidaceae; genus Nocardioides. The sequence continues at coordinate 16,018 of NZ_JBFIKK010000049.1, read as the reverse complement.
CCGGGTCTTCGGGACCAGCGCCGACGTCTCGCTCGAGGACAGCTTGAAGTCGCCCTCCCCGGGGCAGAACCTGGCCGACGGCAGCCCGAGCCGGACCTTCCCGGACCTCGAGCAGATCCTGGCGGGCAACACGAACGCCGCCACGGGTGCCTGTCCGGCCGCTCCCGCCGACACCAACGAGAAGGTGCCGGCTGCGATCGTCGACTGCTACTCGGAGTTCCTGCCGACAGCGGACTACGGCTCGACGATGACGTTCCGGCTCACCACCCGCGACCGGTCGCTGATCGCCGGCGGTACCTCCTTCGCCACGGTGGTCCTCACCCTCGACAAGGCGGCCGGGCCGTTCCTGGTGACCTCGCGCAGCACGCCCGGCCCGCGCGCGGTCGGCGGCAGCACGGAGACGGTCACCTGGGCGGTCAACGGCACCAACAAGCCGACCCTCGCGGAGAACGTCAGGATCACCCTGTCGACCGACGGTGGCCTGACGTATCCCCGGGTGCTCGCGGCCTCGACCCCGAACGACGGGTCGCAGGCAGTGACGATCCCCAACGTCGCGACCGAGAAGGCCCGGATCAGGATCGAGGCGGTGGACAACTACTTCTTCGACGTCAACGACGCGGACTTCGCGATCGACGTGACCCCGGAGCTGAACGTCAGCCAGCCCGCGGACCAGCGGGTGCAGTACAGCGACGACTTCGGCTCGGCCGTCACCGTGCAGGCGTCGTCCGCGATGGTCGACGGGGACCTGCTGGAGGCCTCGATCTCCGGGGTTCCCGGTCTGGGCGTCACCCGCACCTCGGCCTCCGCCCCCGGCGTCCGGCCGGGCACCGCGACCTTCCGGATCTCGGGGCCGGTCACGGCCGCGCCCGGCGCCCTGGTCGCCTCGCTCGAGGTCCGCGAGACCGGTGGCTCCGAGCTGGTCCGCACCCGCAGCTTCGCGGTCGCGGTGCTGGCCGAGGACGCCACGGTCGCCTACGAGGGTGACCGGACCGTGCAGACCTTCGAGGACTCCGCCTCGGTCTCGCTGTCGACCACCGTCACCGATGCCAGCGACAACGCTGCCGGTGACATCACCACCGCCACGGTCGACTTCGTCGACCGCGACACCGACGAGGTGCTCTGTTCCGCACCCGTCACCGGCGGGCCGACGTCCGGCGTCGCCACGTGCGAGGTCGAGCTGGCCTCGGGCGACGAGGGTGCGTCGTACACGGTGGGCACGGTGGTGGGTGGCCACTACACCCGCGACGCGGCCGTCGACGACGTGACCGTGGTGGTCACCCGGGGGGAGCCGGTCGACGAGACGGCGCCCGAGACCACGATCACCGAGGGACCGCGCGAGGGACGCTTCAGCCTGAAGCGGCGTGAACGCTTCAGCTACGTCTCGAGCGAGCCCGGCTCGACCTTCGAGTGCACGCTCGACGGTCGACCGGTCCCCTGCGACGGGCGGGGGATCACCCTGCGCAAGCTGCGCACCGGCACCCACGTCTTCACCGTGGCGGCGCGGGACGCGGCCGGCAACGTCGACCCGACGCCGGCGACTCGGGCCTACGCGCAGCCGTTCACGTCGAACCAGCTGAAGCGGTCGCCGGGTGACTGGAGGCGCGGGCACGACAACGCCTCCTACCGCCGTGACTACGTGACCACCACGACCACAGGAGCCACGCTGAGCCGCAGGGTCACCAACCCGGCCCGGGTCGCGCTGGTCGTCGGCACCCGACCGCGTCAGGGCCGCGTGGCGGTCTACTTCCGCGGCCAACTGCTGCGCAAGGTGTCACTGTCCTCGTCGACGACCCGCGGGAAGCGGATCCTCCCGATCCGGGTGATCGACGGCACGCGCTCGGGCCGGATCACGATCAAGACACTGAACGGGCGACCGGTGCGGATCGAGGGCCTGGCGGTCTTCAGTCGGCCCTCGGCTCAGGCGGACTGACAGCTCGGGCACCAGTACGTCGCGCGCTCGCGTCCGGGGGGACCTGCCATCTCCACCCGGACGGGAGTGCCGCAGCGACGGCACGGTGAACGGTCGCGGCGGAAGACCCACATCCGTTCCCGCTGGCGGAGGTCGCCGGTCGTGGACTGGACGGCGCGTTCCTTGTTGAGGTCGAGCATCTGGTGGGCCCGGCGAACCAGGCGGGGCAGGTCGGGGACGTCGCCGACCGGTCGGCGCGGGGACACCCCGCTGATGAAGCAGAGCTCGGCCATGTACATGTTGCCGATGCCGGCCAACCGGGTCTGGTCCAGGAGTGCCTCGCCCACCGGGCGGGTCGGGTCCTCGCGGAGTCGGCGCAGGGCCTCGGTCTCGTCCCAGTCCGGGCCGAGCAGGTCCGGGCCGAGGTGGCCCACGACCGAGGACTCGTCCTCGGTGGGCAACAGCTCGACGATGCCGAGCGAAAAGCCCACCGCAACGGCCCTGGTCGTGGCCAGGACGACCCGGGCCTGGTGCGCGGGGCGCTGCCAGCGCTGACCGGGGGAGTGCACGCGCCAGGCGCCCTCCATCTTCAGGTGGGTGTGCAGCGTCCAGTGGCCGCCGTCCTCGGCCCGGATCCGGGTGAGCAGGTGCTTGCCGCGCGACACCGTCTCCAGCACGGTGCCGCCGGTCAGGTCCGCCGTCGCATGCTGCGGCACCCGGAAGTCGGTGGTCGTCAGCACCTGCCCGGACAGCGAGCGATCCAGCAGTCGGGCCGCTCGGAAGACGGTGTCCCCCTCAGGCACGGAACCGCAGCCCCTGAGGAGTGGTCACGAAGCCGGCGGCCTGGAGGGCGTCCCGCAGGGGGGTCTGCCCCCCGCCCAGCAGCTGCGCGCCGTCGGCCTTCTCCACCGTCAGGCGGCCCAGCGATCCCCGCTGGGCGGCTTCGGCCAGGGCCGCTGCTGCCGGGTCGAGCAGGGCCGGGTCGTCGTGCCAGGTGAGCAGGGTGCGGCCGCCACGCTCGACGTACAGGGTGAGCACGCCGTCGACCAGGACGATCAGCGCGCCGGCCTTGCGCCCAGGACGGTGTCCGGACTTCTCGGGCGTGGTGCTCGTCGAGGCCGGCCACGGCAGCGCGGCACCGTAGGGGTTCGCCGGGTCGGTGGCGGCCAGCGCGACGGCGACGGGGGCGGCGTCGTCGGCGACCTCGGCGAAGGTGCGCAGCCGGTCGATCGCTCCCGCGGTGCCGAACTGGGCGGCCCCGAGCCCGTCGACGAAGTAGCCGCGGCGGCAGCGGCCGGAGTCCTCGAAGGCGGAGAGCACCTTGTAGACGCCGGCGAAGCCGCCGGGGACCCGCTCGCTGACCACGGCCCCACGGATGACGACGCCGTGCCGGTCGAGCAGGCGCTCGGCGGTGGCGTGCGCGCGACGGGTGGGGTCGGTGTCCAGGGCAGGCAGCAGTGCCCACCGGCCGGCGGTCTCCGGGGGCCCGGTGCGAGCCGGCAGCCGACCCCGCGTGGTCGAGGACATCCGGACCCGCGGAGGCGTACGGCGGCTGCGGTGGCTGGCCGTGCCGGTCCGCGTGAACGCCCGCAGCGGGGTGAGGGTGTCGTTGCTGATCCGGCCCGCCCAGACCAGCTCCCACAGGGTCGTGGCCAGGGTCGCGTCCGGAGGGGATCCGACGGCGTCGGAGAGCTGCCGGAAGAACCAGGCGCCGCCGGGCTGGAGGGCGTCGAGGACGGCCTGGTGGAGATCGGCGTGCTCGAAGGGGGCGGGCTCGGGCAGGGTCAGGGGCGCCTGGTCGGCCAGGTGCAACGAGACCCAGCCGTCGGAGCCCGGCAGCGCGGCATGCCCGGCCCAGATCACCTCGCCGGCCGCGGTCAGCTCGTCGAGGTAGGCCGGCTCGTAGTCGCGCACCCGAGCGCCGAGCACCAAGGACTCCAACGCTGAGGCGGGCACCGGGCAGCCGGCCAGCTGGTCGATGGCGGTGAGCACCCCGTCCACGCCCCGCAGACCTCCTCGGCTGTCGCCGCGAACACCCCCGGTGGTGATGTGCTGCCAGGCGGCGAGGAACCGCCCGAGCGCGGCCGGGTCGACCGGCTCGACCTCCTTGCGCAGGCGAGCCAGGGAACGGCGACGGAGCTTGCGCAGCACCTCGGCGTCGCACCACTCCGAGCCGGAGCCGGCGGGTCGGAACTCACCGTCCAGCACCCGGCCCTGGCCTGCGAGCCGCTGCAACGTGTGCCGGACGACGGCCGCCCCGAGACCGAGCCGCTCGGCGACCTGGTCGGTGGTGAACGGTCCGTGGGTGCGGGCGAACCTGGCCACCAGGTCACCGAGCGGGTCCTCGACGGGGTCGGTGAAGGCATCCGGGGTGCCGGGAGGCACCGGCACGCCGAGGCCGTCGCGCAGCCGCCCGATGTCCTCGATCGCCGACCAGCGTTCGTCGCCGCCCATCCGGACCGCCGCGATCCGCCGGACGGCGGTCAGCTCGGCCAGCCACGCCTCGACGTCGGCACCGTCGATGGAGCGTGCGACGAGCTCGGGCGTGGAGAGCGGACCGAGCATCCGGACCAGGTCGGCGATGCCTTCGGCGTCGCGGGCGCGACGGTCGTCGGCCAGCCGCTGCAGCTCGGCCTCGACCTCGGCCAGCACCTCGGGGTCGAGCAGCTCACGCAGCTCGGCCCGGCCGAGCAGCTCGGCGAGCAGGCCCTGGTCGAGGGAGAGTGCGGCCGCCCTCCGCTCGGCGATGGGCGAGTCGCCCTCGTAGACGAACTGGGCGACGTACCCGAAGAGCAGGCTGCGGGCGAACGGGGACGGCGAGGTGGTCGAGGTGTCGACGACCTGCACCTCCCGGCGGTCGATGCTGCGCATCAGCGCGACCAGGGCGGGCAGGTCGTAGACGTCCTGGAGACACTCGCGCACCGCCTCCAGCACGATCGGGAAGGACGGGTACTTCGAGGCGACCTCGAGCAGGGCCGCGGAGCGCTGTCGCTGCTGCCACAGGGGGGAACGGCGGCCGGGGTCACGACGCGGGAGCAGCAGGGCGCGGGCGGCGCACTCGCGGAAACGGGCGGCGAACAGGGCGGACCCGCCGACCTCCTGGGTGACCAGGTCGTCGATCTCGTCGGCCTCGAAGACGATCACCTCGCCGCTGGGGGCCTCGGCGTCGGTGTCGGGGATCCGGATCACGATCCCGTCATCGGAGGCCACCGCCTGACCGTCGACGCCGTACCGCTCGCGCAGACGGGCGTTGATCGCCAGCGCCCACGGAGCGTGCAGCGGGGTTCCGTACGGCGAGTGCACGACCAGTCGCCAGTCGCCCAGCTCGTCGCGGAACCGCTCGACCAGGATCGTCCGGTCGGTCGGCAGGACGGCGGTGGCCTCGAGCTGCTCGTGCAGGTAGGTGACGAGGTTCCCGGCCGCCCACTCGTCCAGGCCGTTCTCGCGGGCCCGGGCCTCGGCCTGCTCCCGCGGCAGGGTGCCGAGCTCGCGGGTGAACGCACCGATCGCCGCACCGAGCTCGGCGGGCCGGCCCAGGGAGTCGCCCTTCCAGAACGGCAACCGACCCGGGATGCCCGGAGCCGGCGTGACGAGCACGCGGTCGTGGGTGATGTCCTCGATCCGCCAGCTGGTCGCGCCCAGCGCGAAGATGTCGCCCACCCGGGACTCGTAGACCATCTCCTCGTCGAGCTCACCGACTCGGCGGCCCGGCCCCTCGCCGCCGACCAGGAAGACCCCGAAGAGCCCGCGGTCGGGGATGGTGCCACCGCTGGTGACCGCGAGTCGCTGGGCGCCGGGGCGTCCGGTCAGCTGACCGGTCACCCGGTCCCAGACGATCCGCGGCCGCAGCTCGGCGAACTCGTCGGAGGGGTAGCGGCCGCTGAGCAGGTCGAGGGTGGCGTCGTACGCCGACCGCGGCAGCTGGGTGAACGGCGCCGCGCGCCGGACCAGTTCGAAGAGCTCGTCGGCGCCCACGGCGTCCAGCGCGGTGACCGCCACGACCTGCTGGGCGAGCACATCGAGGGGATTGGTGGGCACCCGCAGCGACTCGATCGCACCCGAGCGCATCCGCTCCACGGCCACCGCGGTCTGGGCGAGGTCGCCCCGGTGCTTGGGGAAGAGGACGCCCCGGGAGATCTCGCCGACCTGGTGGCCCGCCCGGCCCACGCGCTGCAGGGCGCTGGCGACGCTCGGCGGCGACTCGATCTGGATGACCAGGTCGACCGCGCCCATGTCGATGCCCAGCTCGAGGCTGCTGGTGGCGACGACGGCCGGGATCCGACCGCGCTTGAGGTCGTCCTCGATCAGCGCTCGCTGCTCCTTCGAGACCGACCCGTGGTGTGCCTTGGCGATCACGGTGGTGCCGGCGTCGTCCACCGAGCTGGTGGAGCTGCCCGACTGGGCCGTCACCTGGGCGGGAGGCCGGGCCGAGATGCCCTCGGCGCCCTCGACCGTTGCTGCGCCGGCCTCGAGGAGTCGCTCGGCCCGGGTGGTGGCGATCTCGTTGAGTCGGGCAGTCAGCCGCTCGGCGAGCCGACGGGAGTTGGCGAAGACGATCGTCGAGCGATGCTGCTCGATCAGGTCGACCACGTGCTCCTCGACGTGCGGCCAGATCGAGGTCGAGCGCTGCGGGTCGCCGCCGTCCTCGTCGTACTCGTCGGGGGCGGTCATGTCCTCGACGGGGACCACCACGCGCAGGTCCCACTCCTTCGCCGAGGGCGGCGCGACGATCTCCACGGGGGCCGACCCGCCCAGGAAGCGCGCCACCTCCTCGAGCGGTCGGACCGTGGCCGAGAGGCCGATCCGCTGGGCGGGCCTGGCCAGCAGGGAGTCGAGTCTTTCCAGGGTGACGGCCAGGTGGGCGCCGCGCTTGGTGCCGGCCACCGCGTGCACCTCGTCGACGATCACGGTCTCCACGCCGCGCAGCGACTCACGCGCCTGCGAGGTCAGCATCAGGAAGAGCGACTCCGGGGTCGTGATCATGATGTCCGGGGGAGCGGTGACCAGCTTGCGTCGCTCGTTCGCCGGGGTGTCGCCCGAGCGGAGACCGACGCGCACCTCCGGGACGGGGGTGCCGAGGCGGTCCGCGGTGTGCCGGATGCCGGTCAGCGGGGCGCGCAGGTTGCGCTCGACGTCGACAGCCAGGGCCTTGAGCGGGGAGACGTAGAGGACTCGGCAGCGCTGGGTGCGGTCCTCGGGAGGCGGCGTGGTGAGCAGCCGGTCGATGGACCAGAGGAAGGCCGAGAGCGTCTTCCCCGAGCCGGTCGGCGCCACCACCAGGGCGTGGCGGCCGGCGCCGATCGCCGCCCAGGCGCCCGCCTGGGCAGGGGTCGGCTCCGCGAAGGCAGCCGCGAACCAGGTGCGGGTGGGTTCGCTGAACCGGGCGAGGGCGTCGGGCGCTGGGGCGGGCACGCGCCCATCCTTACCCACGACACCGACAACCGGTTGCCGAGACCGCTCGCAGGTCGTCAGGTACGGGGCCCGGGAATGGGGTTGGGGACTGTCGGCGCCGGCGTCTAGGGTTCCGGACGTGCCAGAGACCGACGTCATGATCGCCGCATCCGGGTTGCGCAAGAGCTTCGGGGGCTTCGAGGCCGTCCGCGGCATCGACGTCCGGGTCGACCGGGGCGAGGCCTTCGGCTTCCTGGGCCCGAACGGCGCCGGCAAGTCCTCCACGATGCGGATGATCGCCGCGGTCTCCCCGGTGAGTGGGGGAGAGCTCCGGATCCTCGGGATGGACCCGGCGACCGACGGCCCCTCGATCCGGGCCCGGATCGGGGTGTGCCCCCAGGAGGACACCCTCGACACCGAGCTGAACGTCTGGGACAACCTCTTCGTCTACGGCCGGTACTTCGGTCTGCCGCGTGCCGAGGTGCGTACCCGGGTAGACGGGCTGCTGGAGTTCGTCCAGTTGACCGAGAAGGCGAAGGCGAAGGTCGAGGAGCTCTCCGGGGGGATGAAGCGCCGCCTCACGATCGCCCGCTCCCTGATCAACCGGCCCGACGTCCTGCTCCTCGACGAGCCCACCACCGGGCTCGACCCGCAGGCCCGCCACGTCGTCTGGGACCGGCTCTTCCGGCTCAAGCAGCAGGGCGTGACGCTGGTCCTCACCACGCACTACATGGACGAGGCCGAGCAGCTCTGCGACCGGCTCGTCGTGATGGACAAGGGCGTGATCGTGGCCGAGGGGTCGCCGCTGGCCCTGGTCCGTGAGCACTCCACCCGCGAGGTTGCCGAGCTCCGCTTCGGCGTGGGGGAGCACGAGGCGATCGCCGAGAAGGTCGCCGACCTCGGCGACCGGGTCGAGGTACTGCCCGACCGGCTGCTCGTCTACACCGCCGACGGCGAGGAGGTCATCGCCAAGGTGCACGAGCGCGGCCTCGACCCGGTGGCCGTCCTGGTCCGCCGCGCCACGCTCGAGGACGTCTTCCTGCGCCTCACCGGCCGCACGTTGGTGGACTGATGGGCGGCTCGGCACGAGTCGAGCGAGGTTCGCGCGACGCCACTGCTCCAACCGCCCCGACCGGTGTCCTCGCCGGCGCGGGTCGCCTCCTGGACTTCTGGGCGATCAGCTACCGCCGGATGTGGAAGGCCAGCTTCATCGGCTCGTTCGTCACGCCGCTGCTGTACGTCGTGGCGATGGGCGTGCTGCTCGGCGGCTTCATCGAGGGTGACCCGGCCAAGCTCGAGGGCGCCACGTCGTACCTGATGTTCGTGGCGCCGGGGATGCTCGCGGCCCAGGCGATGACCACGGTCTTCGGCGAGATGACCTACCCGGTGATGGGCATGGTCAAGTGGAACAAGACCTACTACTCGATGATCGCCAGCCCGCTCGGCATCCCCGACGTGGTCCTCGCCCATCTGGCGTTCGTCACGTTCCGGGTGGCCACCACGTGTGCCGTCTTCATCGCGGTGATGGCTCCGTTCGGGGTGTTCGTCTCGTGGCCGGGCGTGCTGGCGGCGTTCTTCGTCCAGCTGTTGATCGGGCTGGCGTTCGCGGCCCCGATCTACGCCTTCTCCGCCGGGCTGCAGGACGAGAGCGCCTTCGCGCTGGTCTTCCGGCTCGGCATGATCCCGCTCTTCCTGTTCTCCGGCGCGTTCTTCCCGGTCTCGAACCTGAACGCCTGGATGGAGACGCTGGCCAAGGCGACCCCGCTGTGGCACGGCGTCGACCTGACCCGGATGCTCACCCAGGGCACGGTCGACTGGTCGATGGCCGGGGTGCACGTGGCCTACCTGCTCGTCCTGGTGATCGGCGGCTGGTTCTGGGCCGTCCGCCGGCTGACCCGACGGATGGTGCTCTGATGGCGATCACCACGATGAGCGTCGGCCAGCGCGCCGGGCTCACGTCGAGCGAGGCGACCGGGCTGCTGCTCTACCGGAACTACCTGGCCTACCGCCGGGTCTGGTACATCTTCGCCAGCGGCTTCCTGGAGCCCGTCTTCTACCTCTTCTCGATCGGGATCGGGGTCGGTCAGCTCGTCACCGGCTTCGAGTTCAACGGCCAGTCGATCCCGTACGCCGAGTTCGTCGCCCCGGGGATGCTCGCGGCGTCGGCGATGAACGGGTCACTGCTCGATGCGACGTTCAACTTCTTCTTCAAGCTCAAGTACAACAAGCTCTTCGACCAGATGCTGGCCACGCCGCTGACCACGATGGACATCGCCCGGGGCGAGCTGAGCTGGTCGCTGCTGCGCGGCGGGATCTACTCGGCTGCCTTCCTCGGGGTGATGCTCTCGATGGGGCTGGTGTCGTCGTGGTGGGCGGTGCTCGCGGTCCCGGCCGCGTTGCTGGTCGGTCTGGCTTTCGGCGCCTGCGGGATGGCGCTGACGACGTACATGAAGTCCTGGCAGGACTTCCAGCTGGTCACGCTCGCGACCCTGCCGATGTTCCTGTTCTCGGGCACCTTCTTCCCGGTGACCGCCTTCCCGACCGCCGCCCGCTGGGTGGTGGAGGCGACCCCGCTCTACCGCGGCGTCGTGCTCTGCCGCGAGCTCACCACCGGCGCCCTGTCGTGGGGGTCGGCGTTCTCGGTGGTCTATCTGGTCGCGATGGGTCTCTTCGGCCTGGTGCTGGTGCGTCGTCGGCTCGACCGGTTGCTGCTGACATGAGCGAGCTCGTGCCGTGGGAGATCGCGAGCAGCCACCGGTGGGCCTATTCCCTGATGATGCTCCGCGCCGAGGAGAGCCGCCGGGCCGGCCGGGAGGTGAGCGACTCGATGCGCGATCGTCTGGAGCGGTGGCTGGCGGAGCTGGCCGTCGACGACCTGGTGGTCCACTACGACGACACCACACCGGACGGATTCCAGCGGGTTGCTCGACGCCGCGGCATCGACATGGACCTGATCCGTACAGTGGGATGATGCGCCGCTGGCTGATCACCGGACTCGTGGCCGCGGTCTGCGGTGCCGGGCTCTGGGCCTTCCAGCCGTGGCGGGCCTGGACCAGCAGCGAGATCGACGAGGCACTTCCGCAGAGCAGCCCCAGCTCGAGCCCTGCGACCACCGCCAGCCCGACTGTGCCTGCCTCCTCGGGCTCCCCGTCCGACGCCTCGCCCTCACCGAGCAGTTCTCCGCCGCCCCGCGACCGGGTGCTCGCTGCGGGACGATTCGAGGCAGCCGAGTACGCCACGAGTGGCCGGGCTCGCGTCATCGAGCTCGCCGACGGACGCCGTTTCCTGCGGCTGGAGGAGCTCGCCACCTCCGACGGACCGGACCTGAAGGTCTGGATCACCGACCAGCCCAGCGGTGGCAGCTGGGGCTCGTACGACGACGGTCGCTGGGTCGGCCTCGGGGACCTGAAGGCCACCCACGGCAACCAGAACTACGAGATCCCCGCCGACGCCCGGCTGCGCGGCCTGGTCTCGGTGGTGATCTGGTGCGACCGGTTCAACGTCGCTTTCGGCACCGCCCCCGTCGCCCTGTGACCTGAGCCCTCAGTCGAGGCTGAGCTGGACGATCTCGGTGTCGATCCACCGCCCGAACTTGTGCCCGACCTCGTGCAGCACGCCGACCGACGAGAACCCGTGACGTCGATGCAGGGCCAGGCTGGCGTCGTTCGGCAACGCGATCACGGCCACCGCCCGGTGGATACCGTCCGTGCGCAGCAGACCGAGCAGTTCGTCGTACAGCGCCGAGCCGGCGCCTCGGCCCTGGGCTTGAGGCCCGACGTACACGGAGACCTCCCGGGTCCGGGCGTAGGCCGCCTTCGGTCGGTACGACGCCGAGTTCGCATAGCCCACCACTGCCCCCTCGACCTCGGCCACGAGCAGGTGGTCGCCGGTCTCGACACTCTCCAGCCGGGTCCGCCACGCCTCGACCGGGCGCGGCTCGGTGTCGAAGGTGGCGACCCCGGTCGACGCCTCGTGGCCGTAGAGCGCGGCGACGGCCGGCAGGTCCGCGACGGTGGCAGGTCGGATCAGCATGGCGCCATCCTCGTGGAGGTTGGCAGGAACCGGGTCGCCGGGCTGCCCGGGTGCTTGGCAGGATGACGCCATGTCGCTGATCGAGCCGGACACCAAGGACTGGACCTGGGTCCTCGACCGGTCGTGTCCCGAGTGCGGTCTCGAGGCCGGGGCCGTGGCGGTCTCCGACCTCGGTGATCGCCTGCGCAGCAACGCCGCCAGCTGGACGGTGGCGCTGCAGGGGCCCGACGTGGCGGTCCGGTGCGCGCCCGAGGTGTGGTCGGTGCTGGAGTACGCCTGCCACGTCCGCGACGTCCACCGGGTGATGTCCGGACGTGCCCGGCTGATCCTGGAGCGGGACGACCCCGAGTTCCCGAACTGGGACCAGGACGCCACCGCGCTCGAGGACGACTACGGCTCGCAGTCCCCGGCGGTCGTGGCCACCCAGCTCGCCGACGCGGCCCGGGCGGCGGCCGACCTCTACGACCGCGTCCCGGCTTCGGCGTGGCAGCGACCGGGCCGACGCAGCAACGGCAGCGTCTTCACCCTGGCCGGGCTGGCGCGCTACCACCTGCACGACGTGGTGCACCACGTGCACGACATCGCCGGCGACGTGAAGCGTCACACGATCGCCGCGTACGACGCTGCGGCCGCTGCCTACCGCGACGGCGGGCTGGGGATGAGCGACCTGCGCCTCCAGCAGCTGAAGGCGTTCGCCGGACGGCTCCCGCACGGCAGCCGCGTCCTCGAGATCGGCAGCGGACCCGGACGCGACGCAGCCTGGTTGGAGGGGGCCGGCCTCAGGGTTCGGCGTACCGATGTCAGCCCCGGCTTCGTGGACCTGCTCCGCACCGACGGTCACCGCGCGGACGTGCTCGACCCGCTCACCGACGACCTGACCGACCCTGAGCACCCGGACCGGCCCTACGACGGGATCTGGGCCAGCGCGAGCCTGCTGCACGTGGCACGGCACGACCTCGGCCGGGTGCTCGAGCGGCTGGCCGAGGCGACCGCGGACGGCGGCAGCCTGCACGCGTCGTTCAAGGTGGGCGACGGCGAGGGCTGGTCCACCCACGGCGAGGTCGACCGGCCGCGGCACTTCACGTTCTGGCGGGAGTCGGCCCTGCGCGCGCTGCTCGACCAGGCGGGCTGGCGGGTCGATGCGATCGTGGAGCACGAGGGTCTGCGCGACGAGCGGTGGCTCGCCGTGCTGGCCACCAGGAGCCGGCGATGAGGCACACCGAGTTCTGGGACAGGCTCGAGCACTCACTCGGGCAGGCCTACGCCCGGTCCTGGGCCGGTCAGTTCGTGATGGCCGAACTGGGTGGCCGCACCGCCCAGGAGGCGCTGGCAGCGGGGGAGCCGCCCAAGGAGGTCTGGGCCGCCGTGTGGCGCGCCCTCGAACTGCCTGCCAGCGAACGATGACTTCGCGATGAGCCCGTCCGGCGCGCCCGTGGCCGCCCACGCCCACGACGTGGTCGCGATCCAGCGGCGCACGCTGCGCGTCCTGGTGCTGGCCCAGATGGTCGGCGCCTCCGGGATGACGATCGGTATCGCCACCGCCTCGCTGCTGGCCCGGGACCTCTCCGGCTCCGAGACCCAGGCGGGGCTGGCCCAGACCTTCCAGGTCCTCGGTGCTGCTGCCGCCTCCTTCCTGCTCGGGCGGCTGATGGGCTCCTGCGGTCGGCGGGTCGGGCTCGCGACCGGCTACCTGATCGGTGCCGCCGGTGCAGCGCTCGCGGTGGTGGCGGGGGCCGTCGGGTCGATGGCGCTGCTCCTGGTCGGCGCCACCCTCCTGGGTGCCACCTCGGCGGCGAACTACGGCTCGCGCTACACCGCGACCGACCTGTCCCCGGTCCTCCAACGCGGTCGGGCGCTGTCGGTCGTGGTGTGGGCCACCACCGTCGGTGCGGTGGCCGGCCCCAACCTGACCGGGCCGGCAGGCGCGCTGGCGCGCTGGCTGGGGGTCCCGGCGCTGACCGGGCCGTTCGCCGTGGGCGCTCTCGCGATGCTGGCCTCGGCCCTGGTCATCGCGCTGCTGCTGCGGCCGGACCCGTTGCTGGTCGCCCGCGAGGTGGCCGGCACCCACCTCGATCCGCCGAGCGGCACGTCCTGGGGGCGCGCGGAGCACGCCGTACGCACGTGTCCGGGTCTGGGGTACGCGATCGCCGGTGTCGCGGCCGCGCACGCCGCGATGGTCGCGGTGATGGTGATGACGCCGTTGCACATGGAGCACGGCGGCGCCGAGCTGCGGGTGATCGGCTTCGTGATCAGCGTCCACGTGCTCGGCATGTTCGCCTTCGCGCCGGTGGTGGGCTGGCTCTGTGACCGGTACGGCCGCTCGCCGGTGCTCGGGTCGGGCGGCGTGGTGCTGCTGGTCTCGCTGCTGCTGGCCCACGCCTCGCCCGAGGGCAGCTCGTGGCAGATCTTCGTCGGGCTGTTCCTGCTCGGGCTCGGCTGGTCGTTGGCCACCGTGGCCGGCTCGACGCTGATCGCGGACCTGGCACCGCTGGAGGCACGGACCGACGTCCAGGGCGTCGCCGACATGACCATGAACCTCAGCGCCGCGGTGGGTGCGGGACTGGCCGGTCTGATCGTCGCCGTGGCCGGGTACGGCGGGCTGGCCTTCGCGGCGGTCGCCCTGGTCGCGGTGGTGTTCGTCGCCGCCCGGGGTGCTGGCAAGGTGGCCGCATGACCGCGACTCCCGCTGCTGCCGTCGCCGAGATCGCCGTCATCGGCGGCACCGGCTTCTACTCGTTCCTCGACGACCCGGAGACCCACCCGATCGTGACGCCGTACGGCGACCCGTCGGCGCCGGTCTCGGTCGGCACGGTGGCCGGGCGTCGGGTGGCGTTCCTGCCGCGGCACGGCGCGCACCACGACTTCCCGCCGCACGCGATCAACTACCGGGCGAACCTCTGGGCGCTGCGCTCGTTGGGGGTGCGCCAGGTGCTCGCGCCCTGCGCGGTCGGCGGGTTGAGCAGTCGGGTGGCGCCTGGCGACGTCGTCGTGCCGGACCAGCTGGTGGACCGCACCCATCGGCGGATCGGCAGCTTCGTGGAGTCGGGGGCCGTGCACCTGCCCTTCGCCGATCCGTACTGCTCGCGGGTCGCCGACGCGGTCGTCGCGGCCCGGTCGGATGTCCGCAGCGGCGGCACCATGGTGGTGATCGAGGGCCCGCGCTTCTCCACCCGTGCCGAGTCGCGGCACTACGCCGACCAGGGCTGGGACCTGATCAACATGACCGGCGCCCCCGAAGCCCAGCTCGCCCGGGAGATGCGCCAGTGCTACGCCGCGATCGCGCTGGTCACCGACATGGACGCGGGTGCCGAGTCGGGGGCCGGCGTGGGTCAGGCCGAGGTCTTCGCCCGCTTCAAGCAGAACCTGGATCGCTTGACCGCGCTGCTCACCGACACGGTCGCCGCGCTGCCCGACCCGGACGGGTGCAGCTGCTCGAGCTGGGCCGACGAGATCGAGCTGACCTACGAGATCCCGGGGGCCTGGACGTGAAGGTCCTGCTGACCGGGTCGGCCGGCTTCATCGGCGGTGCCGTCGCCGCGGCGTTGGAGGGGGAGGGTGACGAGGTGGTCCGCGTCGACCTGATGCTGCCCCAGGCGCACGGCTCGGCGCGGGCGCCGGAAGGGACCCACCAGGTCGACGTCCGCGACCCGGCGCCGTGGCCGGAGCTGCTGCGCGGGGTCGACGCGGTCTGCCACCAGGCGGCCGTGGTGGGTGCCGGCGTGAAGGTGGCCGACCTGCCCGACTACGCGGGCCACAACGATCTCGGGACGGCTGTTCTGCTGGCGGCGATGCACGAGGTGGGGGTGGACCGGCTGGTGCTGGCCTCCTCGATGGTGGTCTACGGCGAGGGCCGGTACGTGTGCGCCGAGCACGGGGCCCAGTCGCCGCCACCGCGCGAGCGTGCCGCCTTGGACGCCGGTGACGTCGAGAACCACTGCGGTCTCTGCGGGGACGCCCTCGGGTGGGCGCTGGTCGACGAGACGGCCCGGCTCGACCCGCGCAGCGCGTACGCCGCCAGCAAGGTCGCCCAGGAGCACTACACCTCCGCGTGGGTGCGGCAGGCCGAGGCAGCCGCGATCGCGTTGAGGTACCACAACGTCTACGGGCCCGGGATGCCGCGGGACACGCCGTACTCCGGGGTGGCGGCGATGTTCCGGTCGTCGTTGGAGCGTGGTGAGGCGCCGCAGGTCTACGAGGACGGCGGCCAGATGCGCGACTTCGTGCACGTCAGCGACGTGGCCCGCGCGAATGTCGCGGCGCTACGGGCGGTGGTGGGGGAGCGGGCCGGCCACTACGCGGCGTACAACGTCGCCTCGGGGCAGCCGGTCTCGATCCTCGAGGTCGCCCAGCAGGTGGCGCGGGGGACCGGTCGGGAGATCGCTCCGGAGGTCACCGGCGGCTACCGGCTCGGCGATGTCCGGCACATCGTGGCCTCGCCCGAGCGGGCCGAGGTCGAGCTCGGTTTCCGCGCGCAGGTCGGCCCGGACGAGGGGTTGCGGGCCTTCGCGACCGCGCCGTTGCGGGCCTGAGCGGTGTCGACCACCCGTCCGCTTGCCGGACGACCGCTCTTCGCCAGATGAGTGCGCTTCGGTCTCAAGAGGGACACACCCGGTAAGACCCCGGCCTCGTCAGGAACGAGTGCAGCCGCGGTCGCAGGGCTCAGACGAACCGTGTGGGGTCAGCGGG
>NZ_JBFIKK010000048.1:0-22100 GCF_041600255.1 Nocardioides sp. | reverse complement strand
CACTGAACGCTGAGGGCCCCGCCGGATCTGATCCGGCGGGGCCCTTCGCCGACCGGGTCTGCCTGCGATGCTGGCCCGGTGCACGCACTGATCTGGCTCGCCCCCGCCCTGCTCGCCGCCATCGACTGGTGGGCGGTGAGCCGCCACGACCGGCGGACCGAGGCCTGGGCGAAGCCGGCGACCCTCCTCGCCCTGCTCGTGGTGGCGGCGGTCCTGGGCGCCGGGGACAGCGGGGCCGGGCAGTGGCTCCTGGTCGCGCTGGCCTTCGGAGCGCTCGGCGACCTCGCCCTGCTGTCGGACTCGCTTCCCCGGTTCCGCACCGGGCTCGGGTTCTTCCTGGTCGGCCACCTGGCCTACGTGGCCTGCTTCCTGGCCCTCGGCCTGTCGACCCCCGGCTGGTCCTGGGTCGTGCTCGCGGTGCTGGCCCTGACCGTGGTGGCCACCCGGGACGTCGTCCCCGCCACCCACCGGCTGGACGGGATCACGCTCTCGGCGCCGGTGGCGACCTACACACTGGTGATCGGCGCGATGCTGGTCACGGCGTGGTTCACCGGCCTGGGGCTGGTCGCGCTCGGCGCGACGATCTTCGTGGTCAGCGACGCGACGCTGTCGATCGACCGGTTCGTCAGTCCCCGGCGCTGGGGTCACCTCGCCGTGATGGTGACCTACCACGTCGGCCAGGCGCTGATCGTCCTTGGCGTGCTGGACGCGGTCGCCTGAGTCAGGCCTCGATGACCACGGGGATGATCATCGGTCGACGCCGGTGGGTGTTGCTGACCCACCGCCCGACGACCCGGCGGATCGTCTGCTGCAGCTGGTAGGTGTCGGTGTTGCCCTCGGCCACCGTCTGCAGCAGCGCGTCGATGATCGGCTGCTTGATCTCCTCGAACTGCTCGTCCTCCAGCGCGTTGCCGCGGGAGTGGATCTCCGGGCCGCTGGCGATCGTGCCGCTGACCGAGTCGATCACGACGATGATCGAGACGAACCCCTCCTCCCCCAGGATCCGTCGGTCCTTGAGGTCGGACTCGGTGACGTCCCCCACCGAGGCGCCGTCGACGAAGACGTAGCCGCAGTCGACCTTGCCGACGACACGCGCGACCCGGTCGACCAGGTCGACGACCACCCCGTCCTCGGCCAGCACGACGTTCTCGACGCCGGTCGCCCGCGCCAGCGCCGCGTTGGCCAGCATGTGCCGGATCTCGCCGTGCACCGGCATCACGTTGCGCGGCCGAACGATGTTGTAGCAGTAGAGGAGCTCACCGGCGCTCGCGTGCCCGCTGACGTGAACCAGGGCGTTGCCCTTGTGCACGACGTTCGCTCCCCAGCGGGCGAGCCCGTTGATCACCCGGTAGACGGCGTTCTCGTTGCCGGGGATCAGGCTCGAGGCGAGCACCACGGTGTCGCCCTCCTCGATCCGGACGAAGTGGTGGTTGCGCTGGGCGATCCGGCTCAGCGCACTCATCGGCTCGCCCTGCGAACCGGTCGAGATCAGCACCTGCTGGTGGGCCGGCAGGTCGGCCAGCTCCTTGGCGTCCACCAGCACTCCGGGCGGCACGGTGAGGTGACCGAGGTCGCGGGCGATCGCCATGTTGCGCACCATCGACCGACCGACGTAGGCGACCTTGCGCCCGTGCGCCACCGCCGCGTCGAGCACCTGCTGGACCCGGTGCACGTGCGAGGCGAAGCAGGCCACGATCAGTCGCTTCTCGGAGTCCCGGAACACCCGGTCCAGGACCGGGGCGATCTCCTTCTCGGAGGTGGTGAAGCCGGGCACCTCGGCGTTCGTCGAGTCGGTGAGGAAAAGGTCGACCCCCTCCTCCCCCAGGCGGGCGAAGGCCCGCAGGTCGGTGATCCGACCGTCCAGCGGGAGCTGGTCCATCTTGAAGTCGCCGGTGTGCAGGACCAGCCCGGCACCGGTGCGGATCGCCACGGCCAGCGCGTCGGGGATCGAGTGGTTGACCGCCACGAACTCCAGCTCGAAGGGTCCGAAGGTGATCCGGTCGCCCTCCGCGACCACGTGGTGGGCGGTCTCGAGCAACCGGTGCTCGCGCAGCTTGCTGCCGAGCAGTGCCAGGGTCAGCTCGGAGCCCACCAGCGGGATGTCGCCGCGCTCGCGGAGCAGGTACGGCGTGGCGCCGATGTGGTCCTCGTGCCCGTGGGTCAGCACCAGCGCCTCGACGTCCTCGAGCCGGTCCCGGATCGAGGAGAAGTCGGGCAGGATCAGGTCGACGCCCGGCTGGTGCTCCTCGGGGAACAGCACGCCGCAGTCGACGATCAGCAGGCGGCCGTCGTACTCGAAGACGGTCATGTTGCGGCCGACCTCGCCGAGCCCGCCCAAGGCGGTGACCCGCAGGCCGCCCGGGGGCAGGTCGCCCGGCGCGGAGAGCTCGGGGTGCGGGTGCGACACGAGGACGCCCTACCCGAGCAGGCCCGCGGCTGTCAGACCCGCACGGAGGGCGGCGACCTCGTCGTCGTCCAGCGCCACCAGCGGCGAACGGACCCGACGGTTGTCGAGGACCTCGAGCAACTCCAGGCCGGCCTTGGCGGTGGTGGCGCCGTAGTTGGCGGCCCCCATCACCGCGTCGATCGCCGGCAGCAGCCGGGTGTAGATCTCCAGCGCGGTGGCGTGGTCGCCGGCGAAGAACGCATCGGCCATCGCACGCAGCTGGTCGCCGGCGACGTGGCCGACCACCGAGACGAAGCCGCAGCCGCCGTGCGCCAGCCAGCCGAGGTTGGCGACGTCGTCCCCGGAGTAGACGGCGTACCCCATCTCGGTCAGCCGGACGCCGCGAGCGAAGTCGCCCACCGCGTCCTTGACCGCCACCACTGGGTCCCACTCGATCGCTGCCCGGTAGGTCTCCAGGGCGATCTCGGTGCCGGTGCGGCCGGGGACGTCGTAGAGCATCACCGGGACGTCGGTGGCCTGGACGACCTGGCGGAAGTGGTGCAGCACGCCGGCCTGGCCGGGCTTGTTGTAGTACGGCGTGACCAGCAGCAGCCCGTCCGCGCCGATCTTCTCGGCCTGACGGGCCAGCTCCACCGAGTGCGCGGTGGCGTTGGTGCCGACCCCTGCGACGATCTTCGCGCGGTCACCGACGGCGTCCTTCACGGCCGCCAGGATCTCGCCGTCCTCGGCCACCGAGGTGGTCGGCGACTCCCCCGTGGTGCCGGAGACGACCACGCCGTCGTGCCCGTGGTCGACCAGGTGGGTGGCGATCCGGGCGGTGCTCTCGAGATCCACCGAGCCGTCCTCGTGGAACGCGGTGGCCATCGCAGTCAGCACGCGACCGAACGGCGCGGCAGGCAGGGAACTCATGGGCACAGGCTATCGCTGTCGCCGGGGTGCCCCCCGCACCTGACCCCGCGGTCGGCCGTCACCGCGATCACACGTGCGGCATGACCTGCTCGGCCACCAGCGCGAGGTGGTCGAGGTCGGACAGGTCCAGGACCTGGAGGTAGGCGCGCTCCGAGCCCAGCTCGGCGTAGCGGCCCAGCTTGTCGACGACCTCCTGCGGCGTGCCGGCGAGTCCGTTGGCCCGCAGCTCGTCGGGCTCGCGGCCGATCGCCCGGGCGCGTCGCTCCACCTCGGCCTCGTCGGCACCGACGCACAGCACAAGGGCGTTCGACCAGGTCAGCTGCGCGGGGTCGCGGTCGATCGCGGCGCAGGCCTCGCGCACCCGGGCGAACTGGGTGCGGGTGGTCTCCTCGTCGACGAAGGGCAGGTTGAACTCGTCGGCGTACCGGGCGGCCAACGCCGGCGTCCGCTTCTTGCCCAGACCGCCGATGAGCACCGGCGGCCGCGGCGACTGCACCGGCTTCGGCAGCGCCGGGGAGTCGGTGACCGGGTAGTGCTTGCCGCCGTGACTGAACGTCTCACCCTTCGGGGTCTCCCACAGGCCGGTGATGACCGCGAGCTGCTCCTCGAAACGGTCGAAGCGCTCGCCGGTCGAGGGGAAGGGGATGCCGTACTGCGTGTGCTCCTGCTCGTACCAGCCCGCCCCGATGCCGAGCTCGACGCGCCCCCCGCTCATCTGGTCGACGTTCGCCACCGCGATGGCCAGCGGACCGGGCAGCCGGAACGTGGCGCTGGTCATCATCGTGCCGAGCCGGATCGTGCTGGTGTCGCGGGCCAGGCCAGCCAGCGTCACCCAGGCGTCGCTCGGGCCGGGCAGCCCGTCGGTGCCCATCGCCAGGTAGTGGTCGGAGCGGAAGAACGCTCCGAAGCCGAGCTCCTCGGCCCGGCGGGCCACCGCGAGGAGGTCGTCGTACGTCGCGCCCTGCTGGGGCTCGGTGAAGATGCGCAGTTCCATGCCCTCACCCTGCCAGCGCGGGCAAGGCCGCTGCCGGGACCCGGTCAGCCGTCGGCGTCGGCGTCGGCGTCGGCGTCGGCGTCGACCCGGCGCCAACGGACGATGTCGTAACCCTCGTGCGCGGTCCGTGACGCCTCGACCCACTCGGCGCGGTCGAACTCGGGGTAGTAGGTGTCCCCCTCGGGCGACTGGTGGACCTCGGTGAGGACCTGCTCGTGCGCGCGCGCCATCGCCTGGGCGTACAGGTGCGAGCCGCCGGCGATCACGATGTCGCCGGGCAGGTCCTCGGCCAGGGCCAGCGCGGAGTCGAGGTCGTGGGCCACCAGTACCCCGTCGGCGTGCCAGTCCGGATCGCGGGTCAGCACCACGGTGGTGCGCCCCGGCAGCGGCCTGCCGATCGAGTCGTAGGTCGCCCGGCCCATCACCAGGGTGTGGCCGAGCGTGATCCGCTTGAAGTGCGCGAAGTCCTCGGGGATCCGCCAGGGGATGTCGCCGTCAGCGCCGATGACGCCGTTCTCGGCGACCGCGGCGACCATCACGATCCGCTTGCCCGGCCCGGCCTCAGACGGCAATGGGGGCCTTGATCCCGGGGTGCGGGTCGTAGCCCTCGACGCTGATGTGCTCGAGGTCGAACGCGTCGAGCTCGGTGATCGACGGGTCCAGTCGCAACGTCGGCAGCGGACGCGGCTCACGGGTCAGCTGCAACCGCGCCTGGTCGAGGTGGTTCAGGTAGAGGTGGGCATCGCCGAAGGTGTGCACGAAGTCGCCGACCGCGAGCCCGGTGACCTGGGCGACCATGTGGGTGAGCAGCGCGTAGGAGGCGATGTTGAAGGGGACGCCGAGGAAGACGTCCGCGCTGCGCTGGTAGAGCTGGCAGCTCAACCGCGCCGGACCCTGGGCCGAGGGCGCGACGTAGAACTGGAACATCGTGTGGCACGGGGCCAGCGCCATCTCCGGGATGTCGGCGACGTTCCATGCCGAGACGATGTGCCGACGCGAGTCCGGGTCGCGGCGGATCTGCTCGACGACCTGCGCGATCTGGTCGACGTGGCGGCCGTCGGGGGTGGGCCAGCTGCGCCACTGGTGGCCGTAGACCGGCCCGAGGTCGCCGTTCTCGTCGGCCCACTCGTCCCAGATCGTGACGCCACGGTCCTGCAGCCACTTCACGTTGGTGTCGCCGCGCAGGAACCACAGCAGCTCGGCGAAGATCGACCGGGTGTGCACCTTCTTGGTGGTGACCAGCGGGAAGCCCTCGGCCAGGTCGAAGCGCATCTGGTGGCCGAACACGCTGAGGGTCCCGGTGCCGGTGCGGTCACCCTTCTCGACGCCGTCGTCCAGGATCCGCTGGATGAGCTCGTGGTAGGCCTGCACGCGGCCGAGACTACCGCTCAGATCCGGACGTCTCCGGCGATGGTCGTCAGCGCGTCGCCGCCGACCCAGACCACCGGGCCACTCGCCGACTCCTCGACGCTGATGTGGACCCGGCCTCGCCGGCCCAGCGCTGCCCCCTGGGCCGCGACGTACGACGTGGGCAGCCGGTCCCCGGCCAGCCAGGCCGCGATGCCGGCGTTGAGGCTGCCGGTCACCGGGTCCTCACCGATCCCCATGTTGGGCACGAAGCCGCGCACCTCCACGTCGGCGTCCGACGTACCGGCCGGGTGCGGTCCCACCACGCCGATGTCGAGGCTGCCGAACGCGGCGAAGTCGGGTTGCAGGGCCAGCACGGCCGCGGCGTCGGCGAGCA
Organism: Nocardioides sp.; assembly: GCF_041600255.1. GTDB lineage: Bacteria > Actinomycetota > Actinomycetes > Propionibacteriales > Nocardioidaceae > Nocardioides. The sequence goes on along the minus strand of NZ_JBFIKK010000048.1, from coordinate 16,046 downwards.
GGACCGCCACCCAGCCCGGCCCGTTGTCCACCCAGGCGGCGTCGACGACCTCGTCGTCGCCGATCCGCAACGCACGGCAGATGGCAGCCCGGTCGGCGTCCTCGACGGGGCCGGAGCGGATCAGCGGCGGCCCGGCGAAGGCCAGCCGTTGGCCGCGGCGCACCCGGACGAGCCCGGCCCCGCACTCCTGGACCACGACGTCGTCGGCGGCCGGCCGGCCGCCCTCCTCGAGCCAGGCGTGGGCGCTGCCCAGGGTGGGGTGGCCGGCGAACGGGAGCTCGCCGGCGGGGGTGAAGATCCGCAGCCGGTAGTCGGCCTCGTCGGTGGTCGGGGTCAGCAGGAACGTGGTCTCGGAGAGGTTCGTCCAGCGGGCGAAGGCCGCCATCTGGTCGTCGCTGAGGTGGTCGGCGTCGTGCACGACCGCCACCGGGTTGCCGAGCAGCGGCTCGGAGGAGAAGACGTCCACCTGTCGAAAGCGCATGTCCGCGACGGTAGCGGCCGCCGCGGCCGCGCGGCCACGGCCCGGTCAGCTGTCTAGGGCGCCAGCAGCGGTGGCGGACCGCTGCTGCGGATCTTGGCGCGCACGGTGCAGCGCCCGGTCGCGATCGCGCAGGTCCGCAGCTGCCACGGGCCGGCGAACGAGAGCCGGACGAAGGACCCCGGGCGGGGCTGGTCCTGGGCTCGTGCCACCAGGTAGGTGACGGTGTCGCGGGGCCCGAGCCGGGCGGTGATCACCCGGTCGTCCGAGCCGAGGCCGGTGGGCAGCGGTCGGCCGGTGCGGACATCGTGGATCCGGACCGTGCCGAAGACGGAGAGATCGTCCTTCGCCCGGGTCAGCACGCGTCGCCCGTCCTCGGAGAGCTGGGCGTCGGCCCCGATCACGCGCACGGGGGACGCTCCCCCGCCGGGTGCCAGCCACACGACGGACCGCTCGCCGGGGTCGGCGAACGCGCGCACGCCGCCGGCCGCGTCCAACAGGTGGGGAGCCACCGGCGCGGTGTCCGGCTCTCCGGGCGTCCAGGCTCGGGTACCGGTCGCGTCGCGGTAGAAGACCTGGTCGCCGTCGACCGCCAGCAGTGCCGGCGTGGTCTCCGCCGAGGGCGGCCCCTCGGCGGGGACCACCGCCCACCGGTCCTCGACCTCACGGGTGGCGACGTCGAGGGAGACCAGCTCCGCGGAGCGCGCATCGAGGAAGAAGAGTCGACGGCGATCGGTCGAGACCCCGACCCGGGAGTCGGGATCCGTGCTGCCCAGCCGAGTCCGCCGACCGAGCACGTCGACGAGGACCACGGTGTCGTCGGCATCCACGTAGACCGCGCCGCCGGAGACCAGCGCCAGGTCGCGCATCGGCGGCAGTTCGATCACCACCCGGTCCAGGTGCAGGGACCCGTTGGCGTACCAGGCGACCGGCGCCGGGTTGATCCCGGCGGACGTGGGAGCGCGGGCCAACTGGCGAGCACCCGTCGTGTCGCGTGCCAGCAGCCAGCCGGTCAGGCCTGCGACCAGCAGCAGGGCAACGGTGACCGCGGTCGCCGTACGCCGGGCGCGGCGCCGACGCGCGCGCACCTCGCGGGCGATCGCCTGCGGCGTCGGAGGCACCTGACCTGCCAGTTGTGGTGGGAGGTGCCCGCCCGGCGCCGCGCCGGGCGTTGCCTCCGCGACCCGCCGCCGACGGCGGGCTCGTCGCCGACGCTCCACCCCGGCGTCGAGCTCGTGGTGGACCGCGGCGTCGACGTCGCCGGCCGCACGGACCGTCCGCCACCGCGGGCGCAGGCGCACCAGGGCCTCGAGCGCGATCCGCTCCGCCTCCGGCACCGAGCAGCCACGCTCGACCAGGGACTGCACCAGGGTCCGCCAGCGCGCGGCCAGGTAGGCGTCGAAGTCGCCGTCCTCGCGCATCGGTCCTCCCTGGTCGAACGTACCCGCGCCGAGGGCGACCCTGCCCGGTGTTCAGGGCGAGGCGACGCCCTCCGCCACGACGTACGCCGTGAAGTCGGCGGTGTCTTGTCCGCGCTCCGCGGCGGGGTACTCGACCGGTGATTCGGAGCCCGCGCCCACCCGGATGCCGTCCCGGATCCGCAGCGCCTCGCCCAGCACCCGGTGAAAGCGCTCGGGGTAGTGGGTCAGCCCCCAGCGCCCCGCGGCGGACTTCGTGGTCATCTCGCCGGTCACGAGCAGGTGGTGCAGGCGGGCGACGCCGAGGACGCACCAGCAGCAGGCCTCCTCGCTCGCTCCCTCCTGCGGCATCGCCGCGAGGGCCTCGGCGGTGCTCCGCCAGTAGGTGTCCAGGTTGGCGCGGGTGAACTCGAGCAGCGCCGGCTGGGAGGTCCAGATGCCCAGCTCGGTGTGCGGGGTGCCCAGGACCGTGATGCCGTGCCGGGCGAGCTCGTGCCAGGCCACCATCGCGTCGCCGACGGGTGCCTCGTCCTCGAAGTGGTGGTGCATCACGCTCGGGACATCCGGGCAGAGCGCCGGGTCGCGGGTCAGGTCCTCGACCAGCAGATGGGGTCCGTCGAACGGGTGGTCCGGGTGCGCGAGGGCGACGCGCTCGTGGGCCGCCCGCAGCGCCTCGACCTCCTCACCCGAGGGCCGGTGCGCCAGCGTCGCGACGAAGTCGATGTCGCTCCCGCCGGGGACCCACTCCCCGAATGCGACGCCGCCACGCAGGTGGAGCCCGGTGACCAGACCGGGTGGTGCCTCGGCGAGGAACGTCCGGCAGACCGCCTCGACGGCAGCCGGCAGGGTCATGCGTACTGGGTCATGCGTACAGGGTCATGCGTGCAGGGACATCGGTCCGTAGACGAGGCGATCCAGCTCGAACAGGGTCACGGCGTCGGCGCCGGCGGCCGCGAGGTCGGACCAGATCTCGCCCACCCACGACTCGGCGTCGGCCTGGTTGGCGAACCGCTGACCGGCGAACTCGGCCGGCACCTCGACCTCGGCGCCGGCGGCGTCCTCGATCCGCCACCACCATGGCCGTTCGGCCTCGGTCGGCTGACGGAAGGTCGGGGGCTGCTCAGGAAGGTTCATGGATCACGCCTCACGTACGGACGGGTCGACGAAGGGGGGCTTGGTCAGCTGGAAGACCTCGCGGCGGCCGCGCACGTCCACGCCGACCTCGGCGTCCGCGTCCACGAACGACGGCACGAGCGCCATCCCGATCCCCTTGCGCAGGGTCGGCGAGAAGGTGCCCGAGGTGACCTCGCAGAGCAGGACGTCGGGGGTGAGGCTGACGTTCATCCCCGGTCGCGGGATGCCCCGACCGGTGGCGAGCAGGCCACGCAGCACCCGGGCCGGGCCGGCCGCCTTCTCCGCCAGCAGCGCGTCGCGACCCCAGAAGCTCTCCTTCTTCCAGCCCACCGCCCAGCCGAGCCGGGCCTGGTTGGGGGTCACGTCCAGCGTGATGTCCTGTCCGTGCAGCGGGTAGCCCATCTCGGTCCGCAGGGTGTCGCGGGCACCCAGCCCGCAGGCCAGCAGGCCGAACTGCTCGCCGGCCGCCATCAGCGCGTCCCAAAGGTCGCCGGCGATGTCGTTGGCCGCGATCAGCTCGTAGCCGCGCTCACCGGTGTAACCGGTGCGGCACACCACCACCCCGTTGCCGGAGCCCTCGCCGAACTCCGCCTCCACGAAGGACATGTAGTCGTGCCCCACCGGCAGCCCGACGGCCGCGAGCACCTCGTCGGACTTCGTGCCCTGCACCGCCAGCACGGCGAAGTCGTCGTGGCGGTCCACGACCGTGACGCCCTCGGGAGCAGAGGCTGCGAGCCGACGCACGACCTCGGCGGTGTTCGCGGCGTTCGGCACGAGCAGGACGTGCTCGTCGTCGTGCAGGTAGGCGATCAGGTCGTCGACGATGCCGCCGGTCTCGTCGTCGCAGCACAGCGTGTACTGCGCCTGGCCGTGGCTGATCTTGCCGAGGTCGTTGCTCAGCGTAGCGTTGACGTACGCCGCGGCGCCGGGGCCCTTCACCATCGCCTTGCCGAGGTGCGAGACGTCGAAGATGCCGACGGCCTCGCGGATCGCGGTGTGCTCCTTGACCACGCCGGAGGCGTACTCCAGGGGCATCGACCAGCCTCCGAACTCGGCGAACTTGGCGCCGAGAGCCGCGTGTCGGTCGTGCAGCGGGGAGCGCTTCAGGGAGGCGTTGTCGGTGGGGTGGTCAGCCATGGCCGCGAACCTACCCCAGCGCCCCCTCGCCGCCCGGGACCGATCGCCCGTCTGGCTATCCTGCCTCGGTGACCTCGTACACACTCCGCAGCTCCAGTCCCGCCAAGTCCCGTGCCGATCTCGTCGTCGTGGGTGTCGTCAAGGGCTCCCAGGGCCCCGAGCTCGCTCCGGGCGCCGAGGACATCGCCCAGGCCTACGGTCGCAAGCTCGCCCCGCTGCTCGCCCAACTGGGCGTCACCGGGAAGGCGGGCGAGGTCGTCAAGGTGCCGACCTCGGGCGTGGTCGGCACCTCGCTGCTGCTCCTGGTCGGGCTGGGCAAGGTCGCCGACGCGAACGCCGTACGACGCGCCGCCGGTGTCGCTGCCCGCTCGATCAGCAACGCCGCCTCCGTGACGGTGGCGCTGCCCGCCGACACCCACGAGCTGATCCGCGCCGTGATCGAGGGCTACGAGCTCGGCGGCTACACGTACACGGCGTACAAGAAGCAGGACGCCTCGGCGACCACCCCCACGGACGTCGTGGTGCTCAGCCCGGTGGCCCGCAAGAAGGAGGCCGAGCAGGCCTTCGAGCAGGCGCGCATCGTCAACCGCGCGGTGGCCGCGACCCGGGACTGGGTGAACACTCCCCCGCGGGACCTGACCCCGCCGCTCTTCGCCGACGCCGTGGCTGCGGCCGGCAAGGAGCTCACCAAGGGCCGGGGCGCGCCGAAGCTCGCGATCAAGGTGCACGACGAGGCCGCGCTGGCCGAGCTGGGTTGCGGCGGCATCCTCGGCGTGGGCGCCGGCTCCTCGGCACCGCCGCGGCTGGTCGAGATCACCTACGCACCCAAGGGCGCCGTCAAGCACCTCGCCCTGGTGGGCAAGGGCATCACCTTCGACTCCGGCGGCCTGACCATCAAACCGGCCCAGGGCATGCAGGAGATGAAGTCCGACATGGCCGGCGCCGCCGCGATCGTGCAGGCCACGTTCGCGATCGCCGCGCTGGGCCTGCCGATCAAGGTCAGCGCGTTCGCGCCGATGGCCGAGAACATGCTCTCCGGCAACGCCACCCGGCCCGGCGACGTGCTGACCATGTACGGCGGCACGACCGTCGAGATCACCAACACCGACGCCGAGGGCCGGCTCGTGCTGGCCGACGCGATCGTGCGCGCCACCGAGCAGAAGCCCGACGTGCTGCTGGACGTCGCCACCCTGACCGGCGCCATGGTCGTCGCGCTCGGCGAGAAGATGGCCGGCGTGCTGGGCGTCGACGAGGTCGTCGACCGGGTCGTGGCGGCCGCCGAGGTCTCCGGGGAGGCGCACTGGCCGATGCCGCTGCCCGAGGAGATGCGCGAGCGGGTCACCAGCAGCAAGATCGCCGACCTGACCCAGAGCGACTGGGTGCGCTGGGGCGGCGGCCTGTTCGCGGGCGCGTTCCTGCGGGAGTTCACCGCGGAGCTGCCCTGGGCCCACCTCGACATCGCCGGCCCCGCCTTCAACGGCGGGGGCGCCTCGGGCCACGTCACCTCCGGCGGGACCGGCTTCGGCGTGGCGACGCTGGTCGACTTCGCCCGGGCGCTGGCCGAGGACTGATCAGATCCCGCGCTGCTTCTGGCGGCGGATGTAGTCCCGCATCCGTTGCGGGATGCCCACCACGGCGGCGTCGTAGGACGGCACCTGGTGGCTGTTGCAGAACTTGTGCGCCCACTCCACCGAGGGCACCCGGCGACGGGTCCACTCGCCGTCGTGCGCGACCAGCAGCAGGGTCACGTCACTGACCGCGGTCCGGGGCTCCACGAACCCCTCCACCCCTCGACGCTCCTCGACGAAGCCGTGCAGGTACTGCTCGTCGGCACGGTTGGAGGCACGCACAGTCGTCGAGCCCGTGCGCGCGGCGTCCTTGGCGGGACGGCGCATGCGCGGTCGCGAGCCTCGGCGGAAGCGGTCCAGCAAACCCATGGCCCCAGTCTGCCCGGTCGCTCGCAACCCGGTGTGGACAGGCTCGCAAGAAGTGCAAAGATGGGGCCCACATCACTGACCCCACCATCGTGCAAAGGACCAGCGTGGCCGACGCGGACTACGACGTACTCATCCTCGGTGCAGGTTCGGGCGGCTACGCCTGCGCCCTGCGAGCAGCCCAGCTGGGCCTGAAGGTCGGCCTCGTCGAGAAGGACAAGCTCGGCGGCACCTGCCTGCACATCGGCTGTGTCCCGACCAAGGCCCTGCTGCACGCGGCCGAGGTCGCCGACTCCGCGCGCGAGTCCGAGCAGTTCGGGGTCAGGGCCAGCTTCGACGGCATCGACATGGCCGGCGTGAACAGCTACAAGGACGGCGTGGTCGCCCGCCTCTTCAAGGGGCTCAGCGGTCTGGTGAAGTCCCGTGGCATCACCGTGATCGAGGGCGAGGGTCGGTTGACCGGCCCCCGCGAGGTCACCGTCGACGGCACGGCGTACACCGCGAAGAACGTCGTCCTCGCCTCCGGGTCCTACGCCCGCTCGCTGCCCGGCCTCGACATCGACGGCGAGCGCGTGATCACCTCCGACCAGGCGTTGCGCCTGGACCGGGTGCCCGCGTCGGTGATCGTGCTCGGCGGCGGCGTGATCGGCTGCGAGTTCGCCAGCGTCTGGAAGAGCTTCGGCGCCGAGGTCACCATCCTCGAGGCACTCCCCCGGCTGGTGGCGGTCGAGGACGAGGCGTCCTCGAAGGCCCTCGAGCGGGCCTTCCGCAAGCGCAAGATCAACTTTCGGACCGGCACGCCCTTCCAGAGCGTCAAGGTCACCGACTCCGGCGTCGCCGTGACCGTCGAGGGCGGCGACGTCATCGAGGCCGAGCTGCTGCTGGTGGCGGTGGGCCGTGGCCCCAGCACCGACGGCCTCGGCTACGACGAGCAGAGCATCACCATGGACCGCGGCTTCGTGATCGCCGACGAGCGCTGCCGGACCAACGTCGAGGGCGTGTATGCCGTCGGCGACATCGTGCCCGGCCTGCAGCTGGCGCACCGTGGGTTCGCCCAGGGCATCTTCGTCGCCGAGGAGCTCGCCGGCCTCGAGCCGCAGCCGATCGACGAGTCCGGGATCCCGCGCGTCACCTACTCGCACCCCGAGATCGCCTCGGTCGGCCTGAACGAGTCCGCCGCGGCCGAGAAGTTCGGCGCCGACAACATCGAGAGCGTCACCTACGACCTCGGCGGCAACGGCAAGAGCCAGATCCTCAAGACCCAGGGTTTCGTGAAGCTGGTCCGCGAGAAGGACGGCCCCGTCGTCGGCATCCACCTGGTCGGCGACCGCGTCGGCGAGCTCATCGGCGAAGCACAGTTGATCTACAACTGGGAGGGGTACGCCGAGGACGTGGCACCTCTCATCCACGCACACCCGACGCAGAACGAAGCACTCGGCGAGGCCCACCTGGCCCTCGCCGGCAAGCCCCTGCACGCCCACTCCTGATCCACGACCCCCGATTCCGCAGACGCGAGCGAAGGAACTCCATGGCCACCGAAGTCAACCTCCCGGCACTCGGCGAGTCCGTCACCGAAGGCACCGTCACCCGCTGGCTCAAGCAGGTCGGCGACTCGGTAGCGGTCGACGAACCCCTGCTGGAGGTGTCCACCGACAAGGTCGACACCGAGATCCCCTCCCCGGTCGCGGGCACCCTGCTCGAGATCAAGGCGAACGAGGACGACACGGTCGAGGTCGGCGCCGTCCTCGCCGTGATCGGCGAGGAGGGTGAGTCCGCCGGCGGCGGCGAGTCCTCCGCGGAGACCGGTGACGACAGCGCTGACGAGGCGCCGGCCGAGGCAGAGCCGGAGCCCGAGCCGGAGCCGAAGGCCGACGCCGAGCCCGAGCCCGAGCCGGCCGAGGAGAAGCCTGCCGCGAAGTCGTCCGGCGGCGGTGGGGACAGCACGTCCGTCACGCTGCCCGCGTTGGGTGAGTCCGTCACCGAGGGCACGGTCACCCGCTGGCTCAAGCAGGTCGGCGACGAGGTCGCGGTCGACGAGCCGCTGCTGGAGGTCTCCACCGACAAGGTCGACACCGAGATCCCCTCCCCGGTCGCGGGCACCCTGCTCGAGATCAAGGCCGAGGAGGACGAGACCGTCGAGGTCGGTGCCGAGCTGGCCATCATCGGCTCCGGCGAGGGCGCTCCCGCCCAGGCCGAGCCCGAGGCGAAGCCGCAGGCCGAGGAGAAGGCTCCCGAGCCGGAGCCGGAACCGGAGCCGACGCCCGCCGAGGAGACGAAGCCGGCCGAGAAGAAGGCCCCGGAGCCGACGCCGCAGGCGCCTGCCGCCGAGGAGAAGGCGCCCGAGAAGTCCGAGCAGTCCGACGAGCCGACCGACGGTCGCGGCGACGCCTCGACGTACGTCACCCCGCTGGTGCGCAAGCTCGCCTCCCAGCACGGCGTCGACCTGTCCACCGTGACCGGCTCCGGCGTCGGTGGCCGGATCCGCAAGCAGGACGTCCTGGAGGCCGCTGCCGCCGGCAAGGAGTCGAAGCAGGAGGCTCCGGCCGCTTCGGCGCCCGCGTCGTCCGGTTCGGCTACCCCGTCGGGCTCCGGCTCGCCGGCTCCGGTCTCGCCCTCGCCGCTGCGTGGCAAGACCGAGCCGCTCTCGCGCCTGCGCAAGGTGATCGCGAAGCGAATGGTCGAGTCGCTGCAGACCAGCGCCCAGCTGACCACGGTCCTCGAGGTCGACGTCACCGGGATCTCCCGGATGCGCGACGCGGCCAAGGCCGACTTCGCCGAGCGCGAGGGCGTGAAGCTCTCGTTCATGCCGTTCTTCGCCAAGGCCGCCATCGACGCGCTCAAGCAGCACCCGTCGCTGAACGCCGCGATCGACACCGAGAAGGGCGAGGTCACCTACTACGACCGCGAGAACCTCGCGATCGCCGTGGACACCGAGCGTGGCCTGCTGACCCCGGTCATCAAGGACGCGGGCGACCTGTCGATCGCCGGGCTGGCCCGCAAGATCGCCGACGTGGCCGAGCGGACCCGCAGCAACAAGATCACGCCGGACGAGTTGTCGGGCGGCACCTTCACGCTGACCAACACCGGCAGCCGGGGCGCGCTCTTCGACACCCCGATCATCAACCAGCCCCAGGTCGCCATCCTGGGCACCGGTGCGATCGTGAAGCGTCCGGTCGTGATCGACGACCCGAACCTGGGCGAGACGATCGCCGTACGCCAGATGGTCTTCCTCGCGCTGACCTACGACCACCGCCTGGTCGACGGCGCGGACGCGGCCCGCTTCCTCTCCGAGGTCAAGGAACGGCTCGAAGCAGCCCAGTTCGAGATCTGACCTGCCACTTCTGGTTGCTTCAACACCGCTGACCTGCCACTTCTGGTTAACCAGAAGTGGCAGGTCAGCGTCATTTATCAACCACAACTGGCAGGTGAGCGGCTCCTGGGCAACCACAAGTGGCAGGTGACGTGGGTGGGCATGGCAGGGTGAAGGGCATGCAGATCGTCATCGCCGGCGCGTCCGGGTTTCTCGGCACCCACCTCACCGACGAGCTCGTCTCCCGCGGCCACGCCGTCCGAGCCCTGGTACGACGTCCCACCTCCGCGCCCGACGAGTCCACCTGGGACCCGTACGCCGGCACCTACGACCCGGAGGTGATCGCGAACGCGGACGTCGTGATCAACCTGGCCGGGAGCCCGACCGCCGGCAACCCGCACTCGAAGAAGTGGGCCCGCGAGCTGCGGGAGAGCCGGGTCCGCACGACCCAGGTGCTCGCCGAAGCGATCGCCGCCTGCCCGAACCCCCCGGCGTTCGTGGCCGGCAACGGCATCTCCTGGTACGGCGACCACGGCGACGAGCCGCTGACCGAGGCGTCCGACAGTCGCGGGACTGCTCTGCTCACCGAGGTCACCCGGGAGTGGCAGGCGGCGACCGCCCCCGCCAGTCACGCCGGCGCCCGGGTCTGTGTGCTGCGCACCGCGCCGGTGATGGACCGGCGCAGCGCCCCGCTCAAGCAGCTCTGGATCGTCTTCAAGCTGGGCCTGGGCGCCAAGCTCGGCGACGGACAGCAGTACATGCCGATGATCTCGCTGCGCGACTGGGTCGGGGCGGTCGCCCACCTGGCCGAACACCCGACGGCCCAGGGCCCGTTCAACCTCTGCTGCCCGCGGACACCGACCAACGCCGAGTTCACCCAGGCACTGGCCGAGGCCACCCACCGCAAGGCGCTCGTGCCGGTACCCAAGGCGCTGCTCAAGGTGGCCGGGGGCGAGATGGCTCCCGAGCTCCTCGGTTCGCTGAACGCCGTACCGGCCGCCCTGCTCGACGCGGGCTACGAGTTCCGCGACGAGGGCGTCCGCGCGATCCTGCGCGCAGCTCAGCGCTGAGTCCGCACCGACGCCACCCGCCACCGGCCGGCGACCAGCCGCAGCGACACCACCCGGGTCGACGCCCGGTCGCGGGGCAGCGCCGTGCGCACTCCCCCGCTGCTGACCGCCTCGCCGACGACCCGGTCGGTGACGACGAGCACGAGCCGCCGTGCCCTGGCCGCCCGGACCCGCACCGCCACCAGCTGGGTGCGCAGCTGCTGCACCCGCAGCCCTCGGGACCGCCACGCCGCCAGCATCCGTACGTCGCGCTCCCCCGCCGTGGAGCCCGGAACGTAGAGCCGCCGCAGTGCTGCCGGGTCCGCCGCCTGCCACGCCCGGGCCCGCCGTACGTCCCAGGCATGCAGCACCGCCACGGCGTACGGCGCACGCCCGGGCGGGCTCTCGGCCGGCGAGAGCGTCGGACCGCGCGTCGAGGCAACCGGCTCCGGGACCGGCGAGGTGACCAGCACGCCCAGGCCCACTGCCAACGCGGTCACCAGCAGGGACAGGGTCAGCAGCCGTCGCATCCTCATCCGGCCTTCCTACGCCGATGACCGGGGCCCTGCCTCGGCCCTCCACAGGTGCGGGTGGCGGACCGGCTCGGAGTAGGGTCGGGACCGTGAGTGAGCTGACCTTCCGGACCGCCGGCCTCGGCGACGAGGCCGTCGACTACCTGGCCGCCTGGGATCTGCAGCGCGAGGTGCACGCGGCCGTCGTCGCCGGCACCCAGCCACCCACCGTGCTGCTCCTGGAGCACCCGCCGGTCTTCACCGCCGGCAAGCGCACCACCCCCGACGAGCGCCCGCTCGACCCCGGCGGCGCCCAGGTGATCGACGTCGACCGTGGCGGCAAGATCACCTTCCACGGCCCCGGCCAGCTGGTCGGCTACCCGATCGTCGAGCTGCCCGACCACGTCAAGGTGGTCGACTACGTCCGCCGCGTCGAGGAGGCGCTGATCGCGGTCTGTGCGGACTTCGGGGTCACCACGGCTCGGGTGCCGGGTCGCAGTGGCGTGTGGTTGCGTGCCGACGACCGGGGACCGGAGCGGAAGATCGCCGCCATCGGGATCCGGGTCAGCCGCGGCGTGACCATGCACGGCTTCGCGATCAACTGCGACGTCGACCTGGCCTGGTACGACCGGTTCGTCCCCTGCGGCATCGCCGACGCCGGGGTGACCTCGCTGAGCCGCGAGCTCGGGCGCGACGTGCCGGTCACCGAGCTGCTGCCCAGCATCGAGCGGCACCTGCGCCACTACCTGGCCTGGGGCCCCTACGACCCCACGCCGGACTACGACGCCCGCCCGGAGCCGGGACGTACGCCGCGCATCGAGCTGATCACGCCCACCCGCTGAGGCGACGACCGGACCAGTCCAGCCGGCCCAGTCCAGCCGGCCCACGCACGGCAGGTCCGCCTGCCATGCAACCTTTTCGGTGCCACCATCGTCCCTCAGGTGGCGGCCACTGCCCGGCTCGCTCCCCCGAGAGACAGGTAGTGACCCCCCGTGAGTGAGCTCGTCATCGAGACGACCGGCCTGCGCAAGGAGTTCCGGTCCCGGCGCGGGCTCCGCGTCGCCGTGGAGGACCTCGACCTCGCCGTACCGGCCGGTGGTGTGCACGGCTTCCTGGGCCCGAACGGCTCCGGCAAGACCACCACGATCCGGATGCTGCTCGGCCTGGCCCGGGCCTCGGCCGGGTCGATGCGCCTCTTCGGCCAGCCGGTGCCGCGGCTGCTGCCGACGGTGGTGGACCGGGTCGGCGCCGTCGTGGAGTCGCCGAAGTTCTCCCCCCACTTCACCGGACGGCAGAACCTGCTCCTGCTCGCCCGCTCGATCGGGGCGCCCGAGTCCCGGGTCGACGCCGCCGTGGAGACGGTGAGTCTCACCGGCCGGGACCGGGAGCGCTACAAGTCCTACTCGCTCGGCATGAAGCAGCGGCTCGCGATCGCGGCCACCCTGCTCAAGGAGCCCGATCTGCTGATCCTCGACGAGCCCACCAACGGGCTCGACCCGGCCGGCATCCGGGAGATCCGGGAGACCGTCCGCCACCTCGGCGCGACCGGCGTGACGGTCCTGTTGAGCTCGCACATCCTCGCCGAGGTGCAGCAGGTCTGCGACTCGGCGACGATCATCGGCAACGGCCGGATGCTCGCCAGCGGCCGGGTCGACGACCTGCTCGGCTCCGGTACGACGTACCGCGTCGAGGTCGCCGACCTCGAGGCCGCCGCACGGGCCCTGGCCGCGGCCGGGTTCGCGGTGGAGCCGGAGCCTCCGGGTGCGCTGCGGGTGGAGAGCGAGCACCCCTCCGAGATCACCCGCACCCTGGGCGAGGCCGGGATCTGGCTGCACGCGCTGACGTCGCTCCGCCCCGACCTGGAGACCGTCTTCCTGCAGCTGACCGCTGCCGACACGCTGGGAGCCGACCGATGAAGCACCTGGTGACGGTCGAGCTGTTGCGCCTGCGCTGGCGTCGGGCGGTCCTGCTGCTGACCTGCGCCGCCCTCCTGGTCCCGGCGCTGATCTTCGCGGCCACCGCCTGGAACACCCGTCCGGTCTCGGACAGCGAGCTCCGCTACGCCCAGGAACAGGTCGAGCGTGAGCGGAACGCACCGTACGTCGCCCGTGAGCTCCGGCGCTGCGAGGCGAAGCCGGAGAACTACGGCCTGACCGACAGCGGGGACGAGCTCGCCGCCGCGTGCGAGCAGCAGATCCTGCCGCGCGCCGAGTGGTTCCTGCCCCGGGTGCCGCTCGACCTCGCCGTGGAGCACGACGAGGGGTCCGGCATCGCGATCGCCGTCGTGCTGACGATGCTGGTCCTGCTGATGGGCACCACGTTCGTCGGCCACGACTGGAACAGCGGCTCGATGAGCAACCAGCTGCTCTTCGAGCCCCGCCGGCTGCGGGTCTGGGCCGCCAAGGGCGCGGTGGTCTTCCTGGCCGGGCTGACGCTGGCCGGCGTCGTCCTGGTCGCCCACTGGACCGGGCTGTGGCTGCTGAGCGAGCAGCGCGGGATCGCCGTCCCGGACGGAGCGGTCGCCGACGGGTTCCGGCAGACGCTGCGAGCCGCCCTCCTGGCAGCGTTCGCCGGGCTCGGTGGCTACGCACTCACCATGCTCTTCCGGAGCACGGTCGCCACCCTGGGCATCCTGTTCGCGGTCTCGATCGCCGCACCACTGCTGCTGTCCGTGCTGGCCTTCCAGAGCAGCGACCGGCTGATGCCGCAGAACAACTACGCGGCCGTGGTTCTCGGCGGCATCGAGTCCTACGACTACGACCACCCCTGCCCGGTCGAGGGGGACGACGAGACGCGGTACGACGGCGGCTGCCCGACCACGATCACGACCGGTGACGGCGCGACGTACTTCGGCGTCCTGCTGCTCGCCGCAGGCGGGCTGTCGCTGCTGTCGTTCGGTCGCCGGGACGTGCCCTGACCGAACGCCACCAGCGACGCCCGCCGTTCGAGGACGTCAGCGTCGGCGGACCACCAGTCGGGTGGCGCCGCCCGCGTTGCCGTCGGTCGCCGCCATCACGACGCGGAGCCGGCTCTTGACCCGGGGCAGCTCGACCCGGAACGCGTAGGACCCGTTCGCCCGCACCTTCGTGGTCGCGATCGTGCGGTAGCGTCCGCGCTTGAGGTGGAGTCGGACCTTCTCCCCCGCCTTGTCGGGCGAGACGGACCCCTTCACCCTGACCTTCCGCTTCTTCTGCACGCTCTTCGCCGTGATCCGGACCGAGACCTTGGTGGCCTGCGGCCGACTGGTCGACTCGGCCGCCAGGGCGTCACCGGCGTAGGAGGCGGCGTAGGTCGCGTTGTGGTCCGGGGTGATCCGGAGCGAGAACGCACCGGAGTCGTCGGGCTGGACGTCACCCAGGTCGATCACCCGGCCCCGCTCGTCGTACGCCGTGAGGTGGACGTCGCCGTAGGGCTCGGAGTCCTCGACGCGGGTGACCGTGCCGGACAGGACCAGCGATTCACCGTGCAGGATCCGACGCGGGGTCGGGTCCAGCGTGGTGGTAGAGCCCGGGACGGTCGCATCGCGGGTCGTGGTCGTCGTCGCGGCCGGGCCGGTGTTGCCGGAGCCGTCGGTGGCGACGGCCTCGACGGTGATCGTGCCGGTCTCCAGCGAGGACAGGTCCAGGTCGACCGAGAACTCGCCGGTGCCGGCGGGCACCGCGGCGCGGACCGTGGCCTCACCGTCGGTGGCGGAGACTGCCACCGAGGAGGACTCCGACCGGACGCCGGTGACCGTGCTGGTCGGCGCGGCCAGCGTGCTGTCGGTGGCCGTGAGCTCCCCGACCGTGGGCGCCGTGGCGTCCCGAGGCGCCGTCGTCGACGCCTGCGGACCCGGGTTGCCGACCGTGTCGGTCGCCCGCGCGGTCACCGTGACCGTGCCGTCGGCCAGGCCGGTCAGGTCGAGGGCCTTCGAGAACTCACCGTCGTCACCAGCGGTGACGCTCGTGGTGACCTCGTCGGTGCCGTCGGTGGCCGTGATCGCCACGGACGCACCTGCCTCGGTCGATCCGGACACGGTCGAGGACTGCTGAGCCGCGGTGGTGGCGGTCGCGGCCAGGTCGGCGATCGCCGGCCCGGTGCCGTCCACCGTGAACGTGGTGTCGTGGCCGCCGGAGTTGCCGGCCACGTCGGTCACCGAGGTCTGCACCGTGTAGGTCCCGTCCGGGATCGGACCGGTCGGGGTGAAGACGATGGCGTCACCGCTGCGGGCGGACGTGCCGGGGACGCCGGCGACGGTGACCGAGCCGGAGCCGAGGCGCTCGGAGAACGTCACCTCGATCGAACTGGGCGGCTGGACGACGGAGCCGTCCCGGGGGCTCGCCGCCACGAAGACGGGTGCGACGGTGTCCTTGACGAGTTCGGCCGTGCCGGCCGAACTGGCGTTGCCGGCCGCGTCGGCCTGCGATGCGGAGACGCTCGTCGTACCGTCCGGGAGGTCGGTGAGGTCCAGCGACGTCGACCAGGTGCCGTCACCGGCGACCGTCGGCGTGGCGACGAGGGAACCGATCGTCACGCGTACCGAACGACCCACCTCGGCAGCGGTTCCTCGGACCTGGACGGCGCTCTGGTTCGAGGCGTTGACCGGGTTGGTCACCGAGGTGATCACCGGCGCCGCGGGTGCGACGGTGTCGACCCGGAACGTGTAGGCGATGTCGATGCTCTCGGTGGTGAGGGCGGCGTCGACGGCGTGCACGGTGACCGAGTAGGGGCTGCCGGCGTCGGAGAGCGGCGAGCTGGGCGTGAAGGTGATGGTCTCGCCGGAGACGCTGCCGACCCCGGCCACCGTCACGTTGTTCCGGTTCTTGACCGTGATCGTCGAGCGCGTCTCCGCCGGGTGCGTGGTCGGCGTGATCGCCTCGTTGAAGGTGGCCGAGGTCCGGCTCGCATTGTTGGTGAGCCCCTCGACCGTGCCGCCGGCGCCGCTGGGGGCGGTGTCGGGCGCGGTGGCGACCAGCGCGAGCAGGGTGGTGTCCTTCACCGCGGTGGCGGTGCGCGCAGCGCTGGCGTTGCCGGCCCGGTCGTGGAGGACCGCGGTGACGGTGAGGGCGCCGTCGCGCAGCGTCCGGATCTGCGT
>NZ_JBFIKK010000047.1:0-22107 GCF_041600255.1 Nocardioides sp. | reverse complement strand
CACACGAATCCCGCCGCCGCGTCGGCGGGCAGGAGCAGTCCTCCCATCGCGACCGCTCGGCCCTCGGCGAAGGCCAGGACGACCGGGCCGCCGGCGTGGGCGCGCTCGCGCCACACGTAGTCGGGCTGTGCTGCCGACGCCGCGAGGGTCTGGCCGAACGAGTCGGGCGCGTCGCTCAGCGCTCGCAGGCGGACGTCGCGGAAGGCTTCCCAGTCGTCCTCGGAGATGACGCGCAGCTCGATGCTCACGGTGGCGAGGGTAGAGGCCGGACCGAAGCGGACCCGGGGCAGAAATGCCGAGAGCCGCCCCGGTTCCCACGCGAACGTGGGCCTGGGGCGGCTCTCCTCCGACTACGTCGGTCTGGCGGTGGCGGTGGGATTTGAACCCACGGTGGGTTTGACCCCACACGACATTTCGAGTGTCGCACCTTCGGCCGCTCGGACACGCCACCGCGGGAGAGATTACCGGAGCCCCGCCGACGCGTGAAATCGAGTCCCTCAGCCGCGGTGTTCGGCGAAGAACGCCTCCAGCAGGGCGGCCGACTGCTCGGCCAGTACGCCGCTCACGACCTCGGGCCGGTGGTTGAGCCGACGGTCGCGCACCACGTCCCACAGGCTGCCGACCGCCCCGGCCTTGGGATCGAAGGCGGCGAAGACGATCCGCTCGACCCGGCTGAGCACCGCGGCACCGGCGCACATCGTGCAGGGCTCGAGGGTCACCACCAGGGTGCACCCCTCCAGCCGCCACTCCCCCCGCTCCCGCGCGGCCTCGCGCAGCGCCACCACCTCCGCGTGCCCGGTCGGGTCGGCGCGGGCCTCACGGACGTTCCGACCGCGGCCGATCACCGCACCCGTCGGGTCGATGACGACGGCGCCGATGGGTACGTCGCCGGTCTCGAGCGCAGCGGTCGCCTCGGCCAGGGCCAGGCGCATGGGCTCGCGCCAGACGTCGTACGGCGGGGTCATCGTCAGGGGGGTGGGGTCGGTCAGGCCGAGGCGAGCCCGACGACCTCGTCGAAGAGCGGGCCGAAGCCCAGCCGGCGGGCGATGTCGGAGAGCATCTCGTCCGGGTAGAGCTCGAAGTCGTCGATCAGCACGGCCATGTCCATCGCGTGCATGCCCATGTCGCCGAGCAGGTCCAGATCTCCGGCGGGCACCTGCTCGTCGTCCTCCTCGGGCAGCGGCAGGTTCAGGAACTCCAGCACCGAGCTGGCCAGTTCCCACTCGTCCCCGGCCGTCACGTCGGAGAGCAGCACCCGGGTGTTGGCACCGGCCACGCGCACGATGATGAAGAAGTCCTCGTCGATGGCGACCATGCCGACCGCCCCCCCGTCACCGGGGAACCTGCGCAGCGCGTGCGCAAGGGTGTCGAGGTCGACCAGGACGTCATGGGCGAGCTCCATGACCTGCCAGACGCCCTCTTCGCGGTAGGCGGCCACCGCGAAGTCGATGCCGTCGATCATCTCGGACATGTCACTCCTCGCTCGCGCTGCGTGCCCCGTGACCTGCTGCTCGGGTCCAGACTGACAGAAGCGGCCGCGTGGGCCAACCCCCGTCCATCTCGGCGATCTGCGTCTCGGCAGGGGGCTGGACTAGGGTTTCGCCCATGCGCACCCACGTCGTCGACCACCCCCTCGTGGCCCACAAGCTGACCACCCTGCGAGACGAGACGACGGACTCCCCGACGTTCCGCCGTCTGGCCGACGAGCTCGTCACCCTGCTCGCCTACGAGGCCACCCGCGACGTGCGGGTCGCCCCCAGCGACATCCGGACCCCTGTCGCCCCCACGACCGGCGTGAAGCTCGCCACCCCCAAGCCGCTCGTCGTCCCGATCCTGCGTGCCGGTCTCGGCATGCTCGACGGCATGATGCGCCTGCTCCCGACCGCCGAGGTCGGCTTCCTGGGCATGGTCCGCAACGAGGAGACGCTCGAGGCCTCGACGTACGCCGAGCGGCTGCCCGACGACCTGTCCGGTCGCCAGTGCTACGTGCTCGACCCGATGCTGGCCACCGGCGGCACCCTGGCCGCGGCCATCCGCTTCCTCACCGACCGCGGCGCCGACGACATCACCGCGATCTGCCTGCTGGCGGCTCCCGAGGGCTGCGAGCGGCTCGAGCGCGACCTGGCCGACCTGCAGGTGCCGGTCACGGTCGTGACCGCGGCGATGGACGAGAAGCTGAACGAGAAGGGGTACATCGTGCCCGGGCTCGGCGACGCCGGCGACCGGTTGTACGGCGTCGCCCAGTGAGCTCACCGCACCTGTCGAGGTAGCGGGTAAAGACTCCTCCGAGCGCTGTCGGTCCGGCATGCGCGGGAGTAGCGTCGAGAGCGCCCTCGTGGCATGCGGGGGTGGTCGAGGAGCTCCCGATGGTGACCCACGCGCACGCGAGACCGGTACGCCGGCGGCACGTCCGCGCCGCGCTGGCCGAGCGCGACCGACCCACGGCGTTCGACCTCGACTCCGCCGAGCACCCGGCGGCCCGGGCCCTGGCCGGCCTGGCCACCCTCCGGCGCCGTCGCCACGCTGACCTCGACGACCCGCTCGGCGGCTCACCCGTCTCACCCGACGTCCTCGGCGCACTGCAGCGCCGCCGCGGCGCGGGCAAGGAACTGCCCGACGAGGTGGCCGGCAGGTTCGGCGAACAGCTCGGGGTGAGCCTGGCCGGCGTACGCGTGCACGCCGACTCCGAGGCCGGCGAGATCGCCCGATCGGTCCAGGCGACGGCGTTCACGCACGGCTCCGACGTCTACTTCTCGCCCGGCAGCTACGACCCCGGCACCAGCTCGGGCCAGCGCCTGCTCGCCCACGAGCTGGCCCACGTCGCCCAGCAGGACCACGCCCCGACGACCGGGAGCGGCATCACGGTCGGTCGCGCCGACGACCCGGCGGAGGCCGCTGCCGACCGGGTGGCCGACCACGTCGTCGGAGCCCTGCAGCGTCGGGCGGCGGAGCCGGCGGGGCCGGGGCCGGGGCCGGCGGTCGGGAGCCCCGGGCCGACCGGACCGATCCGTCGCGAGGTCGGCACGGCCAAGGAGGACTTCACCCGTGCGATCGAAGGCGCTCCGCCGGCCAGCAAGGCGGAAGCGGCCACCCGGATGAAGGCGCTGCGGGTACAGCTCGCAGCGCTGACCACCGAGCAGCGCACGGCCATCTCGACCGACCGCGCGATCATGGACAAGGCACGGGCGTTCGTCGGCGACCACGAGTACATGAGCCTGGTGACGGCCGTGGGGATGGCCCACCGGGCGCCCGCGGGTGGGGCTGCGGGTGGTGCCGGCGGCGCGGGCGGCGCGGCGGGCCCCCAGCACCTGTCGGGCGGGGAGGCCGACGCGTTCATCCGGGAGGAGATGGCCAAGCTCGGCCACCTCAAGCCCTTCATCGACGCGGCGGTCAAGGCGGGCAAGCAGGCCGAGGGATTCGTCGCCACGGTCGGGGACGAGGACTTCACGAGGATCTACGAGACCCAGAACCCGACGAAGACCGCGGCCGTGGGCGGGCGGAGGACCAACGCGTTCATCGCCAACAAGCACCGGGACCGGCCGGCGATCATCCACCACAAGAAGGGCACCACCAGTACGGCGATCCACGAGAGCATGCACCGCTACTCCGAACTGAAGGTGCTGCGCGAGTTCGGCTCCGGGCTCAACGAGGGGATCACCGAGTACTTCACCCGACTGATCACCCATGCCGACGGCACACCCAGCAACGGCAACGGCGCGAGCTCGACCCGGAAGAACTACCAGAAGAACTGGGAGTTCGTGGGCGACCTGCTGACCATCCTGGGCGCGAACCAGACCGAGCAGCAGACCGAGCTCGCCGAGATCTACTTCAACGGGGACACCCCGCGGCTGTACACGCGGTTCCGGGAGGGCTGCGAGAAGGCCGGGCTCACCGCCCCGCAGATCGCGGCCCGGTGGACCGAGTTCAAGCTGGCGGTCAAGACCGGCGACTGGGCAGCGGCTCGGGCGAAGTTCCCGCCGAAGGCGCCGGCCGGAGCGCTGGCCGAGGCGGCGGGCGAGGAGTCGCCGGTGGCCGCCGCCGACGAGCCACCCCCGGCCACCACCGCCGGGACACCGACCTCCGGTTCACCGGCCACGCCGACCGCTGCGACCACGCCGGCGGCCTCGCCCGGGAAGGTCGGGGCCGGAACGGCCGGGGCCGGGAAGGCCTCGCCCGGGAAGGCCGGGGCCGGAAAGGTCGGGGCCGGGCGATGAGCTTCGACGAGGAGTACCGGCGCGACGCCGAAGCACTGCTGGGGATCAGCGCCTTCGGTGCGGACGTGACCTTGGCGGACCCGTCACCCGAGGCGACCACGGTGGGGTCCGAGGCAGCGCTCGGCTACGCGTGGACGTCGCTGTCGGCCCGCGCCTCGGTCCATCTCTTCGAGAGCCACGACGCGGCCGAGGCAGCGGCGGCGGAGCTGCGTCGTACCCCCGCCCCGGAGGGTCGGATCGGCGACTGCACCGTCAACGGCCCGATGCTGCTCGTCGTCACCGGCGGCCAGGACTCCGCCGACCTCCTCGACGAGCTGCTCAGCGGATTCGCCGGCGAGGAGTAGCAGCGGACCGAGCCGGCCCTGAACGAGCGCACCCCCCAGCTGTAACGCGGTGTTCTGGACGCTGAGTGCCTCTGAGGCGGCTTGTTCAGCGTCAATAACCCCGCGTTACAGCGGAAGGGGGCGATCGCCTACAGCGACTTCACCGCGTTCAGCAGCTTGCCCAGCGACTCCTTCGCGTCACCGAAGAGCAGCGTCGTGGTCGGCTCGAAGAGCAGTTCGTTCTCGATCCCCGCGAAGCCCGGCCGCATCGACCGCTTCATGAACACCACCTGCTTCGCCTCGTCGGCGTTCAGGATCGGCATGCCGTAGATGGGTGCCCCGGGCGTGGTCTTGGCCGCCGGGTTGACCACGTCGTTGGCCCCCACCACCAGCACCACGTCGGTGTGCTTGAACTCGCCGTTGATCTCGTCCATCTCCAGCAGCTGCTCGTAGGGCACCTGGGCCTCGGCCAGCAGCACGTTCATGTGCCCGGGCATCCGGCCGGCGACGGGGTGAATCGCGTAGTCGACCCGGGTGCCGCGCTCCATCATCACCTCGACCAGCTCCCGCAGCGTGTGCTGCGCCTGCGCGACCGCCAGGCCGTAGCCGGGGACCACGATCACCCGGTCGGCGTACCCGAGCAGGATCGCGATGTCGCTCGGGCCCGCGCTCTTCACCGGCCGGTCGCTGGCCTCGCCTGCGCCGAGGGTGGAGCCACCCTTGAGGGCGCCGAAGAGGATGTTGGCCACCGAGCGGCCCATCGCGTTGGCCATCAGCATCGTCAGGAACGTGCCGGCGGCACCGACCAGCGTGCCCGCGACCAGC
Organism: Nocardioides sp.; assembly: GCF_041600255.1. Classification (GTDB taxonomy): domain Bacteria; phylum Actinomycetota; class Actinomycetes; order Propionibacteriales; family Nocardioidaceae; genus Nocardioides. The sequence goes on along the minus strand of NZ_JBFIKK010000047.1, from coordinate 16,745 downwards.
AGGACCACGTTGCCCAGCACGTACCCGCCGGCGGCGACCGTGAGGCCGGTGAAGGCGTTGAGCAGCGAGATCACGATCGGTACGTCGGCCCCGCCCACCGGCAGCACCAGCAGCAGACCGATCGCCAACCCCAGCAGGCCGAGCACGATCCCGATCCAGAGCGCCGGCGAGGTCACGGTCAGCACCGAGAGCACCACGGCACCGACCAGGGCGGCCCCGAAGACCAGCGGCAGACCGGCGAAGACGACCGGACGCGAGGTCATCAGCTCCTGGAGCTTCGCGAAGGTGACCACCGAGCCCGCGAACGAGATCGCGCCGACCACGATCGTGAAGGCCGTGGCCACGTAGATGAACCAGTTCTCGTCGCGCGAGTGACCGAGGATCTCGTCGAGCTCGAGCAGGGCGACGAGCGCCGCGGCCCCACCACCGACCCCGTTGAAGAGGGCCACCATCTGAGGCATCTGGGTCATCTGCACCTGCTGGGCACCGAAGACACCGATGGCGGTCCCGATCGCGATCGCCACCAGGATCAGCACGACGTGGTCGAGCTCGAGGTAGAAGAACGGGATGCTGACGGCGACGACCGCGGCCGCGGCGCCGATCAGGTTGCCGGCCCGGGCGGTCTTCGGCCCGGACAGCCCCTTGAGGGCCAGGATGAAGCAGACGGCGCAGGCCAGGTAGACCAGCTGGACCCAGGTGGGCGCGATCATGCGGCACCTCCGGGTGCGTCGGTGGAGGCAGCCTTCTTCGGCTTGCGCACGAACATCTGGAGCATCCGGTCGGTGACCACGAACCCGCCGACCATGTTGATCGCGGCGAGCACGATCGCGATCAGGCCGACGACGAGGGCGACGGTGCCCTCGCTGGTGCCGGTGACCAGGATCGCGCCGAGCAGGATGATGCCGTGGATGGCGTTCGCGCCCGACATGAGCGGCGTGTGCAGCGTCGAGGAGACCTTGGAGATCACCTCGATGCCGACGAAGACGCTGAGGACGAAGATCGTCAACCAGACGATGGGCTCACTCACTGGTCGGTCTCCTGGTCGTAGGGCAACTCGGGCTGGGCATCGAGAGGCTGCGTCGCCGGAGCGGGAGCGGGCCCCGGGTCGGCGACCGGCGCCTCAGGAGCGAGCGCTTCGGCCGCAGGGCCCTCGATCGCCTCCCGGCTGGGCTCGTGCCGGATCACGCCGGCATGGGTGACGCACGATCCGGTCACGATCTCGTCGTCGAAGTCCGGCGCGAAGCGGGCGCCGCCGGGCTCCTCGGAGGCCTCGGTCATCAGCGTGACCAGGTTGACGATGTTCTGGGCGTAGAGCTTCGAGGCCGGTCCGGGCATCTGTGAGGGCACGTTGCGCCCGCCCCAGACCTGCGCGTTGCCGACCCGGACCACCTCGCCGGGCTCGGAGCCCTCGACGTTGCCACCGGTCTCCGCAGCCAGGTCGACCACCACCGAGCCGGGCTTCATCGCCTCGACCATCTCGCGGGTGACCAGCATCGGCGCCTGACGCCCCGGTACGGCAGCGGTGGTGATCAGGGCGTCCGCGGCCGCGATGTACGGCGCGAGCAGGTCGCGTTGCCGGGCGGCCCGGTCCTCGGTCATCTCGCGGGCGTAGCCGCCCGCACCCTCCAACGTCTCCAGCTCCAGCTCGATGGCCTGGGCGCCCATCGAGCGGATCTCCTCGGCGGCGGCCGCACGGACGTCGTACGCCTTGACCACGGCGCCGAGCCGCTTCGCGGTCGCGATCGCCTGGAGCCCGGCAACGCCGGCCCCGAGCACCACGACCTGGGCGGGCGGCACGGTGCCGGCGGCGGTCATGTTCAGCGGGAAGAAGCGGCGCAGCAGGCCGGCCGCGACCACGGCGCAGCGGTAACCGGCGACCAGGGCCTGCGAGGAGAGCGCGTCCATCGACTGCGCCCGCGAGATCCGCGGCACCAGCTCCATCGCGAACGAGGTGATCTCCAGGTCGCGCAGGTCGGCCACCAGGTTGAGCTCCTGACCGGCGGGCAGGAACGAGACCGTCGCCGCCCCACTGCGCAGCCGACGTACGGCGGCGCTGTCGAGCGGTTGCACCGAGACGACCAGGTCGGCGGACTCGAGCGCACGATCGTCGATCGTGGCCCCGGCCTCCTGGTACTCCTCGTCGGCGATCAACGCATGACGACCGGCGTCCGGCTCCACGGCGACGTCGTACCCCAGAGCGGTCAACTTGCCGACCAGCTCGGGCACCATCGCGACGCGGGCCTCGCCCTCACGACTCTCCCTGACCACAGCGATCTTCACTCGCCGCAACCTAGGGCAGATCCCGGCCTGCGAACAGGCATCTCAGATTCTCGGCGTGGTGCCACCCAGCGCGAACTCGTCCACCACCACGTACCTCGGGCGGCCACGCGGCCCCTCCCCCAGATGGGACTGGACCAGGGCCACCCGGTCCGCGGTCCAGGTGGGTCCGGCGTAGCCGTCCAGCAGCCGCACCCAGTGCGAGACCTCCCCGGGCACGCGACGACGCCCGAGCGTGACGTGCGGCTTGAAACGCTGGCCGTCCACGGCGATGCCGGCCCGTGCGGCGGCGGCCCGGACACCGGTGGCCAACCGCGGCAGCTCGACCTCGCCGGGCTCCTCCACGGCCAGCCCCGCCCAGACCACCCGGGCGCGGGCCACGTTCGGGAAGGCGCCGCCGCCGGCGATCCGGGCCGTGAACGTCGTACGCCGCCGGGCCGCCCGGCCGAGCCGTTCGACGAGGTCGTCGAGACGCCGCTCCTCCACGTCCGCCAGGAAGGCGAGCGTCAGGTGGACGTGCTCGGGGTCCACCCAGCGCAGGTCAGCCTGCTGGCGCCGTGGCTCGAGGAAGGCGTCGAGGTGCTCGACCGCCTCCGCGGACGGCACCAGCGCCACGAACATCCGCATGGACCGAACCTACGCCGCGACCGGACGACACCGACGGCGCCGACGCCTCAGAGGACGTGGGTGCCCAGCAGCGACCCGACCGCGTACGTCGCCACCATCGCCACCAGACCACCGGCGGTGTTGCGCAGCACGGCGCGCCGCACCGGTCCGTAGCCGAAGGCAGCGCTCGCCCATCCGGTCACGGCCAGTGCCACGACCACGGCGAGCATCGTCACCGGCACCCGGAGGGCGGCGGTGGCAAGCACGATCGTGAGCAGCGGCAGCAGGGCCCCGACGGTGAAGGCCAGCATCGAGGCCCACGCCGCGTGCCAGGGCTGGGTCAGGTCGTCCGGATCGATGCCCAGCTCGGCCTCCGCGTGCGCACCGAGGGCGTCGTGCGCGGTGAGCTCCTCGGCCACCCGGAGCGCGAGCTCGTCGCTGAGCCCCTTGCCGGCGTAGATCGCCGCCAGCTCGGCGAGCTCCTCCTCGGGCTCCTCGACCAGCTCGCGGCGCTCCTTCTCCAGCAGGGCGTGCTCGGAGTCGCGCTGGGTGCTGACCGAGACGTACTCGCCGGCACCCATGCTCAGCGAGCCGGCCACGATGCCGGCGACACCGGCCACCAGGATCGTCTTGCTGTCGCTGGTCGCACCCGCCACGCCGACCACCAGGCCGGCGGTGGAGACGATGCCGTCGTTCGCGCCGAGGACGGCAGCCCGCAGCCAGTTGAGCCGGTTGTTGAACCCGAGGCCGTGCGGCTCGTCGTCGTGCGGCCCCAGGGGCAGGCCGAGATCGCTGGCGTCAGTGCTCATGGGGTCAATCCTTGGCGACGTGCCCGCGCCCCGCAACGAAGGTAAGGCTGCGCTCAGCCCTTCGTGCCGCCGGCGGTCAGCCCGCCGACGAGGTGCTTCTGGGCGAAGAAGAAGACGATCGCCGCGGGGATGGTGATCATCACCGCGCCCGCCGTCAGGTTCTCCCACTGCGCGTTGAAGCGGGGCACGAACTGCTGCAGCCCGGCGCCCAGGGTGAGCTTGGAGTCGGTCTGGATGAAGGCGATCGCGTAGGCGACCTCGCCCCAGGCGGTCAGGAACGTGTAGAACGCCGTCACCGCCAGGCCGGGCCTCGCCAGCGGCAGCACGATCCGCCAGAAGATCCCGAACGGGCCCACGCCGTCCAGGGCTGCCGCCTCGTCGAGCTCGCGCGGGATCGTGTCGAAGTAGCCGCGCAGCATCCAGGCGCAGAACGGCACCGCCACCGTGCAGTAGGCGATCACCAGCGACGCCTTGGTATCGATCAGCCCGGCCCGCGCCATGATCGTGTAGATCGGCACGATCAGGATCGCCACCGGGAACATCTGGGTGAGCAGGAAGACCCACATCAGCCCGCGCTTGCCGGGGAAGTTGAACCGGCTCAGCGCGTACCCCGCGGTCGCGGACATCGAGATCCCGATCACCATCGTGAACGCCGCCACGATCAGCGAGTTCAGGAACCAGTCGGGGAAGTTTGTCTGGGTCAGGACGTGCCGGTAGTTGTCCAGCGACGGGTCCACGAAGAGCCGGAACTCGCTGCGCTGGATGGCGTAGCCGGGCTTGAGCGAGCTCAGCAGGATCCACAGGACCGGGAACAGCGCGATGAAGCTGGCCAGCGCGAGGGTGCCGTGCAGCAGCACCGACATCCCCCGGCTGCGTCGACGTGTGGCGGCCATCAGAAGACCTCTCCCTGCTGGCGCAGCATCCGGCGGTAGGCGCTGGCGAAGACGACGAGCATCGAGAGGATCAGCACGCCGTACGTCGCGGCCATCGAGTAGTCGCGGATCCCCTCGAACGCCTCGCGGTAGGCGCCGGTGACCAGGATCTCGGTCTGGCCGGCGGGCTGGCCGCCGGTGACGAAGTAGATGATCGGGAACATGTTGAAGGTCCAGATCGTGCCCAGCAGGATCACCGTGGCGCTGATCGGTCGCAGCCCCGGCAGGGTGATGTTGCGGAACCGTTGCCACGGGCTGGCGCCGTCGATCTCGGCCGCCTCGTAGAGGTCGTCCGAGATCGCCTGGAGGCCACCGAGCAGGGCGACCATCATGAACGGCACGCCCAGCCAGACGTTCGCCACGATCGCGGTGAACATCGAGCTCCACCGGTGGTTGAACCAGTCGACCGGGTCGATGCCGACCGCCTCGAGCGTGGAGTTGACCAGCCCGAAGCGCGGGTTGAACAGGAACTTCCAGGCGAAGGCGCTCACGAACGCCGGCACCGCCCACGGCACGATCAGCAGCACCCGGTAGATCCCGCGCCCACGGAACCGACGGTTCAGCATCACCGCCAGCCCCAGGCCGATCCCGAAGTGGAACGTCACGCAGGTGACGGTCCACACCAGGGTGTTGGTGAACTGCAGCCAGAACGTTCCGACCTCGCCGCTGAGGATGTCGACGTAGTTGTCGAGGCCGACGAAGCGGGACCGGTCAGGGTTGGGCCGGCAGGTCTCCTGCCCGCCGAGCACCTTGGTGCAGATCTGGTCGCGCTGGTTGGACTCGTTGAGGTCGGTGAAGGACTGGTAGATGCCCTGGCCGAGCGGGAAGAGGATCAGGACGCCGAGCACGATGACGGTCGGCAGGACCATCACCCAGGCGTACCAGTGCCGGTCGAAGCTGCTCCGCAGTCGCCCGCGGGGCCGCTCCGACCGGCGTGGGGTGTCGAGAGAGGTCACGGACGCGAGTAGTCCGGCACGACCTCGGACTCGTACTTCTTCGCGACCTCGTCGAGCGCCTTGGCCGGGTCGACGCCCTGCACCAGCACCTTGATCGCCATCTCGTCCAGCGGGCCGAAGAACTGACCGCCCTGCGGGATCCACGGACGCGCGCGCGCCACGTCGATCGCCGACTTGAACGCGGCCACCTTCTCGTTGTCGGTGACCAGGTCGTAGGCGCCCTGGCTGGTCGGCAGCAGGCCCAGCTCGTCGGCGATGAACGCCTGCGACTCCGGCGAGCTCATGAACTTCACGAAGGCGACCGCAGCGGCGGCCTTCTCCTCGTCCATCCCGGAGTAGATGACGTAGTTGTGGCCGCCCACGGGGGCGCCCGCACCGGCCGTGCCGGCCGGCACCGGCGCGACGCCGAGGTTGTCGAAGCCCCCGAACTGCGGGTCGGCGTCGAGTGCCGCGACCTCCCACGGGCCGTTGACGATCATGCCGACCTTGCCCTCCTTGAAGAGCGTCATCATCGTGCCGTAGGAGTCGTTGGCGTCCGGCTTGACCGCGGCACCGCTCTTGACGAGCTGCTGGGCCTGGGTGATGCCGGCGACGTTCTCGGCGCTGTCGACCACGATCTCCTCGGAGTCGGTGTCGACCAGGTCGCCGCCCTCGCCGTACATGAAGGGGAGCAGGAAGTAGCCGCCGGAGTTGAGGTAGATGCCCTCGGCCCCGACCTTCTGCAGCTTCGTGGACGCCTGGGCGACCTCGTCCCACGTGGTGGGGGCCTGGTCGATCCCGGCCTTCGCGAAGAGCTCCTTGTTGTACATCAGCGCGAGGGTGTCGGTGACCTGCGGGACGCCGTACGTCTGGCCGTCGTAGACGTTGCTGGACAGCGGGGTCTCGAGGAAGTCGTGGTCCTCCAGCAGCGCGGTGCCGTCGAGGGCGTAGAGGTAGCCGAGCGAGGCGAACTCGGGAACCCAGGCGACCTCGGCGCGGAGGATGTCGGGAGCGCCGCTGCCGGAGGCGGCCGCGGTCTTGAACTTGTTCTGCGCGTCACCGAAGGGCACCGACTGATGCTTGATCGTGACGTTCGGGTACTCCTCGTTGAACTTCTCGATCAGCTTGTCGAAGGCGGGAGCCTCGTTCTGCGGGTCCGAGGTGTCCCACCAGGTCAGTACGGCGGAGAGCTCCGCGGGGTCCGCGGTCTCGGCCGGCAACGCCTTCGAGTCACTGTCGTCGCCGCAGCCGGCGAGCAGGAGGGCGAGGGCGGCGGTCGTTCCGGCGAGGCCGGAGGAAATGCGATTCATGGGCGAACTCCCGAGAAAGACGTGGTCACGCCCGCCTGGTGGCGGCGCCGCAGAGTAACAAGCCCGGGAGGTGGCGGGGGTCACAGCCCCGCCCCTTCCGCTGTAACGCGGTGTTCTTGACGCTGAATGGCCCCCCGGGAGGCTCTTCAGCGTCAATAACCCCGCGTTACAGCGGAAGGGGGGTGGTGCTCAGAGGCCGAGGTCGCGGCCGATGAGTTCCTTCATGATCTCGTTCGAACCGGCCCAGATCTTCGTCACCCGGGCGTCGCGCCAGGCGCGGGCCACGCGGTACTCGTTCATGTAGCCGTAGCCGCCGTAGAGCTGGACGCAGTGGTCGAGGACCTCGCTCTGCACCTGCGCGCTCCACCACTTCGCCTTCGCCGCGTCGATCGGGGTGAGCTCGTTGCGGGTGTGCGCCATCACCGCCTGGTCGATGAACGCCTGGGTGACCTCGACCTGGGTGTACAGCTCGGCAAGCAGGAACTTGTTGTGCTGGAAGTTCCCGATCGACTGGCCGAACGCCTTGCGGTCCTTGGCGTACTGCAGCGTCTCGTCCAGGATCTGCGCGGCGTGGGCGAGGTTCGTGATCGCCGAGCCGAGCCGCTCCTGGGGCAGGAACGTCATCATGTGGATGAAGCCGTTGTCGAGCTCGCCGATGATGTCGTCGTTCGAGACGCGCAGGTCGGTGAAGTTCAGCTCGGCGGTGTCCGACTCGTCCTGGCCGACCTTGTCGAGCTTGCGGCCGCGGCTGAAGCCCTCCTTGTTGGTCTCGACACCAAAGAGCGTGATGCCCTTGGCCTTCTTCTCCGGGCTGGTGCGAGCCGCCACGATCACCAGGTCGGCGGAGTTGCCGTTGGTGATGAAGGTCTTCGAGCCGTTGAGGATCCAGTCGTCACCGTCGCGGACGGCCGTCGTCTTCAGCGCCGCCAGGTCCGAGCCACCGGAGGGCTCGGTCATACCGATCGCGGCGAGGATCTCGCCGGAGCAGAAGCCGGGCAGCCAGCGCTTCTTCTGCTCCTCGGTGGTCAGGTGCGCCAGGTACGGCGCCACGATGTCGGCGTGGATGCCGAGGCAGGACGGGAGCGCCATGTTGACCTTGGCCAGCTCCTCGGTGAGCACCGCGTTGAAGCGATAGTCGCCCGCCTCCGAGCCGCCGTACTCCTCGGGGATCTCCAGACCGAGGAAGCCCTGCTTGCCGGCCTCGAGCCAGAACTCCCGGGGGATCGCCCTGTTCTCGACGTGCTGCTCGAGGTTGGGCACCACCTCACGGTCGAGGAACTCCTTCACCGATGCCCGGAATGCCTCGTGGTCCTCGTCATAGATCGTCCGCTTCATGCCCGCAGCCTACTTCCGGGTAACACACTGCGTCATCAGGAGGGATCGTCGACCCGCCCCAGGAAGAGCGGCGTGCCGTGCTCCAGGTCGTGGATCACGAACAGGAACGGCCGGTCGACCACCACGGTCTGCTCGAAGACCGGCATCGACGTCCCGGCCATCACGGCCGCCGTCGCCGCAGCCGCCTCGGTGCCCTCCTCGTTCACCGCGATGAAGCCCTCGTGCAGGACGGCCGAGACGTGGAGCTCCTCGTCGGTGGTCATGCCTGCGAAGTCCGCCTCGACCCGGTCGAAGGCGGTCGGCATGCCCAGGCCGACCAGCGCCTCGCGCAGCGGCGACGCGGTGCGGAACTCCCAGCGCGGCATCGTGAGCAGTACGCCGGTGGGCCGGTGCCCGGCCAGCATCTGCGGGAGCTCGCCGCCGCTCACCCGGTCGATCAGGGCCGGCATCGCGCTGTCGTCGGGCAGCAGGATCGTCATCGCCAGGCCGTCACCCGCGTACGGCAACCGGACGCCCACCCACCCGGGACCGCTCGTGAAACCGGTGGAGGCGAGGCCGCGGTGCATCATCGGCACCTCGACCCTCGCTCCGGCGGCGGTCCGGAACACCGCCGGCGTGGTCAGCTCGGGCTCGAACGGCTCGGACCACGGCGCCTTCAGGTAGAGCGCGTTGACCAGCACCAGCCGGGTCAGCCCGTCGAGCACCCCCTCCGGCACGATCTCCGGGATCCGCTCTCGGGTCTGCTCGGCGGTCCAGGAGTTGATCAGCCCACGCGCCCCTTCGACGTTCGCGGTGTAGTCGACCAGCCGCATCCCGGCGCCGTACTCCCGGGCGAGGGTGGCCAGGAAGGGCTTGCGCCACGTGGTGTCGCGCTGCCCGAACAGCTGGTTCGCAGCGGCCAGGACGAGCTCTCCCCGGCTGCCGTCGGCGAGTTGGACCTCGCCGGCCAGCCCCTCGACGTGCTGGGTCAGCGCGTTGAGGCCGGCGTTGAACCGGTCCACGTCCTCGACGCCGAGCACGTCGCGCATCTCCGCGGCCGTGGCGCCGAGGGCGCCGTTCAGGGTCATCGCCAGCGCGACCACCACCGAGTACGGCGAGATCACCAGGTTGCCCGGGGTCCGGGCCAGCTCACCGAAGAGGCCGCCGGACAGCCCGTGCAGCGACGCCACGACGTCGGGCAGGTCGGCGGGCGAGCCGTCGGAGCGGCGTACGTCGGCGGCGGCCAGCCCGAGCGTGCCGGGGTCCGCGGGGCTGACCTGCGGGCCCGGCTCGGTGCCGCACGCACCGAGCCCGACCGGGAGCGCCCCCAGCCCCGCGAGCAGGGCAGCCAGCCGAAGTCCGTCGCGACGCGTGATGTCCATGACGGTTGGGACGCGCCGGGACGGGTACCGGTTCCCCGGGCAGGCGCCCCACCCACGCAACGGATTGACCGACCCCCGGCCGCCCGTGCTTTGATCGATCCAAACGACTGCAGGAGACACGATGGTAGAGATCTGGCCCGGGACCGCATACCCGCTCGGCGCGACGTTCGACGGCAGCGGCACCAACTTCGCCCTCTTCAGCGAGGTGGCCGAGCGCGTCGAGCTCTGCCTCTTCGACGAGGACGGCGCCGAGACCCGGGTGGACGTCACCGAGGTCGACGCCTACGTGTGGCACTGCTACCTGCCCAGCGTCCAGCCCGGCCAGCGCTACGGCTACCGGGTGCACGGCCCGTGGGACCCTGCCAACGGCCTGCGCTGCAACCCCAACAAGCTGCTCCTGGACCCCTACGCCAAGGCGACCAGCGGCGAGATCGACTGGGACGAGTCGCTGTTCGGCTACCACTTCGGCGACCCCGACTCCCGCAACGACGACGACTCCGCGGCCCACATGACCAAGAGCGTCGTGATCACGCCGTTCTTCGACTGGGAGGGCGACCGCCGGCTCGACATCCCCTACGACCAGTCGTTCATCTACGAGGCCCACGTCAAGGGCCTCACCCAGCTCCACCCCGACGTGCCGGAGGAGATCCGCGGCACGTACGCCGGTCTCGCCCACCCGGCGATCACCGAGCACCTCACCAAGCTCGGCGTGACCGCCATCGAGCTGATGCCGGTGCACCAGTTCGTCCAGGACTCCACGCTGCTGGAGAAGGGCCTGCGCAACTACTGGGGCTACAACACCCTCGGCTTCTTCGCCCCGCACGTCGACTACGCCGCGAACGCCGAGCACGGCCAGCAGGTGCAGGAGTTCAAGTCGATGGTGAAGTCGATGCACGCCGCCGGCATCGAGGTGATCCTCGACGTGGTCTACAACCACACCGCCGAGGGCAACCACCTGGGCCCCACGCTGAGCTTCAAGGGGATCGACAACCCGGCGTACTACCGGCTGGAGGAGGACGACCAGCGCTACTACACCGACTACACCGGCACCGGGAACTCCCTCAACGTGCGCCACCCGCACTCCCTGCAGCTGATCATGGACTCGCTGCGCTACTGGGTGACCGAGATGCACGTCGACGGCTTCCGGTTCGACCTGGCCGCCACCCTGGCCCGGGAGTTCTACGACGTCGACCGGCTCGCCACCTTCTTCGAGCTCGTCCAGCAGGACCCGGTGGTCAGCCAGGTCAAGCTGATCGCCGAGCCCTGGGACATCGGCCCCGGCGGCTACCAGGTCGGCAACTTCCCGCCCCAGTGGACCGAGTGGAACGGCGCCTACCGCGACACCGTGCGCGACTTCTGGCGTGGCGAGCCCTCGCTGGGCGAGTTCGCCTCGCGGCTGGCCGGGTCCTCGGACTTCTACGAGCAGTCCGGCCGGCGCCCCTTCGCCAGCATCAACTTCGTCACCGCGCACGACGGCTTCACGCTGCGCGACCTCGTCTCCTACAACGAGAAGCACAACGAGGCGAACGGCGAGGACAACAACGACGGGGAGTCGCACAACCGCTCGTGGAACCACGGCGTCGAGGGGCCGACCGACGACCCCGAGGTGCTGGAGCTGCGCGCCCGCGAGCAGCGCAACTTTCTGACCACGCTGCTGCTGAGCCAGGGCGTGCCGATGCTGCTGCACGGCGACGAGCTGGGCCGCACCCAGGACGGCAACAACAACACCTACGCCCAGGACTCCGAACTCAGCTGGGTGCACTGGGACCGGGCCGACAAGCCGCTGATCGAGTTCACGGCCGCGGTGGCCCGGCTGCGCGCCGAGCACCCGACCTTCCGGCGCAAGCGCTTCTTCACCGGCCGTACCGTCCGCACCGGCGACGGCGCCCGCCTCAACGACATCGTCTGGCTGCATCTCGACGGCCGCCCGATGGAGGACGGCGACTGGCACCCCGGCGAGGACGGCGCCGGCGCCAAGGTGATCGGGATGTACCTCAACGGCGACGGGATCGCGGGCAAGGGCGAGCGCGGCCAGGCGATCACCGACGACCACTTCCTGCTCTACTTCAACGCCGACGGCCCGGCCGAGGCCACCCTCCCGCCGGACGAGTACGCCGACGCCTGGGACGTCGTCCTCGACACCGGAGGCAACCTCGACACCACGACGTCGTACGCCGCCGGAAAGGCGCTGCCGCTGGAGACCCGCAGCGTCGTGGTGCTGCGCCAGCACGTCGCCCCGGAGGCCGAGCCCGACCACTCCGTCGCCGCCTCACTGGCCGCCCACTCCCAGCAGGACTGAACCGTGCGCACACCGACCAGCACCTACCGGCTGCAGATCACCGCCGAGTTCGACCTCGTCGAGGCGGCACGGCGGCTGCCCTACCTGCGCGACCTCGGGGTGGACTGGGTCTACCTCTCGCCCCTGCTCGAGGCCGAGAGCGGCAGCAGCCACGGGTACGACGTCCGGGTGCACGACCGGATCGACCCCAGCCGTGGCGGCGAGCAGGGCCTGGCCGCCCTGTCGGCCGAGGCGCGGCGACTCGGGATGGGCGTGCTGGTCGACATCGTGCCCAACCATGTCGGCATCGCCGCGCCGGACCCGGGCACCTGGTGGTGGGACCTGCTCACCCACGGCCGCGACTCGGCGTACGCCGATGCCTTCGACGTGGACTGGGAGGTCGCGCACGACCGGGTCGTGGTGCCGGTCGTCGGCGACGACGACCTGGGCGACGACGGCCGGATCGAGCACCTCCGGGTGGTCGACACCGGCGACGGGCTCGAGCAGCGCTACCACGACCACCGCTTCCCGATCGCCCCCGGAACCGTGGCGGCCGGCGAGCAGGCCGAGCAGCTCGACGCGAACGCCGTGCACGACCGGCAGCACTACCGGCTCTCCTCCTGGCGGGTCGCCGACCAGGGACTGAACTACCGCCGCTTCTTCGCGGTCAACACGCTGGCCGCGATCCGGGTCGAGGATCGCCGGGTCTTCGACGACTCGCACGTCGAGATCCGCCGCTGGTTCGACGAAGAGCTGGTCGACGGCCTGCGCGTCGACCACCCCGACGGCCTGCGCGACCCCGAGGGCTACCTGGCCGACCTGGCCGAGCTGACCGGGGACGCCTACGTCCTGGTCGAGAAGATCCTGGAGCCCGGTGAGGAGCTGCCCACGAGCTGGCCGACGACCGGCACCACCGGGTACGACGCGCTGGCCCACCTCGACCGGGCGCTGACCGACCCCGCCGGGCAGGAGAAGCTCGACCGGCTCGAGGCGCGGCTGCGCGGACGAGTCGTCGAGTGGCCCCAGCTGATCCACGACACCAAGCGGGCCGTCGCCGACGGCATCCTGAACTCCGAGGTCCGTCGGATCACCCGCGAGGTGCTGGCCACCGGGGTGACGATCGGCGGGCCCGGCCCGGTGGCGGACGCGGTCGCCGAACTGCTCGCCTGCTTCGGTGTCTACCGCTCCTACCTGCCCGCGGGACGCGAGCACCTGGACGAGGCGGTCGCGCTGGCCCGGACCCATCGGCCCGACCTGGCCGACACCCTCGACCTGCTGCACCCGCTGCTGGCCGACCCCGACCAGCCGGCTGCCCTGCGCTTCCAGCAGACCTCCGGCATGGTGATGGCCAAGGGCGTCGAGGACTGTGCGTTCTACCGGCACTCGCGACTGACCTCGCTGAACGAGGTCGGCGGCGACCCCAGCATCTTCGCGATCACCCCGGACGAGTTCCACGACCGGATGGCCGCCCGGCAGCGCGACTGGCCGCACGCGATGACCACGCTCTCCACGCACGACACCAAGCGTGGCGAGGACGTCCGGGCCCGGATCACGGTCCTCTCCGAACTGCCCGACGAGTGGGCGGCCACCCTGGACGAGCTGCTCTGGAAGGACCCGGTCGACCCCGGCTTCGCCTCGCTGATGTGGCAGGCCGTCGTCGGCTGCTGGCCGGCCGAGCGCGAGCGGTTGCACGGCTACGTCGAGAAGGCGATGCGGGAGGCCGGCGAGCAGACCACCTGGACCGCGCCGGACGCGTCGTACGAGGCCCAGGTGCACCGGGCCGTCGACGCGGCGTACGACGACGAGCGGGTCCGCGCACTCGTCGAGGGGTTGGCCGCCCGGCTGGCCGGGCCCGGCTGGAGCAACGCGCTGGCCGCCAAGCTGGTGGCGCTGACCATGCCCGGCGTGCCGGACGTCTACCAGGGCAGCGAGCTGTGGGAGCAGAGCCTCGTCGACCCGGACAACCGCCGGCCGGTCGACTTCGACCTGCGCGCCGGGCTGCTGGCCGGGGAGCTCGCTCCGCGGATCACCGACCGGATCGACGACCCCGGCCACGCGAAGCTGCTCGTGACCAGAGCAGCGCTCACCCTGCGTCGCGACCGCCCGGAGCTCTTCACCGGCTACCGAGCGGTGCACGCGAGTGGACCGGCCGCCGACCACCTGCTCGGCTTCGACCGCGGCGGCGCGATCACGCTGGCCACCCGGCTGCCGGTCGGGCTCGGGGAGCGGGGCGGGTGGGGCGACACGAGCGTCGACCTGCCGGACGGCACCTGGCGTGACGTGCTGACCGGACGAACGGCGGCCGGTACGGCGCGACTCGCCGACCTGCTGGCCGACCTGCCCGTCGCCCTGCTGGCCCCTCGGGAGGAGTCCTGATGAACCGCGGTCCCTTCGACGTCTGGGCTCCCCGCCCGGGCCGGGTTCGACTGCTCGTCGACGGCGAGGTCGTCGAGATGGCCCGGGGCGACGGCGACTGGTGGACCCCCGCCGGCCCGCTTCCGGAGCCGGTGCTCGCCGGACAGGCGGTCGACTACGGCTACCTGCTCGACGACGACCCCGAGCCGCGGCCCGACCCCCGCTCGCGTCGCCAGCCCGCCGGCGTGCACCAGTTGTCGCGCACCTTCGACCCGGCGGCCCACGACTGGCAGGACGCCGGCTGGACCGGGCGCCAGCTGGCCGGATCGGTGATCTACGAGCTGCACGTCGCGACGTTCACCCCCGAGGGCACCTTCGATGCCGCCCTGGGCAAGCTCGACCACCTGCGTTCGATCGGCGTGGACCTGGTCGAGGTGATGCCGGTGAACGCGGTCAACGGCACCCACAACTGGGGGTACGACGGCGTGCTCTGGTCGGCGATCCACGAGCCGTACGGCGGCCCGGCGGCGTACCAGCGCTTCGTGGACGGCTGTCACGCCGCTGGGCTGGGCGTGATCCAGGACGTGGTGCACAACCACCTGGGTCCGTCGGGCAACTACCTGCCACTCTTCGGCCCCTACCTCAAGCAGGGCGCCAACACATGGGGCGACCTGCTCAACCTGGACGGCCCGGACAGCGCCGAGGTGCGCCGCTACATCCTCGACAACGTCCGGATGTGGTTCACCGACTTCCACGTCGACGGCCTGCGGCTCGATGCCGTGCACGCGCTCTCGGACTCCTCGCCGCTGCACCTGCTGGAGGAGATGGCGATCGAGGTCGCCGCGCTCTCGACCCACCAGCGGCGGCCGCTGACCCTGATCGCGGAGTCGGACCTGAACGACCCGCTGCTGGTGACCCCGCGCGAGGCCCGCGGCTACGGCCTCGACGCGCAGTGGAGCGACGACTTCCACCACGCGGTGCACGTGGCGCTGACCGGCGAGACGGCCGGGTACTACGCCGACTTCGAGCCGCTGTCGGCGCTGGCGAAGGTCTGCGAGCGGGGCTTCTTCCACGACGGCACGTTCTCGTCGTTCCGCGACCGCGACCACGGCGTCCCGATCGACACCGAGGCGATGCCCACCTGGCGACTGGTGGTCTGCAGCCAGAACCACGACCAGATCGGCAACCGGGCGCGCGGCGACCGGATCACCGAGGTGCTCGACGACGACCAGCTGGCCTGCGCGGCGATGCTGACCCTGGCCGGTCCGTTCACCCCGATGCTCTTCCAGGGTGAGGAGTGGGCGGCCTCGACGCCGTTCCAGTTCTTCACCTCGCACCCGGAGCCGGAGCTGGGGACCGCGACGGCCGAGGGCCGGATCGCTGAGTTCGAGCGGATGGGCTGGGACCCGGCGGTCGTGCCCGACCCGCAGGACCCGGCGACGTACCAGCGCTCGAAGCTGGACTGGAGCGAGCTCGAGTCCGGGCGGCATGCCCGGATCCTCGGGATCTACCGGGAGCTGGCCGGGCTCCGGCGGGCGCTGCCCGAGCTGACCGACCCGTCGTTCCTGGCCACGAGCTGTGCGGTGGACGAGGAGACCCGGGTGTTCCGGATGCGTCGCGGGGGCGTGGAGATGGTGGTGAACTTCGCGGACGAACCGGCGCTGGTCGACGGCCTGGACCGCGCGGCCACCCTGCTCTTCGCGACCAACCCGGCCGTCACGCTCGGCGCGGACGGCCAGCTGATGCTGACCGCCCACGCCGGCGCGCTCGTCCGGGTCGGCGACTAGTCGGAGCTCAGCCCCGGCCGGCGCCGGCGAGCTCGGCCTCCTGGGCCGGGGCCGCGGGCTCACCGCCCTCACGGAAACCGTTGCGGTCCCACCAGCGGGCCATCGGCGCCGGTGCCCACCAGTTCCAGCGGCCGAGGAGCTTCATCGTCGCGGGCACGAGCAGCGCCCGGACGATGGTCGCGTCGATGACCAGGGCGACCAGCATGCCGATGCCGAGCATCTTGATGAAGATGATCCCGGACAGGCCGAAGGCGCCGATCACGACGCCCAGGAGCAGGGCGGCGCTGGTGATGATCCGGCCGGTCTTCTGGACACCGGTGGCGACCGCGACGTCGTTGTCGCCGGTCAGGTCCCACTGCTCGCGAACCCGGGAGAGCAGGAAGACCTCGTAGTCCATCGACAGCCCGAACAGGATCGCCAGCATCAGGATCGGGTTGGTGGCGTCGAGGTAGCCGGTCGACTCGAAGCCGAGCAGGCCCTCCAGGTGACCTTCCTGGAAGATCCAGGTCACCACCCCGAAGCTCGCCGTGATCGAGAACGCGTTCATCACGATCGCCTTGAGCGGCAGCACCACCGAACCGAACGCCCAGAAGAGCAGCACCAGCATCACGCCGATCACGATCAGGCCCATGATCGGCAGGTGGCTGCCGACCGAGTCGACCAGGTCGACCGTCTCGGCGCTGAGTCCCCCGACGAGAGCGGTCCCGGACTCCGGATCGACGTCGCGGAGGTCCTCGACGATCTGCTGGGAGCGCTGGGT
>NZ_JBFIKK010000046.1:0-22594 GCF_041600255.1 Nocardioides sp. | reverse complement strand
GGGACCTCGGTCTGACCGAACCCCGGGTCGTAGGTCATCGCAGCGTCCGCCAGCGACTCGGTCGAGTGCATCGCTGCCCATTCGACCGCGAGCTGCAACAACCGGGCTTCTTCGGCATCCGCGATCGACCGCGACGACCGTGCCGCAGCGAGCACCGCGGCGGCGGTGTCCACATCAGCGAGCGTCTCGGTCATGGAACAACCCAACCAGCGAGCACCGACAGTTTGGCCGCCAGAACCGGCCGATCTTCCACCATCCGGACAGAAGATTGTCGAATGTTCCGGCACAACGGCCGAGCGAATGCCCGACCCCCACCCGCCCGCTCAGCGCTCGACGTACGCCATCGAGCGCAGCCCGCGCTCCAGGTGCCAGGAGAGGTACGCCGAGACCAGCGTGCTGGCCTCCTTCAGGTGCCGACCGTCGGCCGCCTCGACCACCGGCCAGTCCCCCGCCAGCAACGCCCCCATCACGATGACGGTCTCCGCGGCCGGACTGGCCGACCCCGGCACCCGGCAGGTGACGCAGAGCATCCCGCCCATCGAGGGGTTGAACCACCGGTGCGGCCCCTCCTCGCCACACCGCGCGCAGTGCGCGAACGACGGCGCGTACCCGGCGACCGCCAACGACCGCAGCAAGTAGGAGTCGAGCACCTGGCTGGGCGTCCGCTCCCCGCTGACCATCGCGCGCAGCCCACCGACGAGCAGCAGGAACTGCTGGATCGACGGCTCGCGCTCCTCGGCCACCAACCGGTCCGCGGTCTCGAGCATCACGGTCCCCGAGGTGTACCGGTCGTAGTCGAGGCCCAGCCCCGACGAGAACGGCGTAATCGTCTCGGCCTGGGTGATGATGTCGAGGTTGCGGCCCTCCGCCAGCTGCAGGTCGACGTGGGTGAACGGCTCGAGCCGGGAGCCGAACTTCGAGGTCGTGCGCCGTACGCCCTTCGCGACGGCGCGCACCAACCCGTGGTGACGGGTCAGCAGCGTGACGATCCTGTCGGCCTCACCCAGCTTGTGGGTGCGCAGGACGATCGCCTCGTCGCGGTAGAGGGGCACGCCCCCATTGTGCCGTTCAGGCTCGGGAACGGCGCGCGCGGCGCGGCGTCTGCCAGCAGGCGAGCGCGAAGTCGGCCGCCGCACGGTTCAACCGCTCGGGCGCGAGCCGCCACTCCAGAATGCTGCGGGCCCTGACGAAGGTGGCGTTCGGCATCTCCTCGGCCAGCATCGCGGCGTCGGCGGCCGGGTGGATGGGGTCGGCCGGATGTCCGACCACCAGTGCGGGCGTGGTGATCGCCCGACGTTGGTGGGAGTACGGCGCGACCCGGCCGAAGAAGACCCCGTGCACGACTGCGGCCACCGAGCCGGCGTACTGGTCGCAGGTGTCGAGGCCGATCCCCACCCAGAACGGCACGATCCCGCGCGGGATCGGTCGGGTCAGTCGTCTCACCGCGGTCACGGTGAAGGGCAGGAACCGTGCGCTGAACATCAACGGCGCGAACGCGAGGATGCCCGCCTCCACGGCGTTGTTGAGCACCGGCATCTCGATGATCAGTCCGCGCACCCGCTCGGGGGCGAGGACCGCGACCTCGAGCGAGACGTTCGCACCCAGGGACGTGCCGCCCACCACCGCCTGGTCCACGCCGAGATGGTCGAGCAGGGCGACGACCTGCTCGCCCCAGCTGGTCATCGAGTAGGCATGCGGGTCGGCGGGTCGGTCGGACCGACCGTGCCCGAGCAGGTCGAGGGTGACCACGTGCAGGCCCTGGGAGGCCAGGGAGCGCGCCAGCGGCTCGTGCATCCGTCGCGGCATCAGCTGACCGTGCAGCAGCACCACCCACGCGTCACCGCCGCCGTACTCGGTGAACTCGAGTCGGTCCCGACCGGTGGCATTCTCGAGGAAGAACTGACCAATGCGCTCAGAGACCAACATGGCCCCAATCTAGCCGTCCGGGTCCCCGAATTGGGTGGGTGTGGTCGCATCCCGGTGGAGACTGAACGAGACTGCTGCCATGACGTTCCCTCCGCGGCTGCCCTCCTGGGTGCCCGCGAATGCCGTCGCCCCCGCCGGTCTGCTGATCGGCATCTACCTCGCCGGAGCGGGCGCCGTCGTCTTCGCACCCCCCGGCAGCGACGTGGCCCAGTGGTGGCCGGCGGCCGGTCTCGCCGTCACCCTGATCGCGATCTCCCCCCGGCGGGCGTGGCCCGCGCTCGCCCTGGGCATCGTCTTCTTCAGCGGCGCCGCCAACCTCACCGGTGGCCGCGACCTCCAGATCTCGACGCTCTTCGGGGTCGCCAACGCCGCCGAGGCGGTCGTCGCCGGCTGGTTCCTGCGCCGGGGCCGCCGCGGTTCGGTGCGCCTGGACAGCCAGGACGACTTCATCCGCCTGGTCGCGGCCGCCATCCTGGGCGGGGTCACGGTGGCCACGGCGGCCGCCACCATCGTCTCCACCCTCGAGGGTGGCTCGTTCCTCGAGATCTGGCGGGCGGTGGCGCCGTCCCACGCCGCGTCCGTCCTGGTGCTCGTGCCCGTCGCCATGTCGCTACGTCGCAACGGGCTCGCCTCCCCGCACGAGACCGCGGGGAGCCACGGCGAGCTGGTCTTCCAGGCCGGGGCCCTGATCGCGATCTCGGTGACCATCTTCTCCCCGCAGCAGTTCCTGCCGCTGGTCTTCCTGCCCCTGCCGTTCCTGGTCTGGGCGGCGCTGCGCTTCGACACCCGGGTGGTCGCGTGGGAGCTGGTCGGCTTCAGCGTGCTGGCCACCCTGTTGACGGCCCGCGGCTACGGCCCGATCGGGAACAGCCTGTCCGCCGGCCGGATCAACGAGTACGGGGCCGGATCGCTGATGCAGGCCTACCTCGCCTGCGCCGCCGTCATGTCCCTGCCGCTGGCCATCGCGGTCGCGCAACGGCACCGCCTGCTGGACCGGGTCAGCACCAGCGAGCGGCTGTTTCGTCGCAACTTCACCGAGTCGCTCGTCGGGATGCTCCTGCTGCGCGGCCACGGCAACCGTCTGGAGATCATCGACCTCAACGACACCGCCGCCCGACTGCTCAGCACCGACGGTCAGGCCCTGGTGGGCCGCTCGCTGGACAGCATCCTGGAGACCCGCAGCCAGCTCGACCAGGTGACGGCCCGGATGCTCGACGGCCGCCAGGACGGCTGGAAGGCACAGACCGGTCTCAAGCACCGTCCCGGCGCCCGGATCAACGTCTCGCTCTCGCCCCTCTCCCTCACCCCCGAGCCCATCTTCTCCGCCCAGCTCCAGGACGTGACCGCGGAGTACGAGGCCCGGCGACGGCTCGAGGCGGCCGAGCAGCTCACCAGCGCGACCCTCGACACGACCGCCTGCGTCATCCTGGTCACCGACCTCAAGGGCACGATCATCCGGGTGAATGCGGCCGCCTCCCGCCTCACCGGGTACACCGAGGACGAGATGCTGGGGCGGCCGATCTGGGAGACGTCGTTCACGCCCAGAAGCGCTGAGGAGGTCGAGGCGCTCTTCTCCGTCCCCGACCGGGTTCCGGGCACCACCATCGTCGAGACCGACGCGATGACGAAGAGCGGCCAACGACTGCGCATCGTCTGGAACAACAACCTGGTCACCGACGACCACGACCGGCCCATGTACGCCGTGCTCACCGGGGTCGACGTGACAGCCGAACGCACCGCCGCCGGCCTGATGACCCACCTGCTCGAAGCCGCGATCACCACGGCCCTGATCGGCACCGACACCACCGGCAGGATCACGGTCTTCAACTCCGGAGCCCAGCGACTGCTGGGCTACTCCTCGCGGGAGATGGTGGGTCAGCCCTTCGCCCAGCTGATCGAGCCCGGGCAGCTGGCCGCCCGGACCGAGGAGTCCGACCCCGACCGGGCGTTCGCGGTCCTCGTCAGCCAGGAGTCGGAGACCGAACCGCGCGACTGGACCTGGGTGGCGAGGAACGGCGAGCACCACACGGTCTCGATGACGCTGAGTGTCGCCGCCGACGAGTTCGCTGCGCAGGTCGGCTTCCTGTGCGTGGGCCGCGACGTCACCGAGCAGCGCCAGACCCAGGAGATGCTCGTGGCCGCCCTGGAGAAGGAGCGCACCGCCGTGATCCGGCTCCGCCAGCTCGACGAGGCGAAGAACGAGTTCGTCTCCACCGTCAGCCACGAGCTGCGCACCCCGGTGACCAGCATCGTCGGCTACACCGAGATGCTCAGCGACGGCTCGATCGTCGACCCGGACCCCGACCAGCTCCCGCTGCTGTCGACGATCGCCCGCAACGGTGAGCGACTGATCGGGATCTGCAACGACCTGCTGCTGCTCGGCGGGATCGACAGCGGCGCCGCCCACTGGGAGCAGGAGATCCTCGACCTCGCCACGCTGGTCGCTCCGGTGGACGAGTCGACCCGGCACCTGTTGCGGGGGCGAGACCTCACCCTCGACTACGTGGCCCCCGACCAGCCGCTCCTGGTGCAGGGCGATCGGACCCAGCTCGAGCGGGTCCTGATCAACCTGCTGAGCAACGCCGTGAAGTTCACCGAGGACGGCGGTTCCATCACGTGTCGGCTCGAGAAACAGGACACCGAGGCCTGGATCGTGGTGAGCGACACCGGGATCGGCATCCCGGCAGCCGAGCAGGACGGACTCTTCCAGCGGTTCTTCCGCGCCTCCACCGCACAGGAGCGCGCGATCCAGGGCACCGGGCTGGGGCTCTCGATCGTCTCCACGATCGTGGCCGCCCACGGGGGGAAGATCTCGGTCGACTCCGTCGAGGGCGAGGGCACCACCTTCACCGTGCGGCTCCCTCGCAAGGTGCCCAAGCGCGTGGACTGACCCGACGCGCCCTCGGTCAGCGCGACCCGGTGGCCCGGTTGACGGCGCTGATCACGGCCTTGAGCGACGCGGTGACGATGTTGGCGTCGAGGCCGACCCCCCAGAGCACCTGGTCGCCGACCAAGCACTCGACGTACGCCGCCGCGATCGCGTCGCCGCCCGAGGACAGCGCGTGCTCGGCGTAGTCGAGGACCCGGACGTCGAAGCCCTGGGGCAGGTCGTTGATCGCGTTCACGAACGCTGCGATCGGACCGTTGCCCGTCCCCTCGAGGGTGGTGATCTCACCGTCCACGAAGATGTTGGTGGTCAACGCGTCCTTCTCGCCGGCCGCCGACGAGGTGTGCACGGAGTCCAGCTGGAGCGGTGTCGTCCGGTGCAGGTACTCGGCGGAGAACACCTCCCAGATGGTCTCGGGCGACATCTCGCCACCGTCGGTGTCGGTGCGCTCCTGGATCACCCGGCTGAACTCGATCTGCGCGCGGCGGGGCAGGTCCAGCTTGTGCTCGGCCTTGAGGATGTAGGCGACGCCGCCCTTCCCGGACTGGCTGTTCACCCGGATCACGGCCTCGTAGCTGCGGCCCACGTCCTTCGGGTCGATCGGCAGGTACGGCGCCTGCCAGGGCAGCTCACCGACCCCGACCCCCTGCTCGGCGGCCTGCCGGTCGAGGTCCTCGAGCCCCTTCTTGATCGCGTCCTGGTGCGAGCCCGAGAACGCCGTGTAGACGAGGTCGCCGGCGTACGGGTGCCGCGGGTGCACCGGCAGCTGGGTGCAGTACTCGACCGTGCGCCGGATCTCGTCGATGTCGCTGAGGTCGATCATCGGGTCGATGCCCTGGCTGAAGAGGTTCATCCCGAGCGTGACCAGGCAGACGTTGCCGGTGCGCTCACCGTGCCCGAACAGGCAGCCCTCGACCCGGTCGGCGCCGGCCATCATCGCCAGCTCGGTCGCGGCGACGGCCGTGCCGCGGTCGTTGTGTGGGTGCAGGCTGATCACGGTGTTCTCGCGTCGGGAGAGCTGGCGGGAGAACCACTCGATCTGGTCGGCGTAGACGTTCGGCGTGGCCGACTCCACCGTGGCCGGCAGGTTCAGGATGATCTCGCGACCATCCTCGGGCTGCCAGACGTCGGAGACCGCCTCACAGACCTCGAGGGAGAACGGCAGCTCGGTGGAGGTGAAGATCTCCGGGGAGTACTCGTAGCCGATGACGGTGCTGTCGAGGTGGTTCTCGGCGTACTTCATCACCAGCTCGGTGCCGCGGGTCGCGATCGCCTTGACCTCGTCCTTGCTGGCGTGGAAGACCACCCGACGAAAGAGCGGGGCGAGCGCGTTGTAGAGGTGGATGTTCGCCCGCGGGATCCCGACCAGCGACTGGACGCTGCGCTCGATCAGGTCCTCGCGGGCCTGGGTCAGCACGGAGATCGTGACGTCGTCGGGGACCCGGTCACCCTCGATCAGCTGGCGGACGAAGGCGAAGTCGGTCTCGCTCGCCGACGGGAAGCCGACCTCGATCTCCTTGTAGCCCATCTTCACGAGCAGGTCGAACATCTTCATCTTGCGGGCGGGGCTCATCGGGTCGATCAGGGCCTGGTTGCCGTCGCGCAGGTCGGTGGAGAGCCATCGTGGCGCGGCGGTGATGGTGGCGTTCGGCCAGGTGCGGTCGGGCAGGTCGACCGGGGGAAAGGCGGTGTAGCGCTGGTGCGGCATCCCGCTGGGCTTCTGGTGGTTCATGAGGTCCTCGCTGACTGGTGCTGGGTGCCGGTCGCGCAGCACGCACTCCGCAGCGAGGGGGCCGGCGTGCTCAGGCCTCGCTGCGGCAGCGAAGAAGCAGCTGGCGCATCATGATGGATCGACTCTAACGCACCCTCCTAGGGTGGTGCGGTGCAGATCTCACGACTCGATCCGGCCGAGGTCGACCTCGATCTGGCGGACCGGCTGGCGGCCCTCGACCGGGCATCGCTCACCGACGCCGGGCTCGAGGTGCCGCCCCCGACGGGCCCGTCGAAGCTGACCTGGCTGCGCCACGGCAACACCGGCCGGCCCGTCGACGCTCTCTGGGTGGCGGGACCGCTCGAGGCTCCGCTCGGCTGGGCGGTGGTGGAGCTGCCCTTCCTGGACAACCTGTCGACCGCCCTGGTCCGGGCGACCGTGGACCCTGAGCACCGCCGGGCCGGCTGGGGCAGTCGACTGCTCGAGCTCCAGCTCGGGCTGGTCCGGGAGCGGGGACGCACCAACGTGCGCGCCTGGACGTGGGCCGGCACCGACGGGGTCGGTTTCCTGGCGGCGCGCGGCTTCTCCGATGCCGGCCAGCTCCCGATGGCCGTACGTCGTCTCGACCTGCACGAGGCGATCAACGACGCCCCGGCGGACGAGGGCGTCGAGCCGGACGTCTGGGACGCCGACCGGGTCCGCGCCTACGACGCGTCGATGGTCGACCGGCGCCAGACGACCTACCGGGTCCTGGCCCGGCACCGACCCACCGGCGAGTGGGCCGGGATGTCCCTGCTCTGCGTGGACGAGTTCTCCCCGAGCATCGCCCACCAGGAGGACACCAACGTGGTGCGCGCCCACCGCGGCCACCGACTCGGACTGGCCCTGAAGTGCGAGCTGGCGACCTGGCTGCGCCACGAGCGTCCCGAGGTGCAGGCCACGGACACCTGGAACGCCGTGGACAACCACCACATGATCGCGGTCAACGAGCGGCTCGGCTGCCGCGATATCGCGACCGGCCTCGGCTACCGACGCCGGCTCTGAGGCAGGATCCGCCCGAGCCGGGTGTGCGCCAGCGCCGCCCGCGCAGCGTTGCGACCGGCGGCACCGTGCACACCGCCACCGGGGTGCGCGGACGAGGACCCCAGGTAGAGGCCGCGGATGCCGGTCTCCGGGCGTCCGAGCCCCGGCACCGGACGGAAGACCAGCTCCTGGTGCAGCTGGGCGGTGCCGCCGTTGATCGACCCGCCGACCAGGTTGGCGTTGCGTGCCTCCATCTCGTGGGGGCCCAGCACCCGTCGGGCCAGCACCCGGGAGCCGAAGCCGGGGGCGAGTCGCTCGAGGCGGGCCTGCATCCGGTCCGCCATCCGCTCGCAGTCGTCGCGGTCCCAGACGCCGCGGATCCCCCCGTCGCCGGCGTCGCGGACGGAGTGCTGCGGCATGTGGGTGTAGGCCCACACCGACTCCGTGCCCTCCGGGGAGCGGGTCGGGTCCGAGGTGGTCATCTGGCCGCACAGCAGGAACGGGTCGGCCGGGATCGCCCGGGCGGCGATCTGGCTGAACGCCTCGGTCATCTGCTCCACCGAGTCCGCGACGTGGAAGGTGCCCGGGGCGTACGCCGGCGCCTGGGCCCACGGCACCGGCCCGTCCAGCGCCCAGTCGACCTTGATCGTGGAGGGATCCAGCTCGAAGGAGCGCATCCCGCGGACCACACGGGCGGGCAGGTGCTCGGGGGCCACCAGGCCGCCGTACAGCGCAGGCGCGGTGACGTCGGCGACGACGGCGTTCCCTGCGCCGATGCGGGTGCCGTCGGCCAAGCGGACCCCGACCGCCCGCCCCGACTCCACGTCGATGCCGGTGACCTCGGCACCGGTGCGGATCTCGCCCCCGAGCGAGACGAACCGCCGCGCCATCGCGGCCGTGAGCGCACCCGCACCCCCGACCGGGACCGGGAAGCCCACCGTCTGGCCCAGCATCGTCAGCAGCAGTGCCATCAGGCCGGAGCCCGGCGCGTCCAGCGGGATGTCGGCGTGCCCGGCGTTGCCGGCGAGCAGGAGTCGCGGGGCGTCACCCCCGAACCGGGAGCGCCCGAGCTGGGCGGCCGGGGTCAGCAGCGTCTTCACGAACCCCAGGCCGCCGGCGGCGGGCAGCCGGCCGAGCAGCCCGAGCCCGGCGCGGACCGGGGGGAAGGGCGAGACCAGGCCCTCGACGAGCTGGTCGCCGACCCGGTCCCACTGGGCACACAGCTCGAGCCAGGCGGCACCGTCGCCGGCGTGGTCGGCGTCCATCAGCGAGGCCGTGACCTCCCGGTCCCGGTGCTGCAACGCCCACGACCCGTCCGACCGCGGGTGGCCCAGCACGGCCGGCGCGTGGGACCAGGCGAGCCCGTGCTCCTCCAGGCGCAACGAGGTGACGGCCGAGGAGGCGACGGCCAGCGGGTAGAACGCGCTGAACGTGTCGTGGACGAAGTCGGGGTGGACGTCGCGGTCGCTGCGGACCGCTCCCCCCACCTCGGGCTGGGACTCGAGCAGCAGGACCGACCACCCGGCGTCGACGAGATGGTTGGCGGCGACGAGCCCGTTGGGCCCGGCCCCGACGACGACCGCGTCGTACGTCTGCGGTGGCGTCACGACGGTCGGGCCGAGGCCTTCGCCACCCGTCCCTCGACCAGGAACGCCAGTCGCCGCAGGGTCTCCACGTTGCGCCACTTCAGCGGCGGCTGACGCAGCGGAGCGGGAATGATCCGGGCCGGGCCCGCGTCGGCGTCCTCCTCGATGACCACCTCGGTGTCACGGCCCACCGGGTGCAGGCGCAGGGTGACCCGGGCCTCCCCGGTCGGCCAGGCGCGCGCCTGGAGCTCGAGCATCACCCCGGGCTCCGCGGCCAGCACCTCGGTCTCGTCGTCCAGCAGGAGGGGCCAGCTGCCCACCGAGTGGTGCAGCTTCGCGCCCGGCTCCGGCCAGTGCTCGTCGACCTCGCGCATCCGCGACGCGCCCACCACCCACAGCGGGTAGAGCCAGCCGTCGGCCAGCACCTGCCACACCTGGTCGGGGGTCGCCCGGACGATCTGCCTGTTCGTGCTCATGGCGTCACCGTTCCCGATCATCGGCGAGGTATCCCCCTTCGCTACGGTCGGACAATGGCCCGTCTGCTGATCGTGCACCACTCCCCCACCCCCGGCGTCCAGGCCCTCACCGACGCCGTGGTCGCCGGTGCCCACGACGACGCCGTCGAGGGCGTCGAGGTCGTGGTGCGCGAGGCCCTGGCAGCGACCGCCGACGACGTGCTGGCCGCCGACGGCTACCTGCTCGGGACGACGGCCAACTTCGGCTACATGAGTGGCGCCCTGAAGCACTTCTTCGACTCCATCTTCCTGCAGGCCGGCGGCGCCCTCACCGAGGACGGCTCGGCCGGCACGAGCGGGACGGGCAAGAAGCCGTTCGGGCTCTGGGTGCACGGTCGCTACGACACCACCGGCGCGGTGCGATCGGTGCTGTCCATCGTCGGTGCGCTGCCCTGGCGGCAGGCAGCGGACACGCTCACCGTCCTGGGCGAGGTGACCGAGACCGAGCGAGCCGCGGCGTACGAGCTCGGCGGCACGCTGGCGGCGTTGCTGTCCGACTGACTTCACCCCCGGCTCGACGGGTACGATCCCGGAGTCCCTGCCCGCCCCCGAGGAGGATCTGTCGTGTCGTCGCGCCGTACCGTCCTGGGGCTGGTGGTGGCCGCGCTCCTGCTCACCGGCTGCGGCGACGAGAGCCAGGGCACCGACGTCGACCCGGCCCAGCTGGACGCGGTCTCCCCGCCGGAGGTCGGCGACTGCCGCGTGCTGGCCCCCGAGGACACCGAGGTGATGAGCAACGCCACGGCCACCGTCGACTGCCGTACGCCGCACACGGCCGAGACCTACCTCGTCGAGGAGCTGCCCCCCGAGCTCGGCGACGCGGATCGCGAGGACCCCGAGGTCAACACCTGGATCCACGAGCACTGCCAGGCGAGCTTCATCTCCTTCCTCGGCGCCGACGAGAGCCTGGCGATGCGCACGATCGTGAGCTGGTCGGCGTTCCGCCCCTCCGCCAAGGCCTGGGACGAAGGCGCCCGGTGGTACCGCTGCGACGTCGTCGGAGGAGCCGAGCAGAGCAAGGAGTACGTCGAGCTGCCGGTCACGGCGCAGGGCCTGATGAAGGGCAAGCCCGATGACCGGTGGCTGGTCTGCGTGAAGGGTCCCTCGGTCCAGGACGCCCCGCGCATCCCCTGCTCCGAGCCGCACGACTGGCGAGCGGTGACCACGGTCAAGCTCGGCGAGGCGGACGATCCCTACCCAGGCGACCGGCAGTCCCAGATCCAGACCCGCGACTTCTGCTCCGACTCGGTCGGCGGCTGGCTGAGCTACCCCGTGACCTACGACTACGGGTACACGTGGTTCACCGAGGAGGAATGGGAGGCCGGCAACCGTCGGTCGGTCTGCTGGGCCAGGACGGACGCATGAGGCCCGGCCGCCGCCAGCGGCTCCTGCCCGGAGCGCTGCTCCCCGTCGTCCTGGCCCTGGGCGTGGCACTGACCGGATGCACGAGCGAGGAGCCCGGCGATCCGAAGCCGTCGGCGCCCACGAGCACCGCGACCACGCCGGCGACCGCGGACGAGGTCCCCGTCCCGAAGGACCGGGCCTGTTTCGACCTGTCGTACGCCGATGCGCTGGCACCGACGAACTCGTCCACCCCGGTCGACTGCGCCGAGAAGCACACCTCGATGACGTACGCGGTGGGCGAACTCGACTCCGCCGTGCAGGGCCACCTGCTCTCGGTCGACTCCAAGCGGGTCCAGGCCCAGGTCGCGCGGGTGTGTCCCGAGCGACTCTCCCGCTTCCTCGGCGGCACCCCGGAGGACCTTCGGCTGACCATGCTCCGCGCGGTCTGGTTCACCCCCACGGTCGAGGAGTCGGACGCGGGCGCGAACTGGTTCCGCTGCGACGTGATCGCGGTGGCGGCCGACGGCAAGCTCGACCCGCTCACCGGGCGGCTGGCCGGCGTGCTCGCCAAGCCGGAGGCGCGCGGGAAGTACGCCATGTGCGCCACCGCGGAGCCCGGCACCCCGGACTTCTCCCGCGTGGTCTGCTCGCGCGAGCACGCCTGGCGGGCGATCCGGACCGTCGACGTACCGGGCGCGGACTACCCCGGTGAGGAGGCGGCGCGCGAGGCGGGGCAGGGGCCCTGCGAGGATGCCGCCCGGGACCGCGCCGACGACGCCCTCAACTTCACCTGGGGCTACGAATGGCCCACCGCCGCCCAGTGGCGGGCCGGCCAGACCTATGGCCTGTGCTGGATCCCCGACTGACCTCGACCTCAGGAGCCCGATGAGCTGGACGCCCGCCGACCTGCCCGACCTCACCGGACGCACCGCCGTCGTGACCGGGGCCAACTCCGGCATCGGGGTGCACACCGCTCGCGAGCTGGCCGCCCACGGCGCCCACGTGGTGCTCGCCTGCCGCAACGTCGCCGCCGGCCGGGAGGCCGCCGCGGCGATGCCGGGCAGCACCCGCGTGGAGGAGCTGAACCTGGCCTCGCTGGCGTCGGTCCGGGCCTTCGCCGGACGCTGGCAGGGCCCGCTCGACCTGCTCGTCAACAACGCCGGCGTGATGACGCCCCCGTCCTACCGGGAGACCGAGGACGGCTTCGAGCTGCAGTACGGCACCAACCACCTCGGTCACTTCGCGCTGACCGGTCTGCTGCTGCCGGCGCTGACGCGCGGCAGCTCGCCGCGGGTGGTGACGGTCGCCTCGATCGCCCACCACAACGGCGACGAGGGCGTGCTCGAGGGGAACCCGCGCACGACGTACAAGCCCTCGCCGGCCTACGGCAACACCAAGCTGGCCAACGTGCTCTTCGCCCGCGAGCTGCAACGGCGTGCCCGGGCGGCCGGGTCGCCGGTCGTCTCCACCGCGGCGCACCCGGGGGTCTCCGCGACGAACCTGTTCGCCAGCTCCGACGGCATGGGGTCGAACCGGCTGATCCGGGCGACCGCGCCGTACTTCATGCCGGTGCTCTTCCAGTCGGCGAAGGCCGGCGCCAACCCCACCCTGTACGCCGCCACGGTCGCCGAGCCCGGCTCGTACACCGGCTGCCGGTGGCTCAAGGAGTCCCGGGGCCCGGTGGGCCCGGCCAAGCTGAGCCGGCACGCCCGCAACGACGACCTGGCCCGGCGGCTCTGGGACCTCAGCGAGCAGCAGAGCGGCGTGACGTTCGAGTTCTGAGGCTGCTCAGAAGCCGAGCTTGCGCAGCTGGCGCGGGTCGCGCTGCCAGTCCTTGGCGATCTTGATGTGCAGGTCGAGGTAGACCGGGGTGCCGAAGAGCGCCTCGATCTGCTTGCGGGCGGCGGTGCCGACCTCGCGCAGCCGGGCGCCCTTGTGCCCGATCATGATCCCCTTCTGGGAGTCGCGCTCGACGTAGAGGTTGGCGTGGATGTCCAGCAGCGGCTTGTCCGCCGGACGCCCCTCGCGCAGGCCCATCTCCTCGACCACGACCGCGATCGAGTGCGGCAACTCGTCCCGGACACCCTCGAGCGAGGCCTCCCGGATCAGCTCGGCGACGATCGCCTCCTCGGGCGCGTCGCTGAGGTCGCCGTCCGGGTAGAGCTGGGGACCCTGGGGCAGCAGCCCGACCAACAGGTCCTCGAGCAGCTTGACCTGGGTGTCGCCCTTCGCGGAGACCGGCACGATCTCGGCCCACTCGGTGCCGGTGGCGGCGCCGAGCTCCTGGATCGCGAGCAGGTGCTCGCCGATCTGCTCCGGCGTCGCGAGGTCGGTCTTGGTGGCGATGGCGACCTTGATCGTCCGGCGCACCTTGGCCATCTCGTTGACGATGAACTTGTCGCCAGGCCCGATCTTCTCGTTCGCCGGGAAGCAGACCGCCACCACGTCGACCTCGGCCAGCGTCGTCTTGACCAGGTCGTTGAGCCGCTCGCCGAGCAGGGTGCGCGGACGGTGCAGACCGGGGGTGTCGACCAGGATCAGCTGGGCGTCGGGTCGGTGCACGATCCCGCGCACGACGGTCCGGGTGGTCTGCGGCTTCGAGCTGGTGATCACCACCTTGCTGCCGACCAGGGCGTTGGTCAGCGTCGACTTGCCGGCGTTCGGGCGTCCGACGAAGGAGACGAAGCCGCTGCGGTGACCCTCCGACGATCCGGTGGATCCACTCGTGGGTGTGGCGCTCATGGCTGTCCCTCTCGGGCGGCGTCGTAGTCCGCCCAGATCTGTTCGTCGGATTTCCCTGCAGCCTTGCCGGCCCGCCAGATCGGGCCGGGGTCGACCGCTCGAGGCTGACGCTGCGCGCCGCCCCGCCAGTAGCCCATCACGTCGTACGCCGTCGGCGGCAGCCGGCGCTCCCGCATCAGGTGCTTGCGGATCGCCCGCATCTGCGCGGACTCCCCCGCCATCCAGAAGTAGCCCTGCCCGGCGGGCCACTCGAGCGACTCGACCACGGAGGCGAGCCGGCTGCTGCCGTCGGCGGGCTGGTCGAGCCAGGTCACGTCCACGTCGGCCGACAGGTAGTCGCCGAGCTCGTCGGGCACCTCGGCCCAGACATGCGTCGGCACCCTCGCGGCCTCGGGGGTGCCCGCGATCCGCGCCATCGCGGGCAGGGCGGTCAGGTCGCCGACCAGCAGCAGCCAGCCGGCGTCCTCGGGCATCGCGAACGACCCCTTGGGCTCGGTGATCGTCACCTGCTCGCCGGCGACGGCCGGACGGGTGGCCCACTCGGTGACCAGGCCGACGTCGTGCACCACGACGTCGAGGGTCAGCACCTCGCCGTCCCACTCACGCACGGTGTAGTAGCGGCTCTGGAACTGCCCCGGCACCACCAGACCGACCCACTCGTCCGGGATCCCGGTGCTGCGGAAGTCGGCCAGGCCGGGACCCCCCAGGGTCAGGCGCAGCAGGTGGGCCGAGAGCCGCCGGCGTCCCAGGACGTCCGCGGTGAACTGTTGCGCTCTCGTACTCACCCGCCAAGGCTAGTCACCAGGACGGGCGCAGCCCGAATCCGTCCGCCCCGTCCTCGCCGGTGCGCACAGCCAGCACCTGGTGCAGCTGGATCTCGTTGCGTTCGAACGCCAGCCGCGACCCGGCCATGTAGAGCCCCCACACCCGTGCCGTGCCCTCGCCGACCTCGGCCACGCACTCGTCCCAGTGGTCCACCAGGTTCTGCGACCAGGCGGTGAGGGTGAGGGCGTAGTGACGGCGCAGGTTCTCCGCGTGCATCACCTCGAGGCCCGCGTCCTGGGCCTCGCGGATGATCGTCCCGGACCCGATCAGCTCCCCGTCGGGGAAGACGTAGCGGTCGATGAAGGCACCGGTCTCCTCGCGCCGGTTGTGCGCACGGGTGATGCAGTGGTTCAGCAGCCGCCCCTCGGGTCGGAGCCGGTCGCGCAGGGAGGAGAAGTACGTCGGGTAGTTGCGCACCCCGATGTGCTCGGTGAGGCCGATCGAGCTGACCGCGTCGAAGCCGCTCTCCAGGACGTCGCGGTAGTCGGCGTGCCGCACCTCGGCCAGGTCGCCGAGCCCGTCACGGTCGATCGCCTCCTTCGCCCAGGTGGCCTGCTCCCGCGAGAGGGTGACGCCGAGCGCCCGCACGCCGTACTCGCGGGCCGCGTGACGCACCATCCCGCCCCAGCCGCAGCCGACGTCGAGCAACCGCTGACCCGGTCGCAGGTCGAGCTTGCGGGCGATCAGGTCGAACTTCTCGGCCTGGGCCTCCTCCAGGCTGCGGTCGGGGTCGGTGTAGACCGCGCAGGTGTAGGCCATGGAGGGGCCCAGCACCAGCTCGTAGAACCGGTTGGAGACGTCGTAGTGGTGGGCGATCACCTCGGCGTCGCGGGTCAGCGAGTGCCGCAGCCCCTCCACGGTTCGCCGCCACCGCGGCAGGTGCTCCTGGGGAGGGGGCGGCGGCGGCTTGAGGTGGGAGAGCCCCAGGCCCCGGACCAGGACGAACGCCTCGCTCGCCGTCGGGGTGCGGAAGCGGAGGTGGCTCTGCAGCAGGCGGAGCGCGTCGTACGGGTTGCCCGGATGCACCCCGGTCACCACGAGGTCACCGGCCACGTAGGCGCGGGCCATGCCCAGGTCGCCGGGCGCGGTCAGCAGGTAGGCCAGTCCGCGCGGCGTGCGCAGCTCCAGGCCGATCTCGGCATCGGCGTCGCCCGCCGTGCTGCCGTCGTACGCCGTGAACCGCACCGGCATGCCGTCACGCAGCAGCGAGGTGACTGCTTCCCCGATGGAGAGGCTGGATCCGGGACTCATCGTCGATGCACCGCCTTGTCGTAGAGCGAGGTCAGTCGGTCCTGCGGGTCGTACCGTGCCTTGACGGCCGCGAGGTGCGGGCCGTCGTAGAGCTCGTCGAAGGTCTCTCGGTCGTAGAACGCCTCCGAGTAGAGCGACTTGTGACCGCCCAGCTCGTGGACGCGACGCTCGATGGCCCGGTTGAGCGGCCCCTGCGGCGCCTCGTCGCCCACGTGGACGGTTCCCCAGAAGCCCACGTTGACGTAGGTGAGCCCGGGCTGCAACGGGTACGTCGACCACCGCCGGGTGGTGCGCAGCGGACACAGCCAGACCGGGCGCATCCCGATCTCGGCGTCGAACCAGGTCAGGAAGTCGGCGAGCGCGGAGAGCGGCACCTCGACGTCCTGGATCACCCGCTCCCGCTGCGGGCGACCCGCCCGTCGGTCCAGGCGATCGACCAGGCCCAGCCGACGATCAAGCCCGATCAGTCGGTGGTAGACGTCCGAGCGCCGCCATCGCCGGGGCCAGAGCCGACGGACCCAGGGGCGCTGCACCCCGAAGGCTGCCGAGCACCAGAACCAGTCGGTGTCCCAGCGCCACAGGTAGTCCTCGATGGTGAGCAGGTCGATCTCGCGCCGCTGCACCGAGCGGTAGTAGACCTGCTGGCCGGTGTAGTCCGAGGTCCGGCCGGTCGTCGGTCCGACGTCGGTCCAGGTGGCCAGGGTCAGGTAGTACTCCCCCGGTGCGAACGCCACCCCGTCGAGGCCGTCGACCTGGTCGCCGCCGTGTCGTCGGGTGGTGACGATCTCGTCGACCGCGGCGCCGAGGTCGGCCAGGTCGTCGAAGCGGACGTGGCGCAGCGCGACGTACCGCGGCACCCGCTCCAGCTCGATCCGCAGTCGCACGGCGTAGCCGAGCGAGCCGTAGGAGTTGGGGAAGGTGTCGAACAGGTCGTCACCCGGCCGGGTGGTGACCACCTCCCCGGCGCCGGTGAAGACGTCCATCTCCAGGACCGAGTCGTGGGGCAGCCCGTTGCGGAAGCTGGTCGACTCGATGCCCAACCCGGTCACCGCACCGCCCAGGGTGATCGTCCGCAACTGGGGGACGACCTTCGGGATGAGCCCGTGGGCCAGAGTCGCGCTGACCAGGTCCTCGTAGGTGCACATGCCCTGGACGTCGGCGGTGCACGCGACGGGGTCGATGGCGAGCACGCCCTGCAGACCCGAGACGTCGAGGCCGGCGGGGGCGGCCGCCGCTCGGGGCCGGAACAGGTTGGAGGTCTGCTTGGCGAGCCGGACCGGGTCACCCGGCGCGAGCGCGGCGTACGACGCACGGAGCCGGCCCACGGCCCGCTCGTGCTCATGCCCTGCGCTCACCGAGGTCACCTTCGGCACGCTACTAGAGGAGGAGCCCCCTGTCGGGGCCGCGACCCGCCGAGGATCAGGCCGTGGTGCTGCTGTGCAACGCGCCCGCCACCGTGCCCACGTGCACGACGACCGCGTCGCCGCCGAGCTCGGCCAACGCCGCGAGGTCGGCGGGGTCGGGAGCGTCGGCCTCGGTCAGCAGCACCGCTGCCTCGAGGGCCTTCACCCCGGAGGAGACCGCCATGCCCAGGCAGACCTGGAGGGCGGAGAGTCGCAGCGAGGGCAGGTCGACGGTGGCGCCGGCATAGGTGCGCCCGTCGGCGTCACGGATCGCCGCTCCCTCGGCCGCACCGGCGCGCACCCGGGTGGCCCGCGCCAGCGTGACGAGCTTCTTGTCCTCCGCCGAGAGCTCGGCCGGAGCCTGGGCACCGGTCCGGGTCGGTTCAGTCATGGCTGCCTCCGGGTTCGTCGCTCTCGCCGTCCTGCTCGGCCGGCTCGACGCGGCAGATCAGGACCGTGCCGATCTTGTTGCGCCGCCCAGACGCGCCCTCGGCCTCGAAGCGCAGGCCGTGCGCCTCGACGTACGAACCGGGGATCGGCACGCGGCCGAGGTGCTTGGCCATCAGGCCGCCGACGCTGTCGACATCCTCCTCGTCCACGTCGAAGCCGAAGAGCTCGTCGAGGTCGTCGATCGGGTAGCGCGACGAGACCCGGGTGGTGCCCGAGGGCAGGACCTCCACCTCGATCTCGTCCTCGTCGTACTCGTCGGTGATCTCGCCGACGATCTCCTCCAGGACGTCCTCGATGGTGATCAGGCCGGCCGTACCGCCGTACTCGTCGACGACGAC
Organism: Nocardioides sp.; assembly: GCF_041600255.1. Classification (GTDB taxonomy): domain Bacteria; phylum Actinomycetota; class Actinomycetes; order Propionibacteriales; family Nocardioidaceae; genus Nocardioides. The sequence continues at coordinate 4,593 of NZ_JBFIKK010000046.1, read as the reverse complement.
GGCGATGTGCTGACGGTTGGCCTGCATCTCCGAGAGCAGGGCGTCGACGGGCTTCGACTCGGGCACGTAGTGGGCCGGACGCATCACCTCGTCGATGCGCTGGGTGAACTCCACGTCGGGCGCCTCGAAGTCACGGCGGACGATGTCCTTGAGGTAGGCGAAGCCGACGATGTCGTCGAGGTTCTCCCCGATCACCGGCACCCGCGAGAAGCCGCTGCGCAGGAAGAGCGAGAGGGTCTGGCGCAGGTTCTTGTAGCGCTCGATGTAGACCACGTCGTTGCGCGGCACCATCACCTCCCGGGCGCTGGTGTCGCCGAGCTCGAAGACCGAGTGGATCATCCGGCGCTCACCGGACTCGATCACCGCGGAGGCCTCGGCCAGGTCGACCAGCTCACGCAGTTCGGTCTCGGTCGAGAACGGTCCCTCGCGGAAGCCACGGCCCGGGGTGATCGCGTTGCCGAGCAGGATCAGGATCTTCGGCAACGGGCCGAGGACGCCGGTCACGAACGCCAGCGGGTAGGCCGACATCAGCGCCACCCGTTCGGAGTGCTGACGACCCAGGGTGCGGGGGGCGACCCCGATCACCACGAACGAGATCACCAGCATCGAGCCGATGGCGGTCAGCACGGTCGGCCACCAGGCGCCGGAGAACAGGTCGTCGACGTAGAGCGTCACCAGGACGATCGCGGCGACCTCGCACAGCAGCCGCAGCAACAGCGCAGTGTTCAGGTAACGCGGTGCGTCGTCGAGCATGTGCACCAGGCGCTGGGCGCCCGCACGGGACTCGCCGACGAGCTCCTCGGCACGCGCCCGGGAGAAGGAAGCAAGAGCGGCGTCCGCCGCCGAGAACACGCCGGCGAGACCGACCAGGGCTGCTGCGGTCAGCAGCAGCCACACATCACCGGACGTCACCGCGCGCGCCACTGGGCGAGCAGTTCGTCCTGCAGACCGAACATCTCGCGGTGCTCCTCGGGCTCGGCGTGGTCGTAGCCGAGCAGGTGCAGGATGCCGTGGACGGTGAGCAACTCGATCTCCGCCTCGGTGGAGTGGCCGGCGGTACCGGCCTGCTTCGCCGCGACGTCGGGGCACAGCACCAGGTCGCCCAGGACGCCCTCCTCGGGCTCCTCGTTGACCAGGCCGGGGCGCAGCTCGTCCATCGGGAAGGCCAGCACGTCGGTGGGGCCCTCCTTCTCCATCCACTGCTCGTTGAGCGTGGCGATGGTGGCCTCGTCGACCGCCTTGATGCAGAGCTCGGCCAGCGGGTGGACGCGCATCTCGTCCATCACGAACCTGCTGAGCGCCGCCAGCTGCTTGACGTCGAGCGGGTGGCCCGACTCGTTGAGGACCTCGATGCTCATCCACGACTCCCGGGGGTGGAGGGGGCTGACCTGGGGGCCGGGATGGTCGCCCGGGCGTCGTGCTCGTCGTACGCCGCGACGATCTTGCCGACCAGCTTGTGCCGGACCACGTCGTGGCTGGTGAGCCGGTTGAAGACGATGTCCTCGACGCCGTCGAGGATGCTCTCGATCACCCGCAGCCCGGACTTCGTGCCGCTGGGCAGGTCGACCTGGGTGACGTCGCCGGTGACCACGATCTTGGAACCGAAGCCGAGACGGGTCAGGAACATCTTCATCTGCTCGGGCGAGGTGTTCTGCGCCTCGTCGAGGATGATGAAGGCATCGTTGAGGGTGCGACCGCGCATGTAGGCCAGCGGCGCGACCTCGATGGTCCCGGCCGCGAGCAGCTTCGGGATCGTCTCGGGGTCGATCATGTCGTGCAGCGCGTCGTACAGCGGGCGCAGGTAGGGGTCGATCTTCTCGCTCAGCGTGCCCGGCAGGTAGCCCAGCCGCTCCCCCGCCTCGACGGCCGGCCGGGTCAGGATGATCCGGGTGACGTTCTTGGACTGCAGCGCCTGGACCGCCTTGGCCATCGCCAGGTAGGTCTTGCCGGTGCCGGCGGGGCCGATCCCGAAGGTGATCGTGTGCTTGTCGATCGAGTCCACGTAGCGCTTCTGGTTGAGCGTCTTGGGACGGATCGAGCGGCCGCGGTTCGACAGGATGTTGAGGCTCAGCACCTCGGCCGGGTGCGCGCTGGTCTCGGCACGCAGCATCGCGAGCACCCGCTCGACCGTCTCGGACGTCACGCCCTGACCGGTGCGGATGATCGTGACCAGCTCGTCGAGCAGGCGCTCGGCCAGCGCCACCTCGCCGGGGTCGCCGTGCAGGGTGATCCGGTTGCCGCGGACGTGCAGGTCGGCGCCGAAGGCACGCTCGAGGAGAGCGAGGTGCTCGTCACCGGGGCCCAGCAGGCTGACCATGTTGATGCTGTTGGGGACGACGACGGTGTGCCGGGTGGAGCGGGCCGGGTCGCGCCGGAGGTCGGCGGTGGCGTCGTCGCTGGTGGTGTCAGTCATGGAGGCCCGGTGGGGCGGTCCTTCCCGTCGGTGGTGTGAGCGCATTCCATGCTACGGGAGCGCTGCGTCAACCCCCAGCGGGTTCCCTGGCTCAGCCGGGAGGCCAGGCGAGCGAACGACCGGCGAGCACGTGCAGGTGGGTGTGGAAGACGCTCTGGCCGGCGCCGGCCCCGGTGTTGAAGACCAGCCGGTAGTCCTCGTGCCCCTGCGCCGCAGCGACCTCGGCGGCCGCCGTGACCAGCGCCACCGAGGTCTCCGGATCCGCCTTCGCCAGCTCTGCCGCGTTCACGTGGTGGGCGCGCGGGACCACCAGCACGTGCGTGGGAGCCTGGGGGTTCACGTCGCGGAAGGCCAGCACACGCTCGGTGCGGTGCACCACGTCGGCAGGGATCTCCCCGGCCACGATCTTGCAGAACAGGCAGTCGGCGTCCATGCGGCCGATCGTGTCACGAATCGGCAAACTCACGGATCGCCGCGGTAAACCCACGGCCCGGCTCGCGCGTGCCACTAGCGTGATCACTCATGCACTGGCCCCAGGAGTCGGCCCCGCGCGGGTCGCGTCCGAGGCCGTCATGAGTTGGGACGCGGACACCGCCCTCGAGCAGTTGTACGCCGCGCACTGGCGCCGGCTGGTGCGGCTCTCGGTGCTGCTGGTGCACGACCCGGGCACCGCGGAGGAGATCGTCCAGGACGCCTTCGTCGCCGTGCACGCCCGCTGGCGCAAGCTGCGCGAACCCGACCTCGCCCTGGCCTACCTGCGCCAGAGCGTGGTCAACCGCTCCCGGTCCGCCCTGCGGCACCACGCCGTCGTACGGCGCCACCTCGAGCACGCCGCCCCTCCGGCTCCGGCTGCCGGCGCCGACGAGTCCAGCCTGGCCGCCGCGCGTCGTACCGCGGTGCTGCAGGCGTTGCAGCAGCTCCCCCGCCGGCAGCGGGAGGTGCTCGCTCTGCGCCACTACCTCGAGCTCTCCGAGGCCGAGATCGCCGAGACCCTCGGGATCAGCCGGGGAGCCGTGAAGAGCCATGCGTCGCGCGGCTCGGCCGCGTTGCGCGACCTGCTGGGCACCTACCTGGAGGACCGCCGATGACCGATCCCCGCCCGCCCGGCCGGTCCGACGACGACCGGCTCACCGAACTGCTCTCCGACGCCGTCTCCGACGTCGAGCCACCCCACCGACTCGACTCCATCCGCAACCGAACGAAGGTGACTGCCATGTCTGCCAGCAAGAACTCCGGACGCCCCTGGCGCTTCGCCGTCGGCGGGGCCGTCGTCGCCACGGCCGCCGTCATCGCCGCGATCGCCTTCGCCGGCGGCAACCTCGGCCTGACCGGTTCCGACGACCCCGGGCCCGCCACCGAGACCTCGGGGACGCCCCGTCCGAGCGAGCCCACGGCCTCGAGCTCCGAGACCGTGACTCCGTCCACGATCACGGTGGCTGCCTACTACCTCGGCGAGACCCCCCGAGGCGTCCGCCTGTACCGCGAGTTCACCCGGGTCGAGGCCGACTCGGACCTCTCGGCGACCGTCGAGGCGCTGACCAGGACGCCCAGCGACCCGGACTACGCGACCGCCTGGGACTCCACCAGCCTCACCGCTGCGTCGTACGACGGTGACGTGATCGAGGTCGTCGTCGACTCCTCGGTCCGGGAGCGTCCGGCCGGCATGAGCGAGGAGGAGGCCTCGGCCGCCGTACAGCAGGTCATCTACTCGGTGCAGGCTGCGACCCAGACCCGCTCCGGTGTGCAGTTCCGCTCGGCGGACGGTCCGATGGACCAGGTCTTCGGCGTACCGACCTCGGAGCCGCTGGCCGAGGACCCGCCGCTGGACACGCTGGCCCTGGTCAACGTCACCACGCCCGAGCAGGGGTCGTCGGTCTCCGGGTCGTTCACCGCGTCCGGGGTGGCCAGCTCGTTCGAGGCCAACGTGCCCTGGGAGATCCGGGACGGCTCCGAGGTGGTCGCCTCCGGCTTCGCCACCGCCGAGGGCTGGATGGACAAGCTCTACCCGTGGTCGACCGAGGTCGACGTCTCCGACCTGGCCCCGGGCGAGTACACGTTCGTCGCGATGACCGACGACCCGTCCGGCGGCGAGGGCGGCGGGCCGTTCGTCGACACGAAGTCGATCACCATCCGCTGACCTGCCACTTCTGGTTGCAGAAACACCGCTGACCTGCCAGTTG
>NZ_JBFIKK010000045.1:0-22745 GCF_041600255.1 Nocardioides sp. | reverse complement strand
TCCAGGACCTGGTTGATCCACCTCATCGGCGAGGGCGTGTGGGTCAGCGTGGCGAGGCCCGCTCGGTGCAGGGCGGCCAGCAGGAGCCCCACGGCGATCCCCACCGACTCCTTGACGTAGTAGGGCCGCGGTTCGGTCTCGTTGCGGTGCACCTCGAAGACCGCGATCACCACCGGGGCCGTCTCCAGGAAGGGCTTGTGCCAGTCGGTGCCCAGCGGTCCCAAGGCCTCGAGCCACTCCTCGGAGGCCCGGCCGGCGTAGAAGCGGCGCTCCTCCTCCTCGGCGCCCTCCCGCAGCAACCGCTTGCGCTCGGGGTCGGTGACCACGACGAAGCGCCAGGGCTGCACGTTGGCGCCGCTGGGAGCCGAGGCGGCCGCCCGCACGGCCTCCCGGACCACCTCGAGCGGGATCGGCTCCTCGGAGAACTCCCGGATCGTGCGGCGCCGGTGCAGCTCGTCGGCCAGCTCCCGGGTACGCCGGACGGCCTCCTCGTCGCAGAGCGAGGGCAGGGTCGGCGCCGGCTCCTGCTGCCCGCCGCTCACGGCGCCTGCTCGACCAGGCGGCGTACCGCATCGCGCAGGGCCTGCTCGGGGTCGACCCCGGTGGAGCGCGCCTCGGCCACCAGGGCGAGCAGCCGGTCCCCCAGGTCGTCGCCGGTCGGCCGGTCCGGCCGGTCCGGCCGACCGGTCGCCCGCTCCCTGCGATCCAGCACCTTGTCGGCCAGCAGCAGCGCCGGCAGGCCCGGCGGCAGTCCGTCGTCCGGGCTCGTCCGCGGCTTCTCGGCCGCCTTGATCGCCTGCCACTGCTCGTTGATCTCCGTGGCGCCCCGGGTGTCGGCGCCCGCGGCTCCCTCGTCGCCGAACACGTGCGGGTTGCGGCGGTGCATCTTGGTGATGATGCCGCGGGCCACGTCGTCGAGGGTGAAGTCGCCGGACTCCTCGGCGATCACCGCATGGAAGTAGACCTGGAGCAGCAGGTCCCCGAGCTCCTCGCACAGGTGCGCCGGGTCGGGCCGCTCGTCCCAGGCGTCCAGCACCTCGAGGGTCTCGTGGACCTCCTCGAGGAGGTAGCGCGCCAGCGAGCGATGGGTCTGCCCGCGCTTCCAGTCGCACTCGGCCCGCATCCGGCGCATGTCGCCCAGGAAGTCCACCAGGGGCTCACCCGACGCGGGCTCGGTCACGACCGGCTCACCCGCAGCGCAGGGACTTCGGCAGCCCGGCCGTGTACGCGGCGTACTCCGGATCGGAGGGGTTCGGCTCGGACTGTCCCAGCACGGCCGTCTCCCCGACGGCGGTGGACACACTGGTGTCGACCGGGACGACCTGGCCGCCGGTGATGGCCACGCCGTACTGCGGGTCGATCCGGACGTCGTTGTCGTCCAGCCACGCCGCGAAGAGGGCCTGCCCGGCCGCTGCTGCCGCATCCGGCTCGGGGTCGCTGGTGCCGCCGCGGCGCAGCACCTCCGTGCCGACCGCCGACTGGACGCCGGTGATGTACGCCCCGGAGGACTCGATCGCGAGCACGGCCTCCTGCTCGGCAGGATCGAGCGTGAGCGTGGCGGTCTTCAGGTCGGCGACCTGCTGGTCGTAGGCCTGACCCGGCGTGACGTCGTACTCCTCGGCCAGCTGGCGGGCCGCCGAGACCAGCGCGAGCTGGCCGACGACGCCGCCGCGCAGGAAGCGGTTCGGCAGGCTCTGACCGGAGAGCTGTCCCTCGATGGCCGAGCAGTAGCCGGCCGCGATCGTGTCGACCTCGGAGATCTTGACCTGCTCCTCGCCCACCGCTGCGGCCACGCCCGGGTGGAACGCGGTGCCGGCCACACCGCACGACGAGAGCAGACCGGCCAGGGCCAGACCGGCCACGATCTTGGTGGCGGCCGCGAGGCTCGCCGGTCGGCGCAGGGTGATGCTCACGAGGACTCCTTGGGGTGCCGCAACTCGACGGGGTCGATCACACTGTCGATGACCGACCGCGCCCATTCAAGCAAAGCCACGCCGGAGATGGGCTTGCCCCCCACCACGGCCGTCTGCGGTCGCGGGACGAGGATCGTGTCGACCTGGGTCTTGACGATGCTCTTGGGGTACATCCGCATCAACCGCACGACCCGGGACTCGGGCAGCGAGACCGGGGCGAACCGGACGTTCTTCCCCGCGATCGTGACCTCGGAGATGCCGGCCTGTCGGGCCCGGGCCCGGAAGCGAGCGACCAGCAGCAGCGACTCGACCTCCTGCGGCGGCTCGCCGTACCGGTCGAGCATCTCCTCGCGGAGCAGGTCGATGTCGCCGTCCTCGCGCACCTCCGCCAGCCGCTTGTACATCTCCAGCCGCAACCGCTCGCTGGCGATGTAGTCGTGCGGCAGGTGGGCGTCGACCGGGAGCTCGATGCGGACCTCGGTGAACTCGGCGTCCGCCTCGCCCTTGAACTCGTTGACCGCCTCGCCGACCAGCCGCACGTAGAGGTCGAACCCGACGTCGGCGATGTGGCCGGACTGCTCGCCGCCGAGCAGGTTGCCCGCGCCCCGGATCTCGAGGTCCTTCATCGCGATCGCCATGCCGCCGCCGAGGTCGGAGTGCTGGGCCAGCGTGGCGAGTCGCTCGTGGGCGGTCTCGGTCAGCGGCTTCTCCGCGGGGTAGAGGAAGTAGGCGTAGGCCCGCTCGCGGCTCCGGCCGACCCGGCCACGCAGCTGGTGGAGTTGGCTGAGGCCCAGGGTGTCGGAACGCTCGATGATCATCGTGTTGGCGTTGGAGACGTCGAGGCCGGACTCCACGATCGTGGTGCAGACCAGGACGTCGAAGTTCTTCTCCCAGAAGTCCAGCATCACCCGTTCCAGCTGGTGCTCGCCCATCTGGCCGTGGGCGGTCGCGACGCGCGCCTCGGGGACCAGCTCCTTGATCCGGGCGGCCGCCTTCTCGATGGAGTTGACCCGGTTGTGGATGTAGAAGACCTGGCCCTCGCGGAGCAGCTCGCGACGGACCGCGGCGATGATCTGGCGGTCCTCGTAGGCGCCCACGTAGGTGAGCACCGGGTGTCGCTCCTCGGGCGGGGTGGTGATCGTGGACATCTCGCGGATGCCGGTCACCGCCATCTCCAGGGTGCGCGGGATCGGGGTCGCGCTCATCGCGAGCACGTCGACCGAGGTCCGCAGCCGCTTCATCTGCTCCTTGTGCTCGACCCCGAAGCGCTGCTCCTCGTCGACGATGATCAGGCCCAGGTCCTTGATCCGGATGTCGGGGTTGAGCAGACGGTGCGTGCCGATCACGATGTCGACCGTGCCGTCGGCGAGCCCGTCCAGGACCTCCTTGGCCTCCTTGTCGGTCTGGAACCGCGACAGCGGCTTGAGGTTGACCGGGAAGCCGCTCATCCGCTCGGCGAAGGTCGAGTGGTGCTGGGTGACCAGCAGCGTGGTGGGCACCAGCACGGCGACCTGCTTGCCGTCCTGGACGGCCTTGAACGCCGCCCGGACCGCGATCTCGGTCTTGCCGTAGCCCACGTCGCCGCAGACCAGTCGGTCCATCGGGACCGTGCGCATCATGTCGGCCTTGACCTCGTCGACCGTGCTCAGCTGGTCGGGGGTCTCGTTGAACGGGAAGGCATCCTCCAGCTCGCGCTGCCAGGGGCTGTCCGGCCCGAACGCGTGACCCTGGGTGGCCTGGCGAGCGGCGTACAGCTTGATCAACTCGGCGGCGATCTCCCGGACCGCCTTGCGGGCCCGGCCCTTGCGCTTGGCCCAGTCGCCGCCGCCGAGGCGGTCCAGGCTCGGCTGCTCGCCGCCGACGTACCGGGTGACCTGGTCCAGGGCGTCGGCCGGGACGTAGAGCCGGTCGGCCGGTCCCCCGCGCTTGGAGGCGCCGTACTCCAGGACGAGGTACTCACGGGTGGCGCCGCCGACCTCGCGCTGCTTCATCTCCACGAAACGCCCGACCCCGTGCTGCTCGTGCACGACGTGGTCGCCGGCCTTGAGCTCGAGCGGGTCGATCTGCCGCTTGCGTCGCGCCGGCATCTTGCGCATGTCGCGGGTGGAGGACTTCTGACCGGACAGGTCGTCGCCGGTGAGCAGGACCAGCCGGTTCACCTCGTCGACGAACCCGTGCTCCAGGGAGCCGCAGGTCACGGTCACCACGTGCGGAGCGAGCTCGAGGTCCTCGGGCTCGACCATCCGGGCGGCCACGTCGTGCTCGCCGAGCACCTCGACCATCCGCTGGGCGGGACCGTGGCCGGGGTGGATCACGACGATCCGGTACTCCTCGGCCAGCCAGCGCCGGACGTCGGCGACGGCGCGTTCGAGGTCGCCGCGGTAGGCGTCGACCGGCTTGGCCGGCAGGGCGCGGCTGGCGACGCCGACATCGCTGCCGCTCGCGACCGGCGCTGCGTCGGTGTCGTCGAGGCCGAACGGGCTCATCGTCCACCAAGGCTTGTCCTGGGCCAGCGAGTGCTCGCGGACCTCGGCGAGCGAGCGGTACGACGCGGAGCCCAGGTCGATCGGGGCGCTGCCGCCACCGGCGGCCGCCGCCCAGCTGGCGCCGAGGAACTCCTCACTGGTGGCGACCAGGTCGTGGGCCCGGCTGCGGGCGCGCTCCGGATCGAGCACCAGCACGTGGGTGTCGGCGGGCATCAGGTCGAGGAGCAGCTCCATGTCGTCGACCAGCGCCGGGGCCAGCGACTCCATCCCCTCCACGGCGATCCCGGCGGCGATCTTGTCGGTCAGCTCCAGCAGCTGGGGGTGCGCGCGGCCCAGCTCGGCCGCGCGACGGCGTACCTCCTCGGTGAGCAGGAGCTCGCGGCACGGCGGCGCCCAGAGCCGCTCGACCTTCTCCAGGGTGCGCTGGTCGGCGACCGAGAAGGTGCGGATCTCCTCGACGTCGTCGCCCCAGAACTCCACCCGGACCGGGTGCTCGTCGGTGGGCGGGAAGACGTCGACGATGCCACCGCGGACCGCGAACTCGCCGCGCTTCTCGACCAGGTCCACCCGGGAGTAGGCGGCGTCGGAGAGGCGCCGTACGACGTCGTCGAGGTTGGCCGATCCGCCCTGGCTCAGCTCGACCGGCTCGAGGTCGCCCAGGCCCTTGACCTGGGGCTGCAGGATCGAACGCACCGGGGCGACCACGACCCGCAGCGGCCCGTTGCTGGCGTCCTCGCCGGGGTGGCAGAGCCGGCGCAGGACTGCCAGGCGCCGCCCGACCGTGTCGCTGCGGGGGCTCAACCGCTCGTGCGGCAGCGTCTCCCAGCTGGGGTAGAGCGCCACGAGTGCCGGGTCGACCAGGTCGGCGAGGGCGTCGACCAGGTCCTCGGCCTCGCGGGCCGTGGCGGTGACGGCCAGGACCGTGCGCCCGGAGCGGACCAGCCCGCTGATCACGAACGGCCGCAGCGCCGCCGGACCGGTCAGGTCGAGCGTGCGCACGGTCGTGTCCCGGGCGTCGTCCATCGCTCGGGAGAGGACGGGGTCGGCGAGGACGGCGTCGGCCAGGCCGGTGAGGCTCACGGGGCTCCTTCGGGGTCAGCTGCGCGTCAGGCACAACACGACAGCCCCCGGCCGGGAATCGGCAGGGGGTCGGGGGTGTACTCCGCGCCCGAGTCTACGGACCTTCCGCTGTAACGCGGGGTTACGGTCGCTGGACCAGCTGCGTACGGCGCACTCAGCGTCGAGAACACCGCGTTACAGCGGGTACGACGCTGTGGGTCCTCGGTCGACCGAGCCTCAGGCGAGGCTCTTGATCAGCGCGTTGACCTCGCTGAGCAGTGCCTGCATCTCGGAGCGTTCGGCGCCCACCCGGGTCTCGAACTCGTCGTCGTCGAGCGCCTCCAGGGCCTCGTTCATCGCGTTGTTGAGCAGGCGCAACTCGGCATCCGTCAGCGTGACGGTGGCCTGGGTCGCATCGGTCGAGTTGATCTGCATGGGCTCACACCAAGTTGTCGTAGTAGGTCTTGCCGTCCTTGGGCTTGAAGCACGTTCCCTTGTCGGCCGCCCCTGTGTTGAGGATGACCACGGTCTTGCTGCCATCATCCCAGTACGCACCCCGAACGCCACCGAGATCCTTGCTCTCGCTCGGTGTCGTCATGACGGACTCGATGTGCGCGGCGAAGGCAGCCTGGTTCGCGAAGTTCTCGGTCGTGAACTCCTGCTCCTGCTGCACGTGCTTGGTCCAGGCGTGTCCGTTCGCGATCGCGGTCGCGAGGGCCGGGATCTCGGCGGCCGCCGCGAGGACGCGACGAACCACCAGGTTCGCCTTTCGCGCGAGCCGGGAGATCGGGGAGGCCTGCGCACCGTCAGGCTCGCGCCCGTGCGTGTGCTCGCGGTGCGGACTCGAGCAGCGCTGCAGGGCGCCGACCACGCGGTCGGCGTTCTGGTCCGCGGCGGTCTCCAGCGGGTCGTCGGCCCGGCCGATGGTGGTCCCGCCGCCCCCGCGATCGGCCCCCGTCTGCTGCTGCACGACGTGGGTCAGCTCATGGGCGAGCAGGTGCTTGCCGGACTGCGAGGCGGTGTCGAACGTGCCGCGGGAGAAGTAGACGTCGCTGCCGTGGGTGAACGCCTTGGCCTGGACCGACCGGGCGATGCTGTCCGCCTCGGAGTCGGTGTGCACCCGGACCCCGCTGAGGTCTGCCCCCATCGTCTGCCCGAACACGCCGGCGGTGGCGGTGTCCAGCGGCGCACCCCGACCACGACGACGCTGCAGCGCGCTGACCACGTCGGCCGATGCCGCCGACCCACCCAACGGGTCGTCGCCCTCGGCCAGTCGCCGTACGGCGGGGTCCCCGCCGGAGAGACCCGTGGAGAGTCCTCCGGAGAGCCCGGCCAACGGTCTGAGGTGCTCATGGTCGAGGGGCGCGATGTCGTCCGGGCGTGGCGGCGCCTTCACGTGAGGGGGGAGGGAGACCTTCTCTGCATTGACCGGTTCCGCCATGGCTTCACCACCGAGTGGAAGGGACGACCTCCTTGCCACGGTAGACCTGTCACCTGCCGGTGTCAGGTGAATCCGAGCGCGCTCAGGCGTCGGTGCCGTGCCGCTTGACGAACTCCACGATCCGCTCGGCCAGCTCGGGCCGGCAGACGATCAGGTCGGGGAGGTAGACGTCCTCCTGGTTGTACAGCAGCGGGGAGCCGTCGACCCGGGAGGTGAAGAGCCCCGCGGCGGCCGCGACGGCCACCGGTGCGGCCGAGTCCCACTCGTACTGGCCACCGGCGTGCACGTAGGCGTCGGTGATGTCACGGGCGACCGAGAGCACCTTGACCCCGGCCGAGCCCATCGGCACCAGCTCGGCGTCGAGCTCCTCGGCCAGCGCGTTGACGAAGGCCGGCGGGCGGCTGCGGGAGACCGCGATGCGCGGGCGCGCCGACGTGCTCGGGGGTACGACGGGGGGCTGGCCGGTGTTGAACGTCTCGCCGAGGGCGGGCTGGGCGACCGCGCCGGCCACCAGGGCGCCGTCCTGCCAGAGGGCGACGTGCACGGCCCAGTCGTCGCGCGGCGGCTCGGAGAACTCGCGGGTGCCGTCGAGCGGGTCGATGATCCAGACCCGGCTGGCCGAGAGCCGGTCGACCCTGTCGCCGGCGTCCTCGGGGCCCTCCTCGGAGAGGACGGCGTCGTCGGGGCGGTGCTCGGCGACCAGCTTCATCAGCAGGTCGTGGGCGGCGACGTCGCCGGCGTCCTTGAGCTCCTTGCCCTCCAGGCCCTCGGCACGCACCTCGAGAAGGCGCTCACCGGCGACGGTGGCCAGCCAGGTGGCGAGGACGTGGTCGTCGGTGCTGGCGACTGCGGGCGGGGTACCGGGTTCGAAGGTCACCGGGACACCCTAGCGAGCGATCCGGACCACCCGGTGCGGCAGGCGTCAGGAGTTGTAGCGCTGCTGGGTCTGCTCCAGACCCACCGTGATCAGGGACTCGACCGCGTCCGCGGCCGTGTCGACCTGGAAGGGGAGCTCCTTGCGCTCGACCTTGGAGTAGTCGGAGAGCACGAAGTCGGCGACGGCCTGGCGGCCCGGCGGGCGGCCGATGCCGGCCCGGACCCGGTAGAAGTCGCCGGTGCCCAGCGAGGCCCGCATCGAGCGCAGCCCGTTGTGGCCGTTGTCGCCGCCACCGAGCTTGACCCGCAGGGTCCCGAAGGCGATGTCGAGCTCGTCGTGGATCGCGATGATCCGGGTCGGGGGGATCTTGTAGAAGGTGGCGAGCGTCGAGACCGCTCCCCCGCACTCGTTCATGTACGAACGCGAGCGGGCGAGCACGACGCGCGGCCCGTCCGAGCCCGGGGCGCCGAGCCGGCCCTCGACCACCTCGGCGCGGCCGGACTTGTGCGCCTTGAACGACGCACCCCAGCGTCGGGCCAGCTCATCACAGACGAGGTAGCCCACGTTGTGCCGGTGCCCGGCATAGGAAGGGCCGGGATTCCCCAGACCCACGACGAGCCACCCAGGCGTACCTGTCGGAGCTTCGGTCATGGCAGTGGAGTCCCGGCCCTTGCTACGGAAGAACGTGAGGCTCAGGCCTCGTCGGACTTCTCGTCGGCGTTGTCGCCCTCGGCGGCCTCGGCAGCAGCCTCGGCGTCGCTCTGGTCGTGCTCGATGCCGGCCTCGGCCTCGGCCTCGGCGAGCTCGGCCTCGATGTCCTCGGTGGTGGGCGCCTCGGTGATGTTGACGACCAGGGTGTCGGGGTCGAGCAGCAGGGTCGAGCCGGGGACCATGACCAGGTCCGAGGCGAGGATCTGCGTGCCGGCCTCGAGGCCCTCGATGTCGATCTCGACGTACTCGGGGATGTGGGTGGCCTCGGCCTCGACCTGGACGGTCGCGTTCTCGACGACGACCAGGGTCTCCTTGGCGGCGGTGCCGTTCAGGTGGACCGGGATCTCGACGGTGACCTTCTCGCCCTTGCGGACCACGACGAAGTCGATGTGCTCGAGGTGGCGCTTGATCGGGTCGACCTGGACCTGCTTGGTCAGGGCGAGCTGGGTCTTGCCGTCGATGGACAGCTCGAGCAGGGCGTTGGCGCCGCCGCGCTTGAGGGCCATCATCGTGTCGTGGCCGGGCAGCGTGATGTGGAGCGGGTCGTTGCCGTGGCCGTAGACGACGGCGGGGACCTTGTCCGCACGGCGGATACGACGGGCGGCACCCTTGCCGAACTCGGTCCGGGACTCGGCGGTGATCTTCTCGGCGGACATGCGACTTCTCTCCTCGTACGTTTACGTCAGGTCTGTTCTCGAACTCGTGGTCGCCCCGGACGCGGCTGGAAAGCACGAACGCCGCGCACTCGAGATCGAGTCAGCGCGGCGCACCAGTGGTCAGCCAGCCCTGTCGATCACGGAACCCCCGGGACTCCCGGGTGTTCCCTCGCCGAGGCAACCGCAGAAGTCTAGCCCCGCCCGGCGGTGCAGGCGAATCGCGGCCCGGACCCCTAGGGTCGTGGCGTGTCACTCACCCTCGGAGAAGCCCGTGCCCGCGCGACGCTGATCTCCGACCTCTCCTACGCGGTGCAGCTCGACCTCACCGAGGCGTCCACGTCGCCGACCTTCGGGATGCGCACCACGGTGTCGTTCCGCTCGAGCTGGCCCGAGACGTTCCTGGAGCTGGCCGCGGCCTGCGACCTCGAGGTCACCGTCAACGGCGAGGCGCTGGCGCGGCCGTCGTACGACGGGCACCGGATCCATCTCACCGACCTGCGCGAGAGCAACGTGGTCGTGGTCGAGGCCCGACTCCCCTACGTGACCGACGGCGACGGGATGCACCGGTTCGCCGATCCGGCCGACGGCGAGCTGTACGTCTCGGCCTACTGCGGAATGGACATCGCCCAGCGCGTCTTCGCCTGCTTCGACCAGAACGACCTGAAGGCACCGATCACGCTGCAGGTCCGGGCCGAGCCGACCTGGACGGTGCTGGCGAACGGCGCGACCGCACAGGAGCACGAGGGCACCTGGGAGTTCGCCACCACCGCACCCATCCCGGTGGCCATGTTCGTGGTGTGCGCCGGGCCGTGGCACTCGGTGCGCTGGGAGCACGCCGGCCTGGGCTTCGGCTGGCACGCCCGCAGGTCGCTGGCCGCCGAGCTGGAGCGGGACGCGGCCGAGCTGCGCTCCACCACCCAGAACTGCTTCGACCACTACGGCACGCTCTTCGACGAGCCCTACCCCTTCGACTCCTACGACCAGGTCTTCGTGCCGGGGCAGAACTGGGGCGCACTGGAGACCCCGGGCTGCGTCACCTACCGCGACGAGTACCTGCCGAGGGAGCGGATCACCCAGCTCGAGCGGACCAGGCGTGCGGTGGTCATCGCCCACGAGATGGCGCACATGTGGTTCGGCAACCTGGTCACCATGCGCTGGTGGGAGGACACCTGGCTGCAGGAGTCCTTCGCGGACTATATGGGCTACCGGGTCGCCCAGGACGGCGCCGGGTTCCGCGGCACCCTGGTCTGGCACGAGTCGCACCGCAAGCCGGGCGCCTACGAGGCCGACGAACGGCCCTCCACCCATGCCGTCGCCCCGGCCGCGGACGCCGTGCCGAACGTCGACGCCGCCTTCACGAACTTCGACGCGATCTCCTACGCCAAGGGCAACTCCGTGCTGCGTCAGCTGGCGACCTGGCTGGGCGACGAGGAGTTCCTCGCCGGCCTGAACCAGCACCTGACCCGGCACCGCTTCGGCAACGCCACCCTCGACGACTTCGTGGAGGCCCTGGACGCGGCCTCCAGCCGGGACGTCCGAGGCTGGGTGAAGGAGTGGCTGCGCACCAGCGGCTTCGACGCCCTCATCGTCAAGCGCGACGAGGACGTGCCCTACCTCGTCCGCGAGGGGCACCGGCACCACCGGCTGCGCGTGACGGCGTACGACGAGGCGATGCGCGAGCACGGCAGTCGGATGGTGGACCTGGCGGCCGCACCGGTCCGCTTCGACGACTGGGCCGGACTCGTCGTCGTACCGAACTCGCACGGCGAGACCTTCGCCCGGGTCCGGCTGGACGCCGAGTCGACCGAGGCGGTCGACGGCGGGCTCTGCGACCTCCACGACGACCTCGCCCGCGCGGTGTTGTGGGCGGCGAACTTCGACCGGGTGCGCAGCGAGGAGATCACTCCCGACGACTACCTCGACCTGGTCGCGCGACACCTGCCGACCGAGCACGACGCGGCCATCCTCGACGCCGTGCTGCACCGCACGCTGAACGCCGTCGTGCCGCGTCAGGTGGAGCCGGAGCGGGCGGCACAGGCACTCGACGTGGTAGCTGCCGCCTGCCGGGCCGGGCTGGCGAGCACGATCGAGGGTCAGCTCGTGCTGGCCTTCACCCGGGGCCTCGCGGTCACGGACCGGGACGCCCAGCGGCTGCGAGGCTGGCTGAGCGACGGCCGGACCGACCACGGCGTCCCGCTCGACCCGACGACCCGGTGGAAGGTGGTGCGGCGACTCGCCCAGCTCGACGCGATCACCGAGAGCGACCTCGCCGCCGAGGAGGCCGACGACCCCACCGCCGCCGGTCGGCTCGCTGCGGCGACGGCGCGAGCGGCCCGCCCCACCCCGGCGGCCAAGGAGGCCGCTTGGCAGGCGATGGTCGGCGACGACCAGGTGTCGAACCGGATGTTCGAGGCGCTCGCCTCAGGGCTCTGGTCGGTCGAGCATGCCGACCTGGTGGCGCCGTACGTGGCGCGGTACTTCCGTGCGGCGCCGGCGATCGCCGAGCGTCGGGGGCAGGCCTTCAGCCAGGTGCTGGGCCGGGCGTTCCCGCGGGTCCACCTCGACCAGGCGCAGATCGCGCTGCTCGGGGAGGCCCTGACGGGCGAGGTCCCGACGGTGCTGCGCCGCGACTGGCAGGACCACTACGACGACCTGGTGCGCGTCGTCGAGTGATCAGGGCGGCCCCGAGCCGCCACCACCTCGGACGTCGGGTCAGGCGTGGCCGTCGAACATCGACGTCACGGAGCCGTCCTCGAACACCTCGCGGATCGCCCGGGCGAGCAGCGGCGCGATCGAGAGCACGGTCAGCTTGTCGAAGTGGCACTCCTCGGGGATCGGCAGCGTGTTCGTGACGATCACCTCCATGGCCGGGCTGTTCTTGAGCCGGTCCACGGCCGGGTCCGAGAGGATCGGGTGGGTCGCGGCGATGATGACGCCCGCGGCACCGTCGGCCATCAGGGCCTCGGCGGCCTTCACGATCGTCCCGCCGGTGTCGATCATGTCGTCGACCAGCACGCAGATCCGGCCCTCGACCTGACCCACGACCCGGTTGGCGACGGTCTCGTTGGGCCGGTCGGTACGACGCGACTTGTGGATGAACGCCAGCGGCGCGCCACCGAGACGCGCCGACCAACGCTCGGCCACCTTGATCCGGCCGGCGTCCGGGGAGACGACGGCGAGGCGCTGGTCGCCGTACTTCTCGCGGACGTAGTCGGCGAGGATCGGCAGCGCCATCAGGTGGTCGACGGGGCCGTCGAAGAAGCCCTGGATCTGGTCGGCGTGCAGGTCGACCGTGATCAGCCGGTCCGCACCGGCGGTCTTGAAGAGGTCGGCGATCAGGCGAGCCGAGATCGGCTCACGGCCACGGTGCTTCTTGTCCTGACGGGCGTAGCCGTAGAAGGGCATCACCACGGTGATCCGCTTGGCGGAGGCGCGCTTGAGGGCGTCGACCATGATCAGGTGCTCCATGATCCACTCGTTGATCGGAGCCGTGTGGCTCTGGACCACGAAGGCGTCGCAGCCGCGCACCGACTCCTCGTAGCGGATGTAGATCTCGGAGTTGGCGAACTCGTAGGCCGACTGGGGCACGAGGTCGGTGCCCAGGAGCGCCACCACCTCTTCGGACAGGCCGGGGTGGGCCCTGCCACTGAAGACCATCAGGTTCTTCTCGGTGGTTTTCTTCATTCCGGTCACGGTGCGCTGCTCCTGGATCGCCGGGGTGTGCTCAGGATTCTGTCCCACCCGAGCCGGAGGGCCCAACTTCGGGGTCGTCATCCTGAGACGCATGTGACTCAGCGCTCGTCGCACCGGCCCGGGCGGCCGCCGCGGCCTGCGCCTGGGCGGTCCCGGCCCGCTTCGACTCCGCCCAGCCCTCGAGGTTGCGCTGCGGACCGCTGGAGACGGCCAGCGCGCCGGCCGGCACGTCGCGGCGTACGACGGTGCCGGCACCGGTCGCGGCACCGTCCCCGATCTCGACCGGGGCCACGAAGGTGTTGTTCGAGGCCGTCCGCGCGTGCCGGCCGATCGTGGTCCGGTGCTTGGCCACGCCGTCGTAGTTGGCGAAGATCGTCCCGGCGCCGATGTTGGCGCCCTCCCCGATCTCGGCGTCCCCGACGTACGACAGGTGCGGCACCTTGGCGCCCTCGCCGATGACCGCGTTCTTGGTCTCCACGAAGCCGCCGATCTTGCCGCCGCGGCCGAGCTTCGTGCCCGGTCGCAGGTAGGAGAACGGGCCGACGTTGGCCTCGTCCCCGATCACCGCGAGCTCGGCGTGGGTGCGCACCACCCGGGCGCCGGCCCCCACCTCGCAGTCCTTGAGCGTGGAGTCCGGACCGATCACGGCGTCCTCGCCGACCACGGTCGCGCCGAGGAGCTGGGTGCCGGGCAGGATCGTGACGTCCTGGGCCAGGACGACGTCGGCATCGATCCAGGTCGTGGCCGGGTCCATCACGGTGATCCCCGAGCGCATCCAGCCGGTGACGATCCGGGCGTTCAGCTCGCGCCCGAGCGCAGCCAGCTGGACCCGGTCGTTGACGCCCTCGGTCTGGACCACGTCGTCGATCGCGAAGGCGCCGACGGTCAGGCCGGCGTCGCGGGCCAGCTGCACGGTGTCGGTCAGGTAGTACTCGCCGTTGGCGTTGTCGTTGCTCAGGCGGGGCAGCGCCTCGATCAGGAAGGCCGCGTCGAAGGCGAGGATCCCGGAGTTGATCTCCCGGATCGTGCGCTGGTCGTCGCTGGCGTCCTTCTCCTCGACGATCGCCTCCACGTCGCCCTCGTCGTTGCGGACCACCCGGCCGTAGCCGAACGGCTCGTCCACCACCCCGCTGAGGATGCTGACCGCGCGCTGGGCCGCCTCGTGCTCGGCGGCGAAGGCCCGTAGGCTCTCGCCCCGCAGCAGGGGGGTGTCGCCGTAGGCCACCACGACCGTGCCGGTGATGGACCCCACCGTCTCCATCGCCACCCGTACGGCGTGGCCGGTGCCGGACTGGGTCTCCTGGACGGCCAGCGCCACCTCCGGAGCCAGTTCGAGGATGTGCGGGGCGACCTGCTCGCGCTGGTTGCCGACGACCGCCACCACCCGCTGGGGCTCCATCGCACGCACCGCGTTCAGCACGTGGCCGATCATCGAGCGACCACAGATCGGGTGCAGGACCTTCATCGTCTTCGAGCGCATCCGGGTGCCACCACCGGCTGCGAGGACGATGACGGTCAGGTCGTGCGGTGGACCACTGCTCATGCTCACTGCCTCGGATCGGGGAGGGGCGGCCTCCACTCGTGCCTCGCTTCGGACTCTCGCTCCCCGGGTAGGAGTCGAACCTACGTCGCTAGTCCTGATTCAAAGTCAGGCGGGCCCTGCCGGCAGACCAACCGGGGATAGGGCAGCAACGATAAGGGCTGGCACTCGCCCGGGCCTCACCCGCTGACCCCTTCACCCCGGCGACGTGCCCTAGGGTCGGGGCGTGGACCTGCCCGTGATGCCGCCCGTGCAGCCCATGCTGGCCAAGTCCGTGAAGGGGATCCCCGACCCGGACCGGCACGGGGGGCTCTCCTTCGAGCCCAAGTGGGACGGCTTCCGCTGCCTGGTCTTCCGCGACGGCGACGAGGTCGAGCTCACCTCGCGCAACACCAAGCCGTTGACCCGCTACTTCCCGGAGGTCGTGGCGGCGATCAGGCAGCAGCTGCCCGAGCGATGCGTGCTGGACGGCGAACTCTTCGTGGCCCGGGAGACGCCCGACGGCGGTGAGCGTCTCGAGTTCGAGCTGCTCCAGGAGCGGATCCATCCTGCGAAGTCGCGGGTGGAGATGCTGAGCGAGAAGACCCCGGCCGGCTTCGTCGCCTTCGACCTGCTCGCGCTCGGCGACGAGTCGTACCTCGACCGGCCGTTCGCCGAGCGACGTGCGGCCCTCGAGCAGGCGCTGGCCGGGATCGACGGTCCCTGCTACCTGACCCGGACCACCACCGACCCGGCGGTGGCGCAGGAGTGGTTCACCGAGTTCGAGGGCGCCGGCCTGGACGGTGTGGTCGCCAAGCCGCTGGGTGCGACGTACCAGCCGAACGCCCGCACGATGCTGAAGATCAAGCATGAGCGGACCGCCGACGTGGTCGTCGCCGGTTACCGCGAGCACAAGACCTCGACCCCGGAGAAGCCACTGCTCGGCAGCCTGCTGCTCGGCCTGTACGCCGACGGCCAGCTGCAGCACATCGGGGTGTCGGCCAGCTTCACCGCCGCGCGCCGAGCCGAGCTGATCGAGCAGCTCCAGCCCCTGGTCTGCCCGATCGAGAAGCACCCGTGGGGCGCCTGGATGGGTGGCGACGACTGGGCGATCGCGAACCCCGACCGCGTCCCCGGCACCCAGAGCCGGTGGAGCGCCGGCAAGGACCTCTCGTTCACCCCGTTGCGGCCCGACCTGGTCGTCGAGGTGGCCTACGACCACATGGAGGGCCGGCGGTTCCGGCACACCGCGCAGTTCCGACGCTGGCGCACCGACCGCGACCCGGAGTCCTGCGGATACGACCAACTCGACCAACCCGTGAGCTACGACCTCGGTAGGATTTTGGGCGTGGCTCCGAGCAGTTCATCCATGAAGAGCGGAGACGAGCACCATGTCTGAGACCTACAACGTCGTACTGCTGGTCGAGCAGGCGCTGTCACCGGCCGACGCCGCCCAGGTGCGTTCGCTGCACGAGGAGCTGGAGGACCCGGTGGTCTACCACGTGCTGCTGCCGCTGGAGGACGCCGCGGCCCGGATCGAGTCCGCGATGGGCGCCCTCTCGGCCGGCGAGGTGATGGCCTCGCCGGCGATGGCGATGAGCGACGTCGACCTCGAGGCGGTCCGCCGGGACTGCCAGGAGCGCTCCGACTCGGACCTGACCCGCACCCTGGAGGCCTTGCGTGCCGCGGGCGCCACCTGCACGGGCACGGTCATCGGGGACCCGCCGATCGACGCGCTGGCCGAGACCGTGACCGCCGTCGACGGCCGTGAGGCGATCATCCTGACCCGACCCCACGTCGTCGCCGAGTTCTTCCACGTCGACTGGACCTCGCGCGCCCGCCGCAAGATCGGCGTGCCGGTCCTGCACCTGCTCGAGCACGAGAACTTCGACGAGCAGGCCGGCGGCGGCGAGGGCATCACCGGAGTCTGAGGGTCGCAGCTGAACCCGTCTGTTACCCGACGGTGGCCCGACTGTGGGTCGCACGTGGGTGACCCGTGACTCGCCGATGCCTAGATTGATGGCACGTCAACGGCCCGGGGGGGACCGGTTGACAGCGACAGTCAGAGTCGGACGCTCCTGGGGGGGAATGCGGCCGCAGCCGGACCCACGGGTCCGGACGACCATCGCAGCGCAGGACCCGTTCGGTGCTTCTTCGGGGGAGAGCACCGGCGGGTCCTTCACTCATGTCGGCTCGATCCGGTTGCCGTCGGCATCCCAGTGCTCCGCGACCTTCTTCGACGGCTGCACCCGCGGTGGCTCGCCGGGCATCTTGGGATGGTCGGGCGGGAAGTTCATCTCGCCCAGCCCCGACTCCTCGTAGAGGTCCAGCAGCGGCTGGATCGAGTACGCCGTGTCGTCGATGCCGGCCCACGGGTCCCCGTCGGCCAGCCGCTCGGGCACCGTGAACAGGTTGTACGCCGAGGGGTCCCTCAGCTCGGCCAGCTCCGCCCAGGTGACCGGGGTGGAGACCGGAGCCCCCGGGATCGGGCGCAGCGAGTAGGCCGAGGCGATGGTGCGGTCCCGGGTGTTCTGGTTGAAGTCCACGAAGATCCGCTCCCCCCGCTCCTCCTTCCACCAGGCGGTCGTGACCCCGTCGTCGCGACGCTCGAGCTCGCGCCCGAAGCCGATCGCGGCGTGCCGCACGTCGGCGAACTCCCACCGCGGCTCGATCCGGACGAAGACGTGGACGCCCCGGTGTCCCGAGGTCTTGGCGAAGCCGACCAGGCCCAGCTCCTCGAGCAGCTCGCAGGCCAGCAGCGCCACCCGGGCGGCATCGGCGAACGTGGTCCCCGGCTGGGGGTCGAGGTCGATCCGGAGCTCGTCGGGCCGGTCGACGTCGCTGCGCCGTACCGGCCAGGGGTGGAAGGTCAGCGTGCCCATCTGGGCACACCAGACCGGCACCGCGATCTCGGTCGGGCAGATCTCCTCGGCGGTGCGACCGGACGGGAAGGTGACCTCGACGGTCTCGAGGTAGTCGGGAGCGCCACGAGGCGCCCGCTTCTGGTAGAACGCCTCGGCCTTCTCGCCGGGCCTCCCGGTCGCGAGCTCGATGCCGGGCAGCACACCGCTCGGCCAGCGCTCCAGCGCGGTCGGCCGATCCCGCAGCGCCCGCATCAGCCCGTCGTCCACCGAGGCGAAGTACTCGGCCACCATCAGCTTGGTGACCTCGGGCGTGGTGTCGGTGGCGGGGTAGATCACCCGGTCGGGGCTGGACACCCGGACCGCTCGCCCCCCGGCGTCGACCTCGGCTGCGGGAGTCTTCGGCATGGGCCGACCCTAATCGGCTGGCCCGGCGCAGGCATCGCTCCGTAGATTGCTCGGCGTGGACACGCACCCGGACCTGACCTTCGCCACCCTCGACCCGAACGACGACGCCGGGCAGCGAGGTGAGTGGTTGCTCGGCTACGGGCAGGCCGTGGCCCGCGCCTTCCACCAGGACCGGATGGCCGAGAAGGCACGCGAGTTCTGGCTCGAGCACTGCCGCCGCGACGCGGCCGTGCTGCGGGGAGCCTGGCTGACCTCGCCGGCAGTGGGGCCGGGAACGTTGCCGGTGGCCACGTTCACCCACTTCGACAAGGAGCTCAACGCGGGTCTGGCCCAGCTGCCGGTGCGGATGATCACCGATGTCACGGTCAGTCCCACCCACCGACGGCGTGGCCTGCTGCGTCGCCTGATGACCGAGAACCTGCAGGACGCGGTGGAGGCCGGGTTGCCCATGGCCGCCCTGACCGCATCCGAGGGGTCGATCTACGGGCGCTTCGGCTTCGGCGTCGCCACCCATCAGCAGCGCGTCGAGGTCGACGCCCGGACGGGCCTGCCGATGCGGCCGGAGGTCGCGGCCGCCCCGGCAGTGGGGCGGGTCGAGCTCGTCGAACCGGCCGACGCCTGGGCGTGCGTCGACGCGGTCTTCAGCCAGTTCCACGTGCAGACGCGTGGCTCGCTGCCGCGACCCCAGTTCTACGAGTCGATCCTGACCGGGACCTTCGACTGGGACAGCCAGTCCCCCGACGCCAAACTGCGCGCCGCGATCCACGTCGACGACCGGGGCCGTCCGATCGGTCACGTCCTCTACAAGCACGTCGGCCAGCAGGACGGCCACAGCACGGTGGACGTCGTTGACCTGGTCGCCACCGACCCGTCGTCGTACCTGCGGCTGTGGCGCTTCCTGGCCGACATCGACCTGGTCGACCAGGTCCGGTGGAACCGCGCGCCCCTGACCGACCCCCTCGCCTGGGCCCTCGTCGATCCCCGGCTCCGGCGCGTGGTCAAGGTCGTGGACGACCTGTGGGTCCGGGTCCTCGACGTGGTGCGTGCACTCGAGGCACGGCCGTGGGGGGCCGACGGCGAGATCGTGCTGGAGGTCGAGGACGAGCTCGGCCACGCCGCCGGCCGGTGGCGGGTCGCGGTGAAGGACGGGCAGGCGCAGGTGTCTGCCACCCAGGAGCCCGCCGACGTCGCCCTGGCGGCGGACACGCTCGGCTCGGTGCACCTGGGCGGGGTCGGCGTGACGACGCTCGGGGCCGCCGGTCGGCTTCGGGGCGAACCGTTGGCCGTGGAGAGGTTCGCCGCGATGGCGGACGTGGGCCCCGCGCCGTACTGCATCACGGGCTTCTGAGGCTTGCCGGACCCGATTACGGTGGGGTCATGAGCTACCAGGTGGAGAAGACCGACGAGCAGTGGCGGGCCGAGCTCTCACCAGAGGAGTACGCCGTGCTCCGCCAGGCGGGCACCGAGCCCGCCTTCCGCGGCGAGTACACCGACACCGAGACCACCGGCGTCTACCGGTGCAAGGCCTGCCAGGCCACGTTGTTCGAGTCGGGCACGAAGTTCCACTCCGGCTGCGGGTGGCCGTCGTTCTACCAGCCGATCAGCGACACGATCGAGTACGTCGAGGACACCTCGCACGGGATGAAGCGCACCGAGGTGCGCTGCGCGAACTGCGGCTCGCACCTGGGCCACGTCTTCCCCGACGGCTACGGCACGCCCACCGGCGACCGCTACTGCATCAACTCGATCAGCCTCACCCTCGAGCCCACGGACGGCTGACCCCGGCGGCAGGCGGCGCGCTCAGAGCTTGGTGAACCAGCCGTCGGTCCGCCCCCAGACGCGACCGGCGTTCTGGGCGATCCGTGGTGGCAACGGCAACGTCGGCGTCGTCAGCTCGTCGTCATCGACGGCGCCGTCCTCGCGACGACGACTGGCTTCGCGACCGAGGACCGGGCCCGCACGCCGGGCTGGTGCCGGCGTCAGCTCGAGGCCGGCACCAGCGCCGAGGTGATCCGCACGACGCCGTCGCCGTACTCCCCGTCGGCCCAGGCCTGCAGCGATCCGTCGTCGTGGACGACCTCGACCGCGACGAAGCCGTCACCGGGGGCTGCGGAGAGGAAGCCGGGCAGGTCCTCGACCTCGGCCTGGATGCGTCGGAGTTCGGCGGGGTCGCTCTCGGGGCCGGCCGGCTCGGGGGTCGGCTCGACGACCATCGCGTCGTAGAGGGCAGCGGGGACCGCGCTCTCGACGGTGACGGCGGAGCCGTCGAAGGTGCCGGTCACCGCGAACAGACCCCACCGGGTCGAGCCGGACTTCTCGAAGACGCCGTTGTGGTCGGACCACCTCCATCCGACCAGCGACAGGCCCGAGCACTGCGGCGGATAGGACTCGGCGACGGCGCCCAGGCAGAGCTCGGGTCGCCCGGCCCCCTCGCCGGTGTCCATCACCGTGGCCAGGGTGCGGGTGTGCACGGTGCCATCGGCGGCGGGGATCGCGGTGGGCATCGCGGCCGAGGAGCCTCGGTCGCTGACGACGTTGTCCTCGCCGCCTCCGCAGGCGGCCAGGATGAACAGGGCGAGGAGCACGGGGAGGGAACGAAGGATTCTCATGCGGGTGGGACGCCCGCTTCCCGGGTCGGGTTCCGCACCCGTGTGGACCAGGTCGGCGTCCCGGGCTTCGGTGCCGAGCAGCACCGGGTCAGGGCAGGCGGTCGACCAGGTCGGCGATCTCCACCCGGCTGCCGGTGTAGAACGGCACCTCCTCGCGGACGTGACGACGCGCGTCGGAGGCGCGCAGGTGCCGCATCAGGTCGACGATCCGGTGCAGCTCGTCGGCCTCGAAGGCCAGCATCCACTCGTAGTCGCCCAGCGCGAAGCTGGCCACGGTGTTGGCCCGGACATCGGCGTAGTCGCGGGCCATCTTGCCGTGCTCGGCCAGCATCCGGCGGCGCTCGGAGTCCTCGAGCAGGTACCACTCGTAGGAGCGGGTGAAGGGGTAGACGCAGACGTGGGCCTTCGCCTCCTCGTCCGCCATGAACGCCGGCACGTGGGACTTGTTGAACTCCGCGGGCCGGTGCAGCGCCAGCTGCGACCAGACCGGCGCGAGCCGGCGACCGAACGCCGTACGACGCAGCCGGTGGTAAGCGGACTGCAGCGCCTCGGAGGTCTCGGAGTGCCACCAGACCATCACGTCGGCGTCGGCGCGCAGGCCGCTCACGTCGTAGACCCCGCGCACGACGACGTCCTCCTCGGCGAGCTGCGCGAAGAGCTTCTCGACCTCGGCCGCCTCGGCGGCTCGGTCCGCGCCGCCCTCGAGGGGCCCGAGGACGTCGGCGAGCCGGAAGACCGACCACATGGTGTAGCGGATGGAGTCGTTGATCTCACGGGCGAGGGAGGCCTTGCTGTTGCTCATGGCTCCATTGTGCCGGGCTGAGTGATGGCGGCCGCAGCCCGGTGCGCGGAGCCGATCACGGCCGGGATCCCCACCCCGTCGTACGCCGCCCCGCAGACGGCGATGCCGGGCAGGTCGACCAGCGCGGCCCGGATCCGGGCGACTCGCTCGAGGTGACCCACGGCGTACTGGGGCAGGCCGCCACCCCAGCGCTGGACGTGGGTGTCGACCGGGGTCGCGGTCAGGCCTACGGCACTGGCGAGGTCGGCGAGCGAGGCGGCGACCAGCTCCTCGTCGGCGCGTTGCAGTGCGGCCTCCTCGCGGTGCCGACCGAGGGAGGTCCGCAGGTGGACCAGGTCCTCGGCACTATCGGCGCCCTTGCTGCCTTCGCTGCCTTCAGCGCCGCGGCCGGCGGCGCGCACCCAGGCCCACTTGGCGAAGGAGAAGGTCGCCGCCTTGATCGCGCGGCCCTCCACCGGCGGGACCAGGAAGCCGGAGGCGTCGAGCGCGAGCAGGCCGGCGACGTCGCGGGCACGGAAGGCGAAGCTGACCACCGCCATCGAGGCGTGCTCGATCGCGGCCAGCTCGGCCGCCGCGGTCGGCGCCACGTCGCGCAGCAGACGTCCGGTGGGCGAGGCGGGCGTGGCGAGCACGACCGCGTCGGCCTCGATGAGCTCGGCGGTCGTGGTGGGCCCGACGGTCAGCGCCCAGCCCGCCGGGGTACGGCGCAGCTCGCGGACCGGTGCGTCGTACCGGACCTGGACGGTGGGGTGGGTGGCGAGGTCGGCGAGGAGTGCGTCCACCAGACCGGCCATGCCACCGGCGAGCCCGGCGAAGACCGGGGTGTCGGAGGTGGGCAGGGTGGCGGCTCCCGCCAGCAGCGGGCCGCGCTCGAGCAGGGCGACCAGTGCCGGCACGGTGGCCCGGGCGGAGAGCAGCCGGGCGTGGCCGGCGTACACGCCGCCGAGCAGGGGCTCGACCAGCCGGTCGACGACCTCGTCACCGAGGGCGGCGGCGACCAGCTGGCCGACCGAGCGGTCCTCGTCCGAGGGTGGGACGGGCTGCTCGTCGTACACCCGGGCGAGGCCGGGCTCCGAGAGCACCCCGGACGCGGCGAGCTGGTGGAGGTCGAGCGGGACGCCCATCAGCGAGCGGGGCAGCGGGCGGAGGGCGTCACGGGTCCAGAGCCGGGAGGTCGCGGAGGTCGGATGCTCGACGGGCAGGCCGAGATCGCGAGCCAGCTGGACGCCCTCGGGTCGGCGGTTGAGCATCGCCTCGGCACCCACGTCGACACCGATGCCGGCCACCTCGGCCCGGAGCAGCTTGCCGCCGGCGCGCGGGGCGCCCTCGAGGACGAGCACCCGGTGGCCGGCGCGGGCCAGGTCGCGGGCCGCGGTCAGACCGGCGACCCCGGCCCCCACCACGACGACGACAGGGCTCGACTGTTGACTCACGCCGATCAGCCTAGGACGTGGGGGTGGTGCGACCGGGCTGGTGGCGGGTCGGGGGGCGACCGGACCCAGAAGACCCGCACTTCACCCGGGGAGTTGTTGGGGTTGAGTGCGCAAATCACTGGTTAACCAGTGAAACCCCCCCCGGCCGGGAACCCGCACAGCACCCCCGGCGTCCCACCTGCATGAGCCAGCCCCGCAAGCACCACCGCCCAGCCCTGGTGTGGGCCGCCCCTGCTGTCCTCGCCCTCGTGCTCACCTCAGCCGGCTGCTCCGGCTC